>JBGATT010000198.1:0-5690 GCA_044229035.1 Gemmatimonadaceae bacterium | reverse complement strand
CAGCTGACGAAGTTCGTCGGCGGCGTGCTCTCGGTGACCGAGGACAGTCCCGCGATGAGCTGGGCGCGCGAGGCCGACAAGCTCGCCTTCACGTACCATGACGACGGCAACTTCACCATCTGGAGCGTGGTGAATCCGCGCCAGCTGAAGAAGGAACCCTTCCGCGTGGCGCAGACGCCGGTGGTCGCCGCGGCGGAGGTCACCGCGCCGGCGGACCAGGCCGCGCGCGCCGGGCAGGCCATCGGCGCGCTCGCCCGGCAGATGTCGGACAGCATCGCCGCCGCGAAGGCGCTCGCCGCCGCGGCCTCCAACCCGCGTCGCCGGTCGGTCTATCGGGCGGCCGACGGGCTCCGCTACACCGCGGTGCTCCCGTCGGGCGAGTCGCAGGGCGTGTCGATGGCCGCGCTCCTCGACAGCGCGACCCTCGCCCTCCCCGACCCCGCCTCGTTCCGCCGCGCCAAGTACAAGGGCGCCCTCCGGCCGGAGTACGTGATGCGGCCGTCGGTGGGGTACGCGCAGGACAACTTCGGGCGCGGCGTCTACGGCGGCACCGCGATCATCCTCGCCGACATGGTCGGCAACGAGCGGCTCGCGCTCATGGGCGGCATCAACGGCCGCATCTCCGAGGCGCAGGTCTACGCCGAGTACACCAACCTCGGCGGCCGCTTCCAGTACCAGGGCGGCGTCGCGCAGCAGCCGTACTTCTTCTACGCCGGCGGGTACGAGACCGGCGGCGGCAGCCAGGTGGTGCAGACGCAGATCCTCGCGCGGTTCATCGCGCGCAGCGGGTTCCTGAACGGGATCTACCCCCTCAATCGCTTCGCGCGATTCGAGTACGGGGCCTCGTTCAACAACATCGACCGGGCCCTGATGTACATCAGCCAGGGCGTGGACTATTCGCAGGGGTTCGCGACGGGCTTCTACCTCGACTCGATCGTCGGCATCGGCTCGCTCAACTACACGGCACCCTTCGTCGCGTACGTGAAGGACAACGCCCTGTTCGGCGCGACCGGCGGCATCTACGGCCAGCGGTACCGCTTCGGGATCGAGCGCAACATGGGGGGCGTCGCGTGGACGACCTACTCCATGGACTACCGTCGCTATGACGCGATCCTGTTCAACTTCCTCACGCTCGCGTCGCGCCTCACGGCGAACGTCTCGGCCGGGCCGGACGAACTCGAGTTCCCCAAGTACATCGGGCGCCCCGACTTCATCCGCGGCTACGATCGCGAGTATTACGCCGGAGACTGCCAGACGACGTCGACGGATCCGAGCGCCTGCGGCGCGAGCCAGCTCCTCGGCAGCCGCGTGGCCTTCGCGAACGTCGAGCTGCGCTTCCCGCTCGTGCGCCGCTTCGACCTGGGTCTCCTGCCGGTCTCGCTGCCCCCGGTCGATGGCCTCGTGTTCTACGATTGGGGCATGGCGTGGAGCAAGGACCAGACGGTGTACGGGAGCCGTCCGGCCAACTACGACCTCGCGGTCCAGCGGTATCCGCTCCGCAGCTACGGCTTCGGCATCCGGCTGAACCTGTTCAACATCGCGCTCATCCGGTGGGACTACGCCGTGCCGCTCGACGGTTCGCTCAAGCGCGGCTACTGGTTCTGGACGCTCGGACAGTCGTTCTGAGCGGCGCGAGCCGCTAAGTTCCGCGGGTGCGCGCCACCGGACTCCTGCTCCTCCTTCTCGCCGTCGCGGCCTGCGGCGAGAAGCGCCTGACGACGACGTCGGTCCCCACCGGCGTCGGCCCGGACGCGATCCTGCTGCGCGTGCCCCGCGACGGCGGTCCCATGCGGGCCTATCGCGCCGGCCGCGACAGCGTGCTCTGGACCTCCAACGGCCGCGCCACCTCGGTGGGTTCGCTCGTCGGCTTCGACGACTTCCAGAGCGTCGTCGTCGCCCGCGACACGCTGGGCATCGCCTTCAGCGTGGACCTGCGGCTCGGCGCGATCGAGAAGCTCGGCGGCGCCGCCCTCGGGGCGCTGCGCGGCCCGGTGCGCTCCGAGGGCGGCGCGCTCTTCGGCTTCGACGACCGGGGCCAGATCGTGCGCGTCAACGCCGTCACCACCTGGAGCTGGAAGCCGGGGCTCGCGGCGGAGGACCTCGTCCCCACGCCGGATGGCGCGCTCATCATCGCCGGCGGCGTCGGCGGACGCACGGTGGTGCAGCGGCTGATCCCGCCGGAGTCGCGCCTCACCGACTCGACGACGCTCCCCGCGACCGACGCGATCCTCCGCACGCCGATCGGCGACCGGATCTGGTTCGTCACCGACAGCGGGCTCATCGCGCTCCGCAGCCGCGACCTCACCCGCGCCCTGCAGGTGAAGGTGACCGACGTGACGGCGCTCGAGTCGACGCCGAGCGGCGACCGGCTCTTCGTCGCCTCCTCGCGCGCGGCGCTCCGCGTGATCGACCGGTTCGCCGAGCGCGAGACCGACCGCATCCCGTTGCCGGCGCCGGCGCTCGCGATGCGCATGGACCCCGACGGGCACTACCTGCTCGTCCGGACCGCACAGTCGGACTCCATCCACGTGGTGTCGATCGGCACGTCGCGGGTGATCACGAGCATCGCCGGGAGCTGGCGCGACGACCTCCCCCTCGTGACGCCCGATGGCCGCGTGCTGATCGCGCAGGGCGCCGACGTGGTGCACGTCGATGCCGAGACGGGACGCGAACGGCTGCGCTATCGCGGCGGGGCGGCGGACCTCTGGCTGCAGGTGCGCTGGAACGGATTCCGCCCGCGCGCGGCGGGGCTCGACCGTCCGGTGGAGTTCGAGGAGTTCGCGGCCGACTCCGCGGCGGCCGACAGCGCGCTCGCCGCGATGATGGCCGCGCGCTATGGCGCCATGACGAGCATGCCGGCGGAGCCGCCACCGGTGGAGCAGAAGACGGTGGAGCCGAGCGCGCCCTCGGGCGGCAAGTCCGGCGGACGGGAGATCTGGACGGTGTCGTTCGCGACGCTCCTCGCCGAGGACCGGGCGCGCGAGATGGCGGACCGGATCCGCGTGGACGGGCGCAGCGCGAGGGTCATCGCCGGCAATCGCGACGGCATCCCCATCTGGCGGGTCGTGATGGGACCGTACGACACGCGCGACGCGGCGGAGCGGGCCGGGATGGGCTCTCGCCTTCCCTACTGGGTGTTCGAGGGCGCGCCATGATCCACGCCCCCGTGCCGCCCGAGGACTGGGCGGCCGAGGGCGCGCGGGTCGCACCGGCGCTGGCGGAGGTCGCCGCGGCCCTCGTCATCGGGAGCGACCCGCAGGTGGCGGCGCTGGTCGCCCGCGCCATGGCCGGCGCCCAGCCGCGGGACCGGCGCGTCGCGATCGGCGACCTCGTGGGCGAGCTCCGCGCGCTCGTCCCCCCGACCGACCTTGTCCTCCGCGGCGTCGAGCACGAACCTCCGCCGGCGCCCGAGGACGGCCCGCGTCCCGGCCTCCTCCAGTGCTTCCGCGACGGGCTCTCGGTCACGTCCATCGCGCGGCCGCTCACCGAGGATGGCCGGATCTTCGTGTTGCCGGCGGGCGGCGCGCTCGCGCAGGACCGCCTGCTCATGGAGAGTCCGCGGTGGCCGCGGCTGATCGCGGGCTTCCGGGAAGTGGACGCGCTGCTGCTCCTCGTGGCGGATGCGCGCACGCCGGGACTCGAGTCGCTGATGGCGGCCGTCGATGGCGTCGTGGCGGTGGACCTGCCGCCGGTGCAGCTGCGGCGTTGGCCGCTCCTCGCGACGGTGGATCGTCCCGAGCCCGAGCTGCCCCCGGTGGCCCCCATCCCTGACCGCGCCCCTCGCCCCTCGTCGGCAGGCCGCCGCGGTCGTCTCGCGGCCGTGCTCGGACTCGCGACGGTGGCGGGGATCGCCGGGTGGGCCTTCGCGACAGGTCGGTTCGACGCCATGCGTCGGTCCGGCGCTCCCGCCGGGATCGCCGACAGCGCGGCCGTCGCGAGCGCGATCACCGCACCCCCCGAGTCGCTCGGCGTGGCGGGCACGCCGGACACCATCACCCTCGGGAGCATTGTCAACCCCGACGACTCGGCGACGGCCACGGCCTACAGCGTCGAACTCGTAGCGGCGAATACCCTCGCGGGTGCAAATTCCGGACTGGCGATGCGTGGGGCGAACCTCCCCGCGCCGACCCTGGCCCCCGTCCTGCTCGGCGCGGATGGACGGCCGTGGTACCGCGCCCTGACCGGTGCGTGGCAAGCTCGTGCGGAGGCCGAGGCCTTCCTGACGACGCTGCGCGACCGGGGGCTCGTGCGAGACGATGTGGGGCGGGTGCTGCGCGCGCCGTACGCGCTGCTGCTCGCCGAGGGGGTGCCGCCCGACCAGGCCGACGCTGCGCGTGCGCAGTGGGAGTCCCGGGGCATCCCCGCGTATGCGTTGCTGCAGGCTGATGGGCGCGCCCGCCTCTTCGCGGGTGCCTTCGAGACCCCTGGCCAGTCGGTGCTCGTCGCACTGTCGCTCCGCGACATCGGCGTCGAGCCCGTGCTGGCCTTCCGAACCGGGAGAATGTTCTAAGTGCGGTTGACCAAGCTCGAGTTGCACGGCTTCAAGTCGTTCGCGGACCAGACCTACCTCACGTTCGAGCCGGGCGTGACGGCCATCGTCGGGCCCAACGGCTGCGGCAAGTCCAACGTGTCGGATGCCGTGCGCTGGGTGCTCGGCGAGCAGCGCGCGCGCCTGCTCCGTGGCGCGAAGATGGAGGAAGTGATCTTCCAGGGGTCGTCGGCGCGCCGCGCGGTGAACATCGCCGAGGTGTCGCTGCACTTCGAGAACGAGGACGGCTCGCTCCCGGTGCCGTTCAAGGAGGTCGTGATCACGCGGCGGCTGTCGCGCGCGGGGGAGTCCGAGTACTTCCTCAATCGCGCCCCCTGCCGGCTCCGCGACATCCACGACCTCGTGCGCGGCACCGGCCTCGGCGCCGACTCGGGCGTGGTGATCGAGAGCAAGATGATCGACGCGCTCCTCTCGGACCGCCCCGACGACCGGCGCGAGCTCTTCGAGGAGGCCGCGGGCGTGGGGCTCTACCGCGACCGGCGCCGCTCCACCGAGCGGCAGCTCGAGGCGACGAGCGCCGACCTGCTCCGCATCGACGACCTCACGAGCGAGGTGCAGACGCAGGTGCGTTCGCTGCTCCGGCAGCGGCGCCGCGCGGAGCGCCATGCGGAGATCACCACCCGCCGCTTCGCGGTGGAGCTGACGCTCGCCTCGAAGGAGATGGCGGCGTGGCACGAGGAGCTGACGGGCCTGGAGGAGAAGCTCGGCACGTCGCGCGAGGCGCTGCCGGCCGCACAGCAGGCGGTGCGCGACGCCGAGGCCGCGCGCGATGCGGCGCATGCGGCGCGCGCCGGCGCGGAGTCGGCGCGTCAGGAGCGCGCGATCGTCGCCGGCAGCGCGCGCCAGGCGGTGCTCGAGCTCCAGCAGCAGCTCGCGGTCGCCGAGGAGCGGCATCGCAACGCGATGTCACGCCGGGACCGCGCGGCGCAGGAACGCGCCGAGGGCGCGGCGTTCGGCGATCGGGTGCGCGGCGAGTTCGAGGCGGCGCAGCAGGACGAGCAGCAGTGCGCGCTCGCCCTCGAGGCCGCCGCGGTGGCGTTGCGCGACAAGGTCGAGTCGGAGGAGCAGGCACGCGCCGCGGTCGGCGCCGCGCGCACCGCGGCCGACGACGCCGATCGCACGGTGCGCGAGCATCGCGACC
>JBGATT010000025.1:0-53939 GCA_044229035.1 Gemmatimonadaceae bacterium | reverse complement strand
ATGTCGGCGAGGACCAGGAGCGCAGCATCACGAAGGTGCACGCCAAGCTCGCCGCGGCGATGGATCAGGCGCCGCAGGGCGCGCTCCCTCCGATGATCAAGCCGCACTCGATCGACGACGTGCCGATCCTGGCGCTCACCCTGCACGGCGGCGGTTACGGCTCCGATGCGCTTCGGGCCATAGCCACCCACCTGGCCGACGAGCTCGCCACGATCCCTGACCTGGCGCGCCTGCCCACCCACGATGAACGTCTCCGCCACCTCCGGGACCGTGCGCACCTCCTCCTCGAGGTGCAGCGCGACCTGCCGCAGCGTGTTCGCATCGCTCACCTCGCTGTGCAGGGTGAGGGCGAGGATCGGCACGTCGTCGATCGAGTGCGGCTTGATCATCGGAGGGAGCGCGCCCTGCGGCGCCTGATCCATCGCCGCGGCGAGCTTGGCGTGCACCTTCGTGATGCTGCGCTCCTGGTCCTCGCCGACATCGAAGCGCACCGTGATCATCGCGAAGCCGTCGCCGGCCATGGTGTAGACATGGTCGACGCCGGGGATCTCCTGCATCCGCTTCTCGAGCGGGCGCGCGATGCGCTGTTCCACCTCGGCCGGGCCTGCGCCCGGAAGTGCCGCGATCACGTCGATCATCGGCACCGAGATCTGCGGCTCCTCCTCACGAGGGGTCGCCAGGATCCCGATCAACCCCACCGCGAGCGACGCGATCGTCACCAGCGGCGTGAGCTTGCTGCGCAGAAAGGCCTGCGCGATCCGTCCGCTGATGCCCATCAGTTGCTCCCGTCCGTGCCGCGACGCAAGACCTGCTCGCCGGCGCGAAGACCGCTGGTCACCTCGACCAGGTCACCCGAGCGCGCGCCGAGTCGCACCCAGCGGCGGACATCGCCCGTGCTGGTGCGGACCGTGACGCCGGTGAGGTCCCCGGTCTGCGTGACGGCGTCGGCGGGGATGGCGATGGCACGATGCGTGCCCCCGCTGAGGTGAAGGGCCACCGCGCTTCCGGCCAGGAACTCGCCCGTCGCGTTCTCGACGATCGCGTTCACTGCATAGAGATTCCCCATCGACGGCACGAGTCCCTCGATGCGCGCCATCGCTGGCTGGCCTTCGATCATCGCCTCGACCCGCTGTCCGGCCCGGAGCGCACGCGCCGCTTCCGGCGTGACGTGGACCGTGAGGCGGAGCCGCGCGTCGTCCTGGACCGTGACGATCGGGGCGCCCGGCGCGGCGAACGCCCCGGGGTCGACGAAGCGATGCGTCACGCGGCCGGCGAACGGCGCACGGATCTCGCTGTACGACCCGATCGCGCTCACTTCGGCGCCGGCAGCTCGTGCCGCCCGCAGCCCGGCGTCGGCCTGCGCGAACTGCGCCTCGGCCTGCTCCAGCATCGCCTTGGGCGCCGCATCATCCGCGAAGAGCGCGCGCATGCGTGCGACGTTCGCCGCGGCCTGCGCCTGCATGGCCTCGGCGGCCGCGACGGATGCGGCCACCTGCTCGGCCTTCGCCGTCACGTCGCGCGCGTCCAGCCGCGCGAGGAGCTGTCCCGCGCGCACCTGGTCACCCTCGTGCACGAGCACCTCGGTCACCGTGGCCATCAGCTTGGTCGAGAGCATCGCCTCACGCATCGGCGCGGCCACGCCATCCGCGGGGAGTAGAGTCGGCAGCAGCGTGTCGACGGCGGTCGCGAGCACCGCGTCGGTGGCCGGAACGGACGCGGTCGTCGTGACCCCTGCGTCCACTTCCCGGGCTTCGCTCACCGCGCACGCACCGGCGGCCGCAAGGGTCAACAGGGCCAGCACCGAGTAGGTCGTCGTCTTGGTCTTCGTGGTCATGGTCGGGATCTCAGCGCGAGGCGCGGTCGGAGGTCGAGGTCGCGCTGTCGAGCGCGGTGAGGAATGACGGGTCGCTGCCGAGCGCCTGACGACGTTCGGCAGCGGCGACGAGGAGGCGGTAGCGCGCGAACGAGAGACCGAGATCCGCCTGGGTGCGCATCGCCTGCGCCTCGAGCAGGTCGGAGATGGTCGCGAGCCCGCCGTCGTACTTGCGCGACACGATCCGCAGCGCCTCGGCGGACTGCTCCGCCGCCTGTTCGGCGATCGCGAGCTGCGCCAGGGCGACCGCGAGCGACTCGCGCGTGCGCTGCCGTTCGAGCGCCGCGTTGGCCGTCGCCGCCTCGTGCTGTGCGGCGGCGGAACGCGCCCGCGCCGCGGTCAGGCGCGACTCGGCGATCTCGCTCGCACCGGAGAACGGCGACCAACTCGCCATCACCCCCGCGGTCCAGCTGCGTTCGTTGGCGAAGAACCCCGTGCGGTCATTCCAGTCGTAGCGGGCGAAGCCGTTCACGCGCGGGAGGTAGAGCGACTTGCCGCGCAGCGCGTCGGCGCGCGCGGCGGAGAGCGCCAGCGTCGCGGCGCGTACGTCGGCGCGCGGGGCAGGACCGTCGTCCGACGCGTCGATCTCGAGCGTATCGGAGGAGACGAGCGCACGGATCGCGTCCGCAGTGGGCATCGACGACGGCAGGAGGTAGGTGGCCGTCGGTTCGCCGAGCAGCAGCGCGAGCGCACGTCGCGCGTGCGAGGCATCGCTCACGGCGGTCAGGCGCTGTGTGGTGACCTCGCCGGCGCGGACCTCGGCGAGGAGCGCGTCGGAGCGCGTGACGAGCCCGGTGTCGGCGAGCGCCTTGGCGCGGGCGACGTGCGCCTGCGCGGCGCGCTCGGCCGCTTCGAGGGTCGCGCGCTTCTCGGTCGCGAGGGTGGCGCCGAAGTAGGCGCGGACGACATCGACGCGTGTGCCGGTGCGGGTCCAGTCGGCGGCCGCGGCTTGCGCCTTTGCGGCCGCGCCGGCGGATGATCGCCCGACCCAGGCGTCCGCGTTGAAGAGCGGCTGCTCCAGGACGAGCCCCGCGGAGCGATTGCCGATCGCCGCAGGGAAGTTGAGCGTCGCCGGGTTGAAGTCGGCCGCCCCGATCTCTCGCTGGCGGAGCTTGGCGCCGAACGCGGCGATCGGATCGGTCGTGCGAACGTATCCGGCCTCGACGCGCAGCGCAGGGAGGATTCCGCGATACGGCTGGAGCGCCTCTGCGGCCTGCGCGTCCGCGGTCGCCCCAGCGATGCGATTGGCGTAGGCTCGTCCGTCGGCGCGCGCGAGGGCGTCGCGCAGCGAGAGCGGCGACTGCGCCGCGAGCGGCGGGACGAGCACGAGGAGTGTGGCGAGGGGGAAGAGAGCGTTTCTCATTGGTGCCTGTATGTAGTTATATAACGATTCAGGAATATAACTGACCGATTCTCCCCCTCGCAAGGGCATCGTCGAGCCCGCTGGCGGAGTGGCGGCATCTGGCACCCCGGACCGGGGGGGGAGCGGTCAGAATCGGCGGCTGGGGCGCGCGCTCCGAGTCCACGCTCGACGCCTGCACGCGTCCCCTACGCGCGAGGAGCGGGTCAGGTCCCGCTCAGATAGAGCTTAGGACGCGCTCAGGGCTCGCTGAGCGCCCGCCGCACCGCCGGCTCGAGCGAGATCGCGCCGATCGGCCCCACGACCCGCTGGCGGACGACACCGTCCCGCCCGATGAGGAAGCTCGTCGGGTAGCCGCGCACCCCACCGAATCGGAGCTCCGCCTCGCGCCCCACATGGGCCACGGGATACGTGACCCCCCGTTCCCGCACGTAGTCCGCGACCTTGCTGGTCGGCGCCTGGTCCACCGCGAGCCCCACGATCACGAAGCCGGCATCGCGATGTCGCTGGTACATCGCCTCGAGCACCGGCATCTCCACACGGCATGGGCCGCACCAGGTCGCCCAGAAGTTCACGAGCACGACCTTCCCGCGGAGCGAGTCGGCATCGAGGCGCGCGCCGGTCAGGCTCTCATATGAATAGCGCGGAATCGTCGACCCGCCGCTGCGCACGCCGACGAGTGCGCCGAGATGCGGCAGGAGCGTGGGGGCGGCGTAGAGCAGCGCCGCGATCCAGATGAGATCGCTCCAGTGCCAGCCACGCCGCTTGAGGCGTTCCCATCGCGAGGGACGGGCGACGGGTGGTTCGGGAACTTCGGTCGCGCTCATGCGGAACAAGCTACACGGCCTGTCCACACCGGAACGCGGGCGTTATCGTCTCCCCCATCCGGTGCGGCCACCGCGCCTCCCTCACCCCATGCTTCGCGAGACCACGATGCGCCCTCTCCTCGTCTCCGCCCTCGTCCTCGTCGCCGCGGCCTGTGCCGGCGCGGGTGCCGCTGCCGATCCGGGCAGCCCCTCGTCCCCATCATCCGGCGGCGAGAGGCCGGTCGCCTCGCCGCCGCCCGCCGTCGCGACCGCCACCACGCCCACGGTGAACACCAATCGCGTCGTCACCACCAGCGGGCAGACGATGCAGATGAACGCGATGAACATCGACCTCGACGTCAAGCTCTTCGTGACCGGCACGGTCGACGAGGCGTGGGCCGTCCTTCCGGGCGTGTACGCCGAGCTCGGAATCCCGCTCTCGGTGAACGACAACGTGCGCAAGACGCTCGGCAACACCGGCTGGCGCGTGCGCCGTTCGATCGGTCGCGTGCCGGCGCAACGCTATCTCGACTGCGGGTCGAGCGGCACGCTCGAGAACGCGGAGACCTACCAGCTCAACCTGTCGATCATCACCACGGTGGTCCCGAATCAGAACGGCGGCAGCGTCGTCAGTACCGCCCTCAGCGGCACGGGCAAGAACCCCGTCACGTCGAGCGCCGCGGAGGTGCGGTGCGCCTCGAAGGGCGACCTCGAACTGCGCATCCGGGACATGGTGCAGAAGGCGATGTACGCGAAGTAGATGGCGGAAAGCCGGTGCGGACGGTTGAGGGCCCTCAACCGTCCGCTGGTCGCACCAGCGCCTTCGCCACTTCCGGCTCGATCGCCGAGGGTTCATCGGTCGGCGCGTAGCGCTTGAGCACCGTGCCGTCCCGCCCGACGAGGAACTTCGTGAAGTTCCACTTGATCGCCTCCGTCCCGAGGAAGCCCGGGCGTTCCCCCTTCAGGTGCTTCCACAACGGATGCGCGTCGGGGCCGTTCACGTCGACCTTCGCGAACAGCGGGAAGGTCACGCCGTAGGTCATCGAGCAGAACGTCTCGATCGCGCGTTCATCCCCCGGTTCCTGCCCCGCGAACTGGTTGCACGGGAAGCCGAGCACCGAGAATCCCTGCGACGCGAGGCGCTCGTGCATCGCCTCGAGACCCGCGTACTGCGGCGTGAGTCCGCATTGACTCGCGACGTTCACGATGAGCAGCACCTGCCCGCGGTAGGGCGCGAGGGTGGTGGGTTCGCCGTGCAGCGTCGCGACGGGGATCTCGTAGATGCTCTCGGTGCTCATGAGTCGACCGGCGTGAGGGTCGGGCGCTTGGCGGTGATGCCATCCCCGGAGGAGCGGCCGAGCGCGTGGCGCACGGCCCATGGCATGAAGTGCTCGGCGAACCAGCGCAGTTCCCCGGCCTTCCGCGCGAGCGCATGGGGGCGCGGCCGGTGCGGCAACGGCACCGACCAACTGTCGTCGACGCCAGGGAGGTCGAGCGCGTGAGCCAACGCCGCGGCGATCCGTCGATGCCCCTCGGTATTGGCATGCAGCCGATCGCCACTCCAGAAGCGCGGATCGGTCACCCACGGATACGCGGCGAGGTCGGCGACGATCGTCCCCGTCTCGCGCGAGACGGCGCGCACCGCCTCGTTGAATGCCATCAGCTTGGGCGCCGCCGCCTTCGCGAGCGGCATCACCTCGCTCAGGTCGGGCATCGTGATCGTGAGCACCGTCGCCCCCTGGTCACGCAGGGCGCGTTGCATGAACCGGATGTCCTCGATCACCGGCTCGAGCGCGAAGCCGCGACGGATCACGTCGTTCGTGCCGCAGAAGACCGACGCCAGATCGGGACGCATCGCGAGCGCCGGTCCGAGCTGTTCCTCCCGGATCTGCCGCGTGCGGCGCCCCCGGATCGCGAGGTTGGCGTAGAGCAGCGGCTCGGCCCCGGGCGCCGCGAGCGCGCGCGCCTGCGCGACATGCGCGGCGAGCCGATCGGCCCAGCCGCGGAAGCGCCGGTGGTCGATCGGATCGCAGAGTCCCTCGGTGGAACTGTCGCCGAGGGCGACGTAGCGGGCGAACGGCAGCGGAACTCCGATCCTAGGGGTTCTTCGTGATGGAGTCGAGTTGCGCCCGCCTGGCCGCCGCCGAGTCCTGCGCCGCGAGCGCGCCCCGCCCCCCCCCCGCCCCCGGGAGCGCCGCGGCCCCGACGGTCGAGTCCACGGCGCGCTGCTCTTCAGCCGTGCGCGGAGGCCGGGGCGCCTCCTCCTTGGCGCAGGCGGCGGCGAGTACGATGATCGGGACGAACAGGAGGGCGCGACGCATGCGAGACTCCGGGTGGGTGGGCAACGAAGGATAACGCTCAGGCGCGCCAGTCGTCCCCAGGCATGCTCCGCCGCATGAACGCGTCGAACAGGGGCACCGAGAACGCGGTGTCTCCGTGCAGCGGACTCCAGATCATCCCCTTCGTGATGAGCGACGCCCGGATGGGGCCGAGCGAGGACGACTGCTTGCCGAGCACCTCGGCGATGTCACCCGTGCGATGCGGCCCGGGCCCCAGCTCCGCCATCGCGCGCAGGTAGCGCTTCTCGGCCGCCGTGAGCCGATCGAAGCGTACGCGGAAGAAGCTCTCGTCGAGCGCCGCGATCGCGGTCACCGAGGCGCGCGCGACGTCCTGCACCGTGATCGGCGAGCGCTCCGCCGCGTCCCACGCGTGCTTCCCCCACTCCTGCAGGAAGTACGCGTAGCCCTTCGTGTGGAAGATGATCCGCGCCACCGCGTCGGGGGTGATCGCCGCGCCCTCGTGCTCGATCGGCTTGGTGATCGCGTCCCGCGCGGCGTCGGGCGGGAGTGGCCCGATGGTCGGGAAGTCGAAGAGCCGCTCCGCATAGGACTTCGCGTTCCCCATCTGGCCCGGCAGCTGCGGGAGCCCCGCACCGACGAGGATCACCGGCTGCTGCTGCTGCGCCATGCGGTGCAGCGCGGTGATGAGCGCCGCGAGCTGCTCCTCCGCCACGTACTGGAGTTCGTCGACGAAGATCGCGAGGGCGGTGTCCGCCGCGGCCGCCGCCGCGGCCGCGGTCTCGAGCAACGCCTGCAGGTCGTGTTCGAGGTCGCCGTTGTCGGCGAGCCCGGCCTCCGGTTCCTGGTCGAAGCCGACCTCGATGTCCTCGTACTTCACCTTGAGCGACTTGGCGAAGCCGGCGAGCGCCCGCAGGCCGCGCTTCGCGAGATCGGCCGCACGCGATTGGCGTGAGAGCCGGAGGAGCGCGAGGCGCAGTTGCGGCGCGAGGATGGCCGGCAGGGACCGGTGCTCCGGCGCCTCGATGCGGATCACCTCGATTCCCGTCGCGGCGGCCTCCTCGCACATGCGATCGAGCAGCACCGTCTTGCCCACGCCACGAAGCCCGACCATGAGGACGCTCTTCGTCGCCCGGCGGATCCGCGTGCGGGCGATGGCGACCCGGACCGTCTCGATCAGCTCGTCGCGGCCGGCGAGCTCCGGGGGTGGGGCGCCGGCGCCCGGTGAGAAGGGATTGCGGACAGGATCCATGTCCTTGATATACCGATATTTGTGTCTTTATGCAAACGACATAATATATCGAATATCCGTATCTCTTTCACAGGCAACATGTTGCGGATGCTGCCGATCCACATATCTCGCCGTGTTTGCGAGCCTTCGGGAGCGCCAGGGGGGCCTCCATGGCGCCCTTAGGGGGGCGCCACGGGAGAACCGGTTTACCCCGGTAACCCACGAGGCGCGTGTAATCTTCAACCGTCCCTTTCTTGGAGACACGATGCCGCGCCAGGCCCGCTTCCTCGCCCGGATGACACGCCCCCTGCTCCTGCTGCTCTCCCTCTCGCTCGCGGCCTGTGGGCCGGCCTTCATCTCCCCGGTCCTGCGCCCCGAGGAGGTCGCATTCGACCGCGCCTTGCTCGGGGAGTGGATCGAAGCCGAACCAGAGGATGCCGCACATCCGCAGCGCGCGACGATCGCCGCGGACTCGAGCGATGCCTATCGCATCACGTACCAGGATGAGGATGGGCACCTCAATCGCTTCGTCGGGCAGCTCGGTCGGTTCGCCGGACTCCGCGTGCTCGAACTCCGTCCGGCTCCCACGACGGCGAACGGCGAAGGCGACTATGCGCGGGCGCTGCAGTTGCCGCTGCGGACGCTGCTGGTGGTCTCCGTCCTCGACGCCGAACAGGTGCGCTTCGCGCTGCTCGATCCCGAGGTCCTCGAGAGCGCGTTGCAGGCGGAGCCGCGCCCGACGCCGTGGGTGACGACCGAGGATGATCGCGTGGTGCTGACCGCCGACGCGCCGGCGCTACGCGAGTTCCTGCACGGCCATCTCGCGCGACCCGGAACGGTCGGGGAGTCCGTGAAGTTCTTGCGACGCCGGTAGGGGTGACGAGCGCGTAGGCCGTCCCGCCTCACACGATCGCGATCCAGCCCATCGCCCCCTGCTCGGCCATCCGGCTCTGGTGCGGATGGAACATCACGCGCCCGGGCTCGGGGAACCGCATCTCGAGCACGGCCCGCTCGCCGACGGTCAGCGCCACCACGTCGGTGTGCTCGTCCGCGACGAGGCGTGTCCCGGAGCGGAACAGGTCGAAGGTGTTGGCATGCAGGTGGAAGGTCGCGACGGGCTCATCGACGACGAGGTTCGCGACATAGAGTCGCACGAGTTCGCCGCGGCGCACCTTGAGCGGATGTCGCGCGAAGAAGCCGGCGACGCCGTTCCATCCGAAGAGGTCGCTGCGGCCATCGCCGTCGACGTCGTAGCCGCCGAGCACGAGCACCCGTTCCGCGGCCGGCGCGCGCCCGCCGGGTGGATCGACGAGCATCAGCCCGTGCAGTCCTCGTCCCAGGTGCTGCGCCCCGGGCACGAGATCGCAGTGATACGGATACACGCCGAACGGTCGGGGCGCGATCTCGTACGTGCGCGCGCCGCCAGGTGGGATCGGCTCCCACCCGTCCTGCACGGGTGCGTGCGCGCCGTGCGTGTGCAGGTTGTGCGGATGCGCGGTGAGGTTCCGCACGGTGAGGGTGAGCGTCTCGCCCTCGGTGACGCGAAGGATGGGGCCGGGGAGGGTGCCGTCGAAGGTCCAGCCGTCCATCACCACGCCCTGGGCGACCTCCACCGGGCGCTGCGTGATGGTGATCGTGCGCGAGACCGCGCCGCGCGTCATCGGCGGCGGGATGGTGAGGGCGTCGAGTGCCGCGGGACCGAGCGCGGTCGGTGGTTCGGCACCGTGACCGTACGGCGAGTGCACCGCGCCCTGCGGGTCGTCGAGGCGCGCACCGGCAAGGCCACCGCGCGCGGCCCGCACCGAGTCGCGCGCCTCGCGCACGCCGTGCACGACGGCGCCGGCGGTCACCGCGACGGTGGCACCCGCCAATCCCCAGAGCAGTTCCCGGCGCGTGGGCACGGCCTCACATCGCGCTGAAGCTCACGGCCGTCACCACCGCGAGCCCGACCCAGAACAGCATCCCGCCCACCGCGACGAGACGCCACGCGCGCACCGGCACGCGGGTCTCGTCGCCGTGGCGCGCCTCGCGCCACCAGAGCCAGACCCGCACGGCGAGGAGCAGCAACAGCACCTCGACGAAGAGCGCCGGCGTGAGCGGGAGCCAGGCCTGCAGTTGCGCCACGGCACGACCGAATCGCGGCGTGCCCTCGGGCGGCGTGGTCCGCGCGTGCGCGGCCTGCAGGACCGACTCGGTCTCCGGCGGGAGCGCCGCGTAGGCGAGCTCGGGGCGCACGCGCGCGAACTCCTCGTACGCCGGCACGACCGGCGCCGTGCGCGCGTCCGGCATGGTCGGCTGCGGCGGCGGCACCGGCTGCGCCTTGTAGTCGGGCCAGCTCGCGTTCCGGATGCGCCACATGCGGAACGCGAGGGCGAGGACCGGCACGAGATCGTTCTGAATGCCGGAGGGCGCACCGTACTCGGCCGGGGGAAGATGACCGGGCCCGTTCGCCGGGATCACGTACGTGACGTGGCGCCCGGGGTCACCACAGTCGAGCCAGCGCGGCGCGACGGTCGCCGCCTCCGTGCTCTGCGACGCGATGCAGTTGCGCGCGCTCGTCGGCCCGCCCACCGAGACGTCGGCGCGACCCGAATGGAGGAACATGTTCCCCGCGACCACGTTGTCCGTCGCCGGCCACCAGTTCACGTCGATGAACGGCGCGATCATCACGCCAGCGCCGGTGTGATCGATGATGACATTGTCCTCGACGATGTTCTCCCGGCCGCCGCCGATCACCACGCCCATCCCTTGGGCGAGCGGCCCGAGACCCTTCCCGGGCGCCGTACGGCTGTTGTTGTCGTGGATGAGGTTCGCGCGGATGACGGTCCCGTGCTGCGGCGGATAGAGCTCGGTGTCGAGCGAGTTGGGGACGAGCCCGCCGCGATTGTACCGCCAGGTGCTGCTCAGGATGTAGAGCTCGCCACTCGAGTTGGTGCCCGAGTAACCGAGCGTGTTGTGCTCGGCGATGACGCGCCGGATGACGGCATTGCACGGATCGCATTGGCCGATGTAGAAGCCCGCATCCGGCGAGCCGCTCGCGTAGCTGTCCTCGAGCAGGCCGTCCTTGGAGTCGAAGGCGTAGATGCCGTAGTCACCGTTGTTGTGCGCGGTGAGGTAACGGCCGCGGTAGCCGGTGACGCCGTTCCAGAAGACGCCGTTGAAGGTGTGGTTGCGCGCGGTGAGGTTCTCGATCGCGACGGCGTCGGCGAGGACGTTGAAGCCGTTGGGACGGATGAACTCGCCATCGACGACGACCGCGTTGCGGTCCACGCCGCGGATCACGAGCGAAGGCGTGGTGACCGTGACCTCCTCGGTGTACGTCCCGCTGTCCACGAGCACGAGGTCGCCGGGAGCGGCGGCATCGACGGCGGCCTGGATGGTCGGATACTGCGCGGGCACGGCGCGGGTGACGCCGCTCGCCGTGTCGACCGCGGGCGTCCGGCCCTTGGCGCCACCGCTGTAGGCGGCATCGCCGACGACGATGGCCCCCGCCATCCCGCGCCCGTCCTTCGTCCCGTGGTACGAGCAGTAGAACTCGTAGACGCCGCGCTCGGCGAGCGTGAACTTCGCCTGGGCGCCCGGCGCGACGGCGCTCGTGTCGAACCCCGCCGGCCATCGCGTCGGATCGACCGGCACGATGTTGTGCGGGTTGCGACCGATGTTGGCGACCGTGACGCCGGCGCCGGCGGGGATCCGCACGACGGGCGCGACGAAGGCGTTGTCATGCATCTTCACCTGCGTCGCGCCTTGGGCGGCGGGATCGCAGGCCGCGGCCGCGATGACCGCGCAGGGCACGAAGGCTCGGAACGCTCGGGCGAGGCGCATGCGGCGAATCTCGCCGCGACACGCCACCCTGTCCACCGCTCGCGCGCGGGTTCGGCGGGACGTACCGTTGGTCCCGGCGCAAACCCTCACGCGCCCCGTGGTGACCAATCGAGCGTTCCCCTTCCCCTTCCCGGCCACGACCCATGACCCGACTCCGACTGCTCGCCACCGCTGCCCTCGTTTCCCTCGCTCCCTTCGCCGCCCAGGCCCAGTCGTCCCCGCTGATCGGCGATTGGTCGGTCGAGGTCACCGCCGGCATGCGCATCGAGAACGGGGAGCCCACCGTGATCCGCGCCAAGGCGAAGCTCTCGATCGTCGAGGCCGGCGACTCCCTCGTCGCGACGCTCGCCATGGAGCCGAATCCCGAGATCGGCACGCGGCCGCCGTCCCGCTTCGCCACCGCGAAGGTGACGGGCAACACGGTCACGTTCGTCCAGCGCGGTCAGGCGCGCATGAACACGAACGGCGAGGAGACGACCGTCACGAGCATCTCCACCTGGTCGCTCAAGGCCGACGGCGACGCGATCACCGGGACCGTGGCGCGCGCGATCGAAGGGATGGAGATGCCCGGAATGCCCGCGCAACCGGTGAGCGGCACGCGCATCAAGTAGCGCGCCCGCATCGCGCGCACCCGGGCCAGGGCGACCGGGTGCGCGCGCGCGAGGGACCGCGTAGACTCTTCCGGGTCCCTGTCCCCCGAGTGCCCATGCGCCCCCTGCTCCGCCCGCTCGCCCTCTCGTTCGCCCTCGTGGCGACGCCCGTCGTGCTCGCCGCCCAGATCGCGGCCGCCGCGCCCGGTCGTCCCTACCAGTTCACCATCGAGGACTACGCGCGCGCCGAACGGTTCCTTGGCGCGACCGCCGCCCCGCTCGTGAGCGGTCAGGCCGGTCGGCCCAACTGGATCGGCACCGCCGGCCGTTTCTGGTACCGCACCGCGAACGTCGGCGGGACCGCGGCCTTCTGGCTCGTCGATCCGGCGCGGAAGTCGCGCGTCCCGGCCTTCGACCATCCGAAGCTCGCCGCGGCGCTCTCCACCGCGACCGGCTCGCGCGTGGACGGGGATCGCCTGCCCTTCACCGCGTTCACGTTCACGGACGACCTCAAGTCCATCACCGCGACGGTGCGCGGCGCCCGTTGGCGCTGCGACCTCGTGGCCTACACCTGCGCCGACGCCGGACGCTCCGCCGCCCCCCTGCCGAACTCGAGCACCTCGCCCGACGGCACGTGGATCGTCCAACGGCGCGCGAACAACCTCTACGCGCGGCGCGCCGATGGCTCGGGCGCCGAGGTCGCGCTCACCACGGACGGCATCCCCGACTTCGGCTACGCGACGAACAACGCCGGATGGACCCACGGCGAGAACCCGATCCTCACTTGGTCACCCGACGGCAAGCGGCTCGCGTCCTTCCAGCATGATGGCCGCGGCGTGCGCGAGATGACGCTCGTAGGCACGAACGTCGGCGCGCCGAGGGTGGAGACGTGGAAGTATCCATTCCCCGGCGACTCGGTGATCTTCCGCATCTCGCGCGTGGTGATCGACCTCCCGGGCACCGCCGGCGCGGCACCGCGCCTGACGCGCCTGCAGATGGGGCCCGACCAGCACCGGTCGACGGTCAGCGACCACATCGCCTGCGGTGCGGCGATCTGCGACCTGCAGTGGTACGACGATGGCTCCCATGTCGCCTTCATCTCCAGCTCGCGCGACCACAAGCAGGCCTGGCTGCGCATCGCCGATGCCGCGACGGGCGAGGTCCGCACCGTGCTGCACGAGACCAGCCCCACGCAACTCGGCGACGCCTCGCACCCGGAGGACCTCTGGCGCATCCTCCCCGCGACCAACGAGTTCATCTGGTGGTCGGACCGCGACGACTGGACGCACCTCTACCTGCATGACCTCGCGACCGGCCAGCTCAAGAACCGCATCACGACCGGCGAGGGCAACGTCTCGGAGATCGTGCGCATCGACGAGAGGACGCGACAGATCTGGTTCATGGCCAACGGGCGCGAGCCCGGTCGCGACCCGTACTTCCAGCACTTCTATCGCATCGGCTTCGACGGGAAGGGACTGACGCTCCTCACGCCCGAGGCGGCGAACCACGCGGTCGCCCTCTCGCCCGACGGACGCTTCTTCACCGACGTCTACTCCACCCCCGATACGCCGCCGGTCGCCGTCGTGCGCGACCGGAACGGCCGCGTCGTGCAGTCACTCGAGCGGGCGGACATCACGGCGCTCGTCGCGAGCGGCTGGCGCGCGCCGATCCCGGTGACGGTCAAGGCGCGGGACGGCCGGACCGACATCCACGGCCTGATGTACGTGCCGACGCAGCTCGACACGACGCGGAAGTACCCGATCATCAACCACATCTATCCGGGCCCGCAGTCGGGGAGCGTGGGGCCGCGCAGCTTCGTGCCGGCGCGCGGCGACAACCAGGCGCTCGCCGAACTCGGGTTCATCGTCGTCGAGCTCGACGGCATGGGCACGCCCGGCCGCTCGAAGACCTTCCGCGACTTCTACTACGGGCGGATGAACGACAACACGATCCCCGACCAGGTCGCGGGGATGAAGGAACTCGCCGCGCGGCATCGCTACATCGACATCGATAACGTCGGGATCTGGGGCCACTCCGGCGGCGGCTTCGCGACCGCGTCCGCGATGTTCTCGGCGCCCGACTTCTTCGACGTGGGGATCGCCGAGAGCGGCAACCACGACAATCGCAACTACGAGGACGACTGGGGCGAGCGCTATCAGGGATTGCTCGTGCGCGAGGGGAACGGCGACAACTACGCCGACGAGGCCAACCAGACGCACGCGGCGAAGCTGAAGGGGAGGCTCTTCCTGATCCACGGCATGATGGATGACAACGTCCCGCCGACCAACACGACGCTCGTCGCGGATGCGTTGATGAAGGCCGGGAAGGACTTCGACATGCTGATGCTGCCACAGGCGCGGCACGGGTTCGGGGCGGATTCACCATACATCATGCGGCGCCGCTGGGACTACTTCGTGGTGAACCTGCAGGGGAACGTGCCGCCCAAGGAGTACCGGATCGGACAACCGCGGGTGATTCCTTGATGAAGGCTGAAGGATGAAGGAGGGCCGGCCGTGCGGCCGGCCCTTCTTCGTTCATCCTTCGGCGGGGCGCGTAGATTTCGCGACATGTCCTCGCGCATCCGTCTCGCGACATTCGCACTGCTGTTCGCCGCGCTTCCGCTTGGCGCACAGCAGGTCTCGTGGCCCACCACGCACCAGCAGGCGCTGTGGGTGAATACCAGCGTCGAACATGAGCTCTCGGCGCGCATGGCGCTCTGGTTCGACGGGAGCTGGCGGCGGATGGGCATCGGCGAGGAACCGCAGCAACTCCTGCTCCGCCCGGGGATCATCCGTACGCTCGCGCCGGGCGTGCGCGTGGGCGCGGGATACACCTACGCGGCGACCGCACCGTACGGCGAGTTGCCGGCCGCGACCCCCACGCGAGAGCATCGGCTCTGGCAGGATCTCCGGCTCGCGGCGAGCTACGGGCCGGTGAACGTCACGCAGCGCTTCCGGTGGGAGCAACGCTGGCTCGCGCCGCTCGTGCAGGGCACGCTCGGTGAGTTCGCGTATCAACAGCGCGCGCGCTACATGATCCGCGCGCAGGCCCCGCTCGGCGCTCGGCGCATCGGCACGCGCGCGGTGACCTGGTACGCACAGGAGGAACTGCTGCTGCCGGTCGGGCACGACGGGGCGGCGGGACGGTTCGCACAGAATCGGTTCCTCGTCGGCGTCGGCCTTCCCGTGGCCGCGCGGCAACGCGTCGATGTGGGGTACCAGAACCTGTGGAACGCCCTCCCCGCGCGCAGCGCCAACGAAGTGAATCACGTGGTGACGCTGAGCGTGGTGATCACCTCGGGGCGCCGGTGAGGCCAGCGGTCCCACGGCCGGTCGTCGACCCCTCGCTGCTCAACGGCCCCGGCTCGCTCACGCAATGGGCCAACCTCGGATTCTGGCGCGAGGCCGGTTCGTATCCCGAGGCCGCCGCCGAGCTCGCGCGGCGCGTCGGGAAGGCGGCCAGGCTCGGGCCTGACGACGTGGTGCTCGACCTCGCCTGCGGATTCGGGGACTCGCTCGCGCTCTGGGTGCGCGAGTTCGGCGTGCAGCGCGTCGTGGGGATCGAGACCGACCCGGCCGTGGTCGTCGACGCGACCGCTCGCGTGCGCGGCTGGCACCTGAGCGATCGCATCACGCTGCGATGCGAGGCGGCCGAGTACGTCGCGGTCCCGGTGGCGTGTCCGAAGGTCACCGCGGTGGTCTGCGTGGACGCCGCCTATCACTTCGTCACGCGCGCAAGCTGGCTGAAGGGGCTCGCCAAGGACCTCCCGAAGGGCACGAAGCTCGCGCTCGCCGATCTCCTCGTCTCGCCGCGCGGGGAGCGCAGCCATCGGATCCGGACGATGGCCGCGAGCGCGGGGATCCCGAAGGAAAATCTCTGGACCGCCTTCGACGTGGAGCCGGTGCTCTCCGACGCCGGGTTCCGCGTGGAGCGGATGGTGCGGTGTGGTCCCGAGGTCCTCGGTGGCTTCGCGTCGCACGCGCTCGCGCGGGCCGGCGCCTGGGCGCTGCATCCTGCCCGCGGCGGGTGGCGTGCGCTCGCCACCGCGGGCGCGATCGCCATCGGCCGTCGCCGAGAACGCCTCGACTACGCGATCATCTCCGCGGTGCGCGTCTGAGCGGGAGGCGGAGGAAGCGGACGGTGCGCTCGGACCGTCGCCGGGACGCGTCCGCTCAGTAGATCCCGAGATCGCGCGCCGAGACGGCGGACGCGGTGTAGCCCGCCCGTCGCAGCTCCGCGAGCAGTCCGGCATCGTCGGTGCCCCAGAAGAGCTGGTGGTACAGCACGAGCTGCCGCGGCCGGGCGCGCGTGGCGAGGAGCGCGAGTTCATCGGTGCTCGTGTGCGCACGCGCGTGATAGCGCTGCCAGGCCTCGGGACGCGTCCGGAAGCGGTCCGCCGAGTAGACCTCGTGCAGGAGCAGGTCGCACCCGTTGCATGCCGCGACCACCGCGTCGCTCGCGCGCGTGTCGCCGCTGATGACGATCGAGCGGTCCGCCGCATCGAAGCGGTAGCCGAAGCTCTGCTCCCAGTCCCCGTGCGGCACCGCGAAGGCGGTCACCTTCACGTTGCCATCGTCGAGCACGACGCCGGGGGCGATCTCGTGCACGTTCACGCGCCAGCCGGTCTCGTTCGCCGGCTCGAGTCCATCGATGCGGTTGCGGATGTCGGCCTGGTAGGCGGCGAGGAGATGCTCCACCATCGCCCTCGTGCCGGGCGGACCATACACCTCGAGCGGCACGGTGCGTTCGAGGGTCCACGCGCTGAGGATTACGTCGGGGAGCCCGATGGTGTGATCCGAGTGCAAGTGCGTGAGGAAGAGGACCGAGAGGTTCTTCGGGTCGAGCGCGCCGACCCCGGCGCGCTGCGCCGCGGCGGCGCGCCGGACGATGCCCGGGCCGGCGTCGATCAGGTACGCGCGCCCGTTCCGCACGACGCTCACCGCCGGTCCGCTGCGATCCGGATCGGCGTTCGGCGTGCCGGTGCCGAGCATGACGACCGAGGTCTGCGCTCCCACCGGCTCGA
The DNA here is from genome assembly GCA_044229035.1 of Gemmatimonadaceae bacterium. Lineage (GTDB taxonomy): Bacteria > Gemmatimonadota > Gemmatimonadetes > Gemmatimonadales > Gemmatimonadaceae > Pseudogemmatithrix. The sequence continues at coordinate 36,934 of JBGATT010000025.1, read as the reverse complement.
ACGCCATCACGAGCGCGAGCAGCACGGCGCCGCGGCCGCCCTTCCACATGCGCCGCATCACATCACCGGCTTGAGCTTCTTCTCGAGATAGCCGGCGATCGCCGCGTTCACGCGCTTCTGGTTCGCGTGGCGCATGAAATGGTGCGTATCGTCGACGATGGTGATCTCCTCGAGCTCGACGCCCTTGGCGCGGAGGCGCTGCACGAGGTCGACCGTCTGGCTGAAGCGCACGTTGCGGTCGTCGTCGGCGTGGATCATGAGCACCGGCGAGCGCCAGGTGAGGACGCTGCTCACCGGCGACGACTCCCAAGCCGTGCGGGCCAGCGCCTCGACCTCGCTGGTGGGCCGCTCGAATCGGAAGGTCCCTCCCCCGAAGCGCGACCCGCCATCGCTGGTCATGTCATGCACGCCATGGATGTCCACGCCGGCCGCGAAGAGGTCGGAGTCGCGGCCGAGCGCGAGGGCGGTGAGATAGCCGCCGTAACTGCCGCCGTAGATGCCGATCCGCGCCCCATCGACCTCGGGCCGCGCGCGGAGCCACTCGCCCGCAGCCTTCACGTCGAGATACTCGCTCGCGCCCGCGATGCCGGCGCGCGGCGGCCGCTGGAAATCGTGCCCGTACCCGATGCCCAGCCGGTAGTTGATCGACAGCACGACGAACCCGCGCGAGGCGAGGTACTGGTTCATCGCATACGCGTTCCAGTAGTAGTCGCCATAGTGCCAGCCGAGGAGCATCTGCCGCGGCGGGCCACCGTGGACGTACACGATCGCCGGCTTCTTCCCCGCGCCGCCACCGCGCGGCGTGAAGAGCTGCGCGTGCACCGTCATGCCGTCGGCCGCGGTGTACACGACCTGCGTCGGCGTGACGAGTTGCGCGGCGGGGAAATCGGCCGGGACGCGGTCGGCGCCCATCCAGCGCCGCGCGGTGTTGGCCGCCGCGCGCGCCGTGCCGGCCGCCTCGAGCACGAACGGCACCGGTGGCTGCTGGGCCGTCGCGCCGATCGCCGCGATGCGGCCGCTGCCCATGCTCACCGGCGTCCACTCGAGCCCGGTGCCGGGCGTGAGCACCTCCGGCGCCGCGCGATCGACGGGCACGCGCACGACATGGCGCCGATCGATGTCGCCGGGTGTCGCGCCGAGATTGCCGGCGTACAGCAGGTGCGTGCCGTCGTTCGAGAGCGTGACATACTCGGCCATGTGCTCTCCCGGCGTCAGGAGGATCGGCGCATCGCCCCCGCGGGCGCGCATCGACCACAGGTGCGACCACCCGTCCTGCATGCTCATGAAGACGAGGCGGTCGCCCGCGGCCCAGTGGAGGTTCACGCCGCCATGCGTGCTCGGGATCGAGCCGCGCAGCGTGTTGTCGCTCGCCCAGCGCTGCGTCGCCTCGCCGGTCGCGACGTCGGCGATCCAGATGCTCCAGGGCGCGGGCTGGATCTCGAGCGAGTTGACCACCGTGCCGCCCGCGCCCGGCCGGCGCGCGAAGGCGATCGAACGGCCATCCGCCGACCATCGCGGCGAGAAGTCGCGAGCGGTCGTGGGCGCGAGGTACTGCAGGGGCGTCTGCTCGTTCGTGTAGATGGCGATGAACGCGTGATCGCCACGACCGGAGACGAAGGCGAGCTTCGAGCCATCGGGCGAGAAGGTCGCATCGCTCGCCGATCCGCGCTGGTCGAAGAGCCTCTTCGCCGGGGCGCTGCCATCGATCGGCACCTGCCACAGCTGGCGCGCGCGCTCGAAGACGATGACGTCGCTGCGGGGACTGATGACCGGGTTCACGCCCTCGCCGAGCGAGACGGGTGTGCCTCCGGCGAAGGGGACCGTCCAGATCTCGACCTTCACCGGCGTCACAGCGCCGGTCGGATTCACTGGCAAGGCGTCATCCCAGTTGGAGCCGAAGTCGCCGCCGCGCATGTAGACGACATGCCGCCCGTCCGGGGAGATCTGCACCGCATTCAGTTCCTGCGCGTCATCGCTCTCGTAGCTGGTGAGGCGGCGCGCCGCGAACGCGGGCCCTTCCGCGACCCACACGTTGCGGAGGCCGCGCTCGTTGAGCGTCCACGCGAGCCGCTCCCCGGTCGCGGCCGCGGTGAGGTTGGTCGGGTAGGGCGCGCTCATCACCTGGTCGAGCGTGAACTCGGCGCGGGCGGGCGGTGCCGCACGCTGGGCGCGGACCGCCGTCGGGAGCAGGAGGAGCGCGACGGCGACGACGCGGGCCGAGGGGACGATGGACAGGTGACGCATGTGCACTCCGGGATGGATTCTCACGCAGGCAATCGTAGCTTCCACGAGCCGGGGGCGCGAGGCATCGTGCTCGCTTCGCCCCGTCCCGGAGCGCGCCCCTTCGTACCCGGAATCGCCATGTCCATTCGCACGGTGTCCGCCCTCCTGCTGCTCGCTGTCGCCTCGGCCGCGCTCGCGCCCGTCGCGCTCGTCACGCAGTCGCACCAGCACACGCCCGGCATGTCGCACGACTCGGCGATGGCCGCCCAGCGACCCAAGCCCACGCGCGCCGGGCAGGAAGCGTTCGCGACCATCGCCGAGATCGTGCACATCCTCGAGGGCGACCCGCGCACCGACTGGTCGAAGGTCGATCTCGAGGCGCTGCGCCAGCACCTCATGGACATGGACGACGTGACCATGCGCGCCGCCGTCCGTGTGACGCCCGTCGATGGCGGCGTGATCTTCGAGGTGAGCGGTTCCGGTCGGGCTCGCGATGCGATCCGCCGCATGGCGATGGCGCACGGCGCGACGATCGTGCCGGCCGATGGCTTCACCTGGGTCGCGGCCGAGACGCCCGACGGCGCGCGGGTGACCGTGCGGTCGCTCCGGCCCGCCGATGCCCGTGCCGTCGCGCGACTGCGCGCGCTCGGCTTCCACGGCCTCCTCTCGCTCGGTGACCACCACACGGCGCACCACATCGGGATCGCCGACGGCAGCATGCGGGGCGCGCACCAGCACTAGTCGCGTTCAACTGGCCGCGGGTCCGCACGCGGGGCATATTTCCGCCCTCATGGACGACCTCCGCGCCCAGCTCGAGCGGGCCCTCGCCGGCAGCTACACCTTCGAACGCGAACTCGGCGGCGGCGGCATGTCGCGGACCTATCTCGTCCGCGAGAAGGCACTCGACCGCCGTGTCGTGGTGAAGGTCCTCGCCCCCGAGCTCCTCGCCGGCATCTCGGTGGAGCGCTTCCGCCGTGAGGTGCTGCTCGCCGCGCAGCTCCAGCACCCGCACGTGGTGCCGGTGCTCACCGCCGGCGACACGAACGGGCTCCCGTGGTTCACCATGCCGTACGTGGACGGCGATTCGCTCCGCCAGCGCCTCGCCGACGGACCGATGGGGATCGGCGAGATCGTCGGGATCCTGCGCGACGTCGCCCGCGCGCTCGCGTACGCGCATGGCCATGGCGTGGTGCACCGCGACATCAAGCCCGACAACGTCCTGCTCTCCGCGGGGAGCGCGACGGTGACCGACTTCGGCATCGCGAAGGCCATCAACGCCGCCCGCGGCACCGACGGCGGGCATCGCACCGAGCTCACCATCGCCGGCACCTCGATCGGCACGCCGACCTACATGGCCCCCGAGCAGGCGGCGGGCGATCCCGAGACCGACCATCGTGCCGACCTGTACGCCTACGGCGCGATGGCGTACGAGATGCTCGCGGGACATCCCCCCTTCCACGGGCTCACGCCGTCCAAGTTGCTCGCCGCGCACATGGGGGAGCGCCCCAAGGACGTCCGGAGCCTGCGCAGCGACTGCCCCGAGGCGCTCGCCGCGCTCGTGATGCAGTGCCTCGAGAAGGAGCCGTCGGCGCGTCCCGAGGGCGCGACGACGATCGCGCGCGTGCTCGAGACGATCACCTCGAGCGGCGCGGCCACCGCGGCGCCGGCGATCCTCGCGGGCGGGCGGATCCGTTTCGCGCGCGCTCTCTCCCTCTGGGGGGCCGCGACGGCCCTCGTCGCGCTCACCGCCTGGGCGGCGACCGCGGTGATCGGGCTGCCGCAGTGGGTCTTCCCCGGCGCGGTGGGGCTGATGCTCGCCGGGTTGCCGGTGATCCTCGCCACCTGGTACGCGCAACGCGCGGTCCATCGCGCCTACACGGCGACGCCCACCAAGACCCCGGGCGGCACGCGCGCGGCCACGCAGCCGCAGGGCACGATGGCGACCATCGCCATCAAGGCGAGCCCGCACCTCTCGTGGCGTCGCGCCTGGCTCGGGGGCGGCGTCGCGGTGGGCAGCTTCGCCGCGCTGGTGATCGCGTTCATGGTGATGCGCGCGATGGGCATCGGCGCCTTCGGGTCGCTGCGCGGCAAGGGTACCTTCGGCGCCAACGAGACGATCGTCGTCGCCGACTTCGGCAGCCCGGCGGGTGATTCGACGCTCGGCGGCACGGTCGCCGAGGCGTTGCGCACCGATCTCGGCCAGTCGCGCGCGCTGCGGGTGCTCACGCGCGCCACGATGCGCGAAGTGCTCCGGCTCATGCAGCGCCCGTCGGAGAGCACGGTGCCGTTCGACCTCGCGCGCGAGATCGCGACGCGCGAGGGCGCGAAGGCGGTCCTCGACGGCAGCATCGAGCGGCTCGGCCAGAGCTACGTGATCTCGGCGCGGCTCGTCGGCGCGCTCGACGGCGCCGAGCTCGCGACCTTCCGCGAGACGGCCAAGGGCGAGGACGAACTGCTCGAGGCGCTCGGCGAGCTCTCGCGCGCGGTGCGTGACAAGGCCGGCGAGTCGCTCCGCGCGATCCAGGCGAGCAAGGACCTGGAGCGCGTGACGACGCCATCGCTCATGGCGTTGCGCAAGTACGTCGAGGGGAGCGTCCTCGCCGACGAGCGGGGCGAGGCGGACCGCGGGATCGCGCTCCTGCAGGAGGCCGTGGAGCTCGACACGAGCTTCGCCATGGCGTGGCGCAAGATGGCCGTGCTCCTTGGCAACGAGGGGCGCGAGCGGCCGCGTGCGCTGCGCGCGATCGAGGCCGCGTTCCGGCACCGCGACCGGCTCTCCGAGCTGGAGCGGCTGTCGACCGAAGCCTACTACTTCACGCGCGGGCCTCGCCCCGACCAGGCGAAGGCACTCGCGGCGTACGAGCAGGTGATCGCGCTCGACTCGATCTCGACGTCGGCGATCAACAACTCGGGCGTGATCTACACCGACCAGCGCGAGTACGCCAAGGCCGCCGAGATGTACGAGCGCGTGACCAGGCTGCCGCGGACCTTCGGCGGAGCGTTCACCAACCTGCAGCGCGTGCGCGCCTTCATGGGCGATACCGCGGGCGTGCGGGCGGCGGGCGAGGCGATGCGGAAGCGCTTCCCCGAGAGCGCGGACCTGTGGGAGACCGACGCCTACACGCTCTGGGCGCGTCGTGATCTCGAGGGACTGGATACGCTGGCGCGCAACGTGCTGGGTCGCGCGCGGACGTTGCGACAGACGGTGCGCGCCGCCGCTGGCCTCGCGGATCTCCTCATGATGCAGGGCCGCCCGATGGAGGCGCTCGCCCTCTCCACGCGGCGTGGCGAGGCCGATCTGCGCGCCTCGCCGACGGCCGGGAACCGGTTCTACTTCGCCGTCGACTCCGCCTGGGCGCTGACGGGGCCGCTCGACCGTGCCGCCGACGCCCGCGCGGCGCTCGCGCGCGGGATGCAGCGCGTCCCGATCGCGAGCATCGATCCCGCCGAGCGTCCCTGGAGCGAGATCGCGCGGATCGCCGTCGAGGTCCGCGACCCCGCGCTCGCACAGCAGGCCCTCGACGGCTATGTACGCGACCAGGCCGCGATGACCCCCGATCCCGAGGGCCGCACCGCGTTCTTCAAGGCGACTGCGGCCTTCGCCGGCGGCCGGAACGACGAGGCGATCGCGCAGATGCAGATCGCCGACGGCCGACGCATGACGAGCCGGCGCTACCCGATGGTCTTCATCGGGCGCGCGCACGACCTCGCGGGCCGTCCCGACTCGGCGATCGTCTGGCTCGAGCGCTTCGTGTCCACACCGGACGCGGACCTGGAGTTCTCCGCACTCTACGATGCCGGATCGTACAAGCGCCTCGGCGAGCTCTACGAGGCCAAGGGTGACACCGCCAAGGCGATCGAGAACTACGAGAAGTTCATCGACTTGTGGAAGAATGCCGAACCCGCGCTGCAGCCGAAGGTGCGCGAGGTGCCGCGCCTTCCTGCTTCTGCCTTCTGCCTTCTGCCTTCGAGCGTCAGCTCCAGATGATGATCGACCCGCAATCGTTCGCGTTCAGGAACTGCGGCGGCTGGAGCGCGGGGCGCGAGTAGATCTCCATCCGCTTGGCGCCGATCAGCATCGTCCGCAACTCCCAGGCGCTCCAGTTGTAGATGTGCGCGCCATTGAGGAAGACATTGGGCTGGCAGGGGTTCATGCGGCTGTTGTACATGATCGGCAGCGCATCGTACCCGTCCTCGATCACGCGCAGACCGGGCACGCGCAACCAGCCGGAGAGCCCACCGCCAAGGAGCGTGCCGATGTCCTTCTCCCTGAACAGCCGGCCGTTGTAGGCGAGCACACGGGTGTCGATCTCGCGGTCGAGTCCGGCCGCGCGCTGCCCCGTCACCGCGACCGTGGGTAGCAGCACCACGTTGCGGCCCATCTCGACCGCCACGGTGTTCTCGGCGTCGGTCGCGAGAGCGACGATGCGTTCGACCGGCTCCGACCCGGGACGCCGCACGAGCAGCGGTTGCGAGCCGGCGGGGACGCCGACGAGGCGCACCGTGCCGTCGGCGCCGGTGCGGCCGTTCACGCTCGTGCCGCGGATGCCGACCGTCGCCCCCTCGATGGGACGGCCGTTCGCCGCCTGCACCGTGACGCGGAGCCGGGCCGCACCGGGCGGGCGGCGCCACGGGACGGTATCGGACGTCGAGAGCGGAGGCGGCACGCGCGCCGCGGTATCGGTCCGGGCGATCAGCAGGTCGCGACGCCCGATGTCGAGGTGGTCGAGCGCGAGCGTGAGGTCACCGGTCATCCGGTCCTCCACGGTCGCCGTCAGCGTGAGCGCGATGTCGTTCGGGACGCCGCACAGGACGAATCGGCCAGTGGCGTCGGCCGTGTCCACCTCGAAGCGCCGCGTCTCCTGGCCGCTGCCGTTCATGAGCCGCCATTCGAACCAGTTCGCGCGCACGACCGCGCCGGCGAGCGCCTCCGCGCGTTCGGCATCGCGCACGACGCCGAAGACGACCGACGAGGCGCGCTCGAGGTCGCGTCCGCAGAGCGCGTTGCTCAGCGTGTTGGCGGTCGGCATCCCGAGCGCGACGGTGGTCGTGAGCTCGTTCGCGACCTCGAGGCGTTTGACCGGGGCCGTCGCCTCGAGCGAGTCGAGCGACGGATGGAAGAACCCGATCGCGTAGCTCCCCGCGGGGACGTCCCGCATCACGAACCGGCCGAGCCGGTCGGTCACCGCGGTGTGCGGCGCCCCCTGCAGCACCACGGTCGCCCCTTGGAGCGGGCCTCGGGAGATGAGCGAGTCGGTGACGACTCCCCGGATCGTCCCTTGGGCCGCCGCAGGTCGCGCGATCGGAAGCACGCCGACGACCCCCGTGAGGACGGCGAGCAGGAGTCGCGGGGCAGCATGAGGATGACGCATGAGGGGCCGAGCCTCCGAAACGAGTGGCGCAACAGTGTAGGTACGCACGGGCACCGGAAAGGGTCCACCGCTGGCGTCAGGTCCCCGGACCTTCTAGCCTAGGGCATCGTCCCGAGCCCAGTCATGTCCCAAGAATCCGTCATCTACGCGATCAACCTGATCATCGGCGCGATCCTCGCGGCGTTGCTCACGCAGCATTGGCGGCGCGACGGCCGGGAATGGAACCTCGGCGCCTGGATGGTCGCCGCGTGGGTGATGACCGCCGCCGACCTCCTCTTCGCGCTGCGGCCGGAGCTGCCGGTCTGGTTGGCGCGGACCGCCCCGACGCTGCTGGTGACCGTGGGCCACGTGGTGCTGCTCCTCTGGGCGATGCGCACCGCCGGCCGAGCGACCGCCGCGGTGCTCGGCGCGACCATCGTCACCGTCCACGCGATGGCGCTCGTCGGGTTCCTGCTGATCGACGGCATCGCGGGCTGGCGGTCGGTGACCAACGGCCTGCTCTGGGGCACGCTCTCTGTGGCCGCCTTCGCCTTCCTGCGCCGCGCCCCGGGCGCATCGCGCAGTGCCCTCGCGATCCCCGCCGCGATCTTCCTCGCGCACGGCCTGTTCCACGCGTTCCGGCTCAGCTTCGCCGCGGTCGTGGCCTCCGGCGCCTATCCGAGCGCGAGCGAATGGGTGCAGGTGATCGGCGACGTCGAGGTGAGCTTCTTCATGGTGGCCCTCTTCGTCTCGCTCCTCGTGGCGCATCTCCACCTGCGCAACGAGGCCCTCCGCGCCGCCCTGCACGATGTCCAGCTGCTCTCGGAGCTGCTCCCCATCTGCGCCTGGTGCCGCAAGGTCCGCGCCGACGACGGCTACTGGCAGCAGCTGGAGCACTACTTCACGGCGCGCCGGCAGGTGCAGTTCACGCACGGCATCTGCGACAGCTGCAACGCCGAGCACTTCGGGCACGCGCCGGAGGCATGAGCGGGACGCGAACGGGGCGGGGCCAGTGGCCCCGCCCCGTTCGCCATCCGCCGCCTGTCGTCGTCCGAGTCAGCGGACCAGCGGCTTGAACTTGATCCGGTGCGGCTGGTCGGCATCCGCGCCCTTCCGGCGGCGCAGGTCCTCGATGTACTGGCCGTAGTTCCCCTCGAACCACACCACCTCGGAATCGCCCTCGAACGCGAGGATGTGCGTCGCGAGACGGTCGAGGAACCACCGGTCGTGCGAGATCACCACCGCGCACCCGCTGTAGTCCACCAGCGCCTCCTCGAGCGCGCGCAGCGTGTCCACGTCGAGGTCGTTCGTCGGTTCGTCGAGGAGCAGGAGGTTGCCGCCGCTCAGCACGGTCTTCGCGAGGTGCAGCCGGTTGCGCTCGCCGCCCGACATCACGCCGACCTTCTTCTGCTGGTCGGTCCCCTTGAAGTTGAAGGTCGAGAGGTAGGCGCGCGTGTTCATCTCCTTCTTGCCGACCATGATCTGCTCGTTCCCGCCGCTGATCTCCTCCCACGCGGTCTTGTTGGGATCGAGCGTGCGGGACTGGTCCACGTAGGCCAGCTGCACCGTCTCGCCTACCTTGAGCTCACCGCTGTCGGGCTTCTCCTGCCCCGTGATCATGCGGAAGAGCGTCGACTTGCCCGCGCCGTTGGGCCCGATCACGCCGACGATGCCGCCGCGCGGCAGCGAGAAGTCGAGCTTGTCGATCAGCAGGCGGTCGCCGAAGCCCTTCGTGAGCTTCTTGGCGATCACCACGTCGTTGCCGAGGCGCGGCGCGGGCGGGATGATGATCTCGTTCGCGACGATCTTCTCCGCCTGCTCCTCCCCGACCATCTGCTCGTAGTTCTGCAGGCGGGCCTTGCTCTTGGCCTGCCGCGCACGCGGCGCCATGCGCACCCACTCGAGCTCGCGCGCGAGGGAGCGCTGGCGGGCGGAGGCCACCTTCTCCTCCTGGGCGAGGCGCGTCTTCTTCTGATCGAGCCAGCCGGAGTAGTTCCCCTCGTAGGGGACGCCACGCCCGCGGTCGAGCTCGAGGATCCACTTGGCGACGTTGTCCAGGAAGTAGCGGTCGTGCGTGATCGCCACCACGGTCCCCGGGAAGCTCTCGAGGAAGTGCTCGAGCCACGCCACCGACTCGGCGTCGAGATGGTTCGTCGGTTCGTCGAGGAGGAGCATGTCCGGCTCCTCGAGCAGCACGCGGCAGAGCGCCACGCGGCGGCGCTCGCCGCCGGAGAGGTTCTTCACGCTCGCATCGGCCGGCGGGAGGCGGAGCGCATCCATCGCGACCTCGATCTTGTTGTCGAGGTTCCAGAGGTCGTGCGCGTCGATCTGCTCCTGCACGCGCCCCTGCTCGTCGATGAGCTTCGTCATCTCCTCATCGCTCATCGGCTCGGCGAACTTGTGCGAGATCTCCTCGAACCGCGTCAGCAGCTTGCGCTGCGCCGCGACCGCGAGCTCCACGTTGCCGCGCACGTCGAGCGACTCGTCGAGCTGCGGCTCCTGCGGCAGGTAGCCGATGCGCGTCCCCTTGTGGGCCCACGCCTCGCCCTGGAAGTCCTGGTCCACGCCGGCCATGATCTTCAGCAGCGACGACTTGCCGGCGCCGTTCGGGCCGAGGACGCCGATCTTGGCGCCGGGATAGAACGACAGCCAGATGTCGTCGAGGATGATGCGCGAAGGGGGGATGACCTTCTTGAGCCCCTTCATGACGTAGATGAACTGTGGTGCCATGGACTGCCGCAGGGAGATGGGAGATGGAGGACGGCGGACGCACGGCGACGCGGAGGGGCGCCAAGGCCCCCCGCTCGCCGTTCACGTCGTGTGACTCAAGGTCGGGAATCTAGCGTCCCGGGGGGGTCGGAGCAGGCGCCGGAGCGGCTCTCGACCGGGGGCGCGTCAGCCGCGCGGTTCGCCGCCGAAGATCACCGCCACCACGCCCAGCCCCACCACCAGCGGGACCCAGGCATGCACGAAGGCGCTGGACAGCGCCGGATAGATCGAACGCATGCGGTCGAACACGGGACTGCTCCTGGGAAGGTCTGGAGGATGGACGAGCGGAGGGCGCTCGGTGTTTCACCGAGCTTATGCCAAGGAGTACCCCGCAGGCGGTGACCACGGTCACCTCCCTGCCTGGTCCAGTATCGACACCGCCGCCGGTTACGGGAGCGCTTCGGGCGACCCGGGCGTTCATCAAGGGACCGCGCGACTGTCGTCGCGGCGCGTGCCGGGCAAGCTTTCAGCCTTCTTCCTTCCGCCTTCTCCTCCCATTGGACCTGACCCAGATCTCGGCCCAGCTGAGCAGCAGCCCGCTCACCGCCATCCCGCTGGTCTTCCTCGCCGGCGCGCTGACGTCGCTGACGCCCTGCATCTATCCGATGATCCCCATCACCGCGGCGATCGTCGGCGGCCAGACGGTGGGCGGCGACACGCCGCCGCGCTGGCGCACCCTCGCCCTCACCCTCGCGTACGTGCTCGGGCTCGCGACGGTCTACTCGGTGCTCGGGCTCATCGCCGGGCTCACCGGGACGATGTTCGGCACCATCAGCACCAACCCGTGGCTCTACTTCGCCATGGGCCGTCCTCTCCTGGGTGACCACCACGGGGAGCGCGGCGCTCGGTTTCGTGTATCTCTTCGTGTTCTCCGTCGGGATGTGCGCGCTCCTCGTGGCCGTCGGGCTCACGAGCGGCTTCGTCTCCCGGCTCCCGCGGGCCGGCGCCTGGATGGTCTGGGTCAAGCGCCTCTTCGCATTCATCATGCTCGGCGTCGCCGAGTACTATCTCGTCGAGATGGGGAAGCTGCTCATATGAAGACGTTCGTCCGCTCGACCCTCGCGATCCTCGCCGCGGTCGCGCTCGTCGCGACGCCGCGCGCGGCGTTCGCCCAGCTCGGGATCGACGTCGGCGCCAAGGCGCCCGACGTGGCGCTCGAGACGCTCGACGGCGCACCGGCGCGGCTCGCCTCCGCCTTCGCCGGCAAGCCCGCGGTGATCGAGTTCTGGGCCACCTGGTGCGCGAACTGCCGCCAGCTCGAGCCGCAGATCAGCGCGCTGCAGCAGAAGTACGCCGGCAAGGTCGCCTTCGTCGGCGTCGCGGTGAGCGTGAACCAGTCCCCCGAGCGGGTGCGGCGCTACGTGGCCGAGCACCTCAAGGGCTTCACGCACTTCTACGACCGCAAGGGCGACGCCGTGGGCGACTACGACGTGCCGGCCACGAGCTACGTGGTGGTGCTCGACCGGAACGGGACGGTGGTCTACACCGGCGTGGGCGGGGACCAGCAGCTCGAGCCGGCGATCCAGAAGGCGCTCAAGTGAGCCAGGTGAACGCGCGCATCCCGGCGCCCGAGCCGCGTGCGAAGGTCTGGATGCTCGTGGTGCCGCTGGTGATCGCGATCGGCGCGTACGTGGCGGCGATGGTCTACATGAAGGTGAACGAGACGGCGTTCGTGTATCACCCCACCGAGTACGGTGGCCGCGGCATGGTGGAGCCCGCCGCCGACCTTCGCGTGGAGGCGACGCGCGTGCGCGGCGCCGACTCGCTCGACCTCGTCACCTGGCTCATCCCGCCCAGGGACGGCGTCACGCCGACCAGTCTCTGGGTCCTCGTCTGTCACGGCAACGCGGGCAACATCTCGCTCCCGCTGCGCCAGCAGTGGTCGCGGGCCCTGCTCGCCGAGGGCGTCGGGATCGTCTCGTTCGACTACCGCGGCTACGGCGCGAGCGATGACGGTCCGCTCGACGAGGAAGCGCTTTACCGCGATGCGCGGGCGGTCTACGACTGGATGACCGGCGCGCGCGGCATCGACCCGCAGCACATCATCCTCTACGGGCACTCGCTCGGCTCCGGCGTCGCCTCGCATCTCGCGGCGCGCGTCGAGGCGGCGGGGCTGATCCTCGAGGGCGGCTACACCTCGGTGCCCGACGTCGGCCAGCAGCGGTTCCCGTGGCTTCCCGTGCGCCTGCTGGCCGCGGAGCGGTTCGCGACCATCGAACGACTCGACTCGATCGCGATGCCGAAGCTCATCATGCACGCCAACGACGACCAGGTGATCGCGTTCACGTTCAGCCAGCGGCTCTTCGAGGCCGCACCGCCGCCGAAGGAGTTCGTCGCGCTCACCGGTGGGCACGACCGCGCGTTCGCTGCCGACTCGGCGACCTACTTCGGGGCGATCGGGAAGTGGCTGCGCGGGATCGCGGTGGTCGACGTGGAGTCGCCCGGCCCGCCGAACTGAGCGCGAGCGATCGGCGTTCGCTCAGCGGGCGAGCAACGTCCGGATCGCCGAGACGATCGCGGGGAACGCCGCGGTGGCCGGCGACATCAACTCGTGATGCCCGAGCCCGTCGAGCACGACCAGTTCGAACGCGCTCCCCGCGGCCCGCGCCGCGGCCTCGTGCTTGGCGAGCGCGGCCGCCGGCATCACGAGGTCGCGTGACCCGGTGATCTGCACGTGCGGCACGGGGAAGGGCATGAGCGCCACCGGGGACGCCGCGGCGTAGCGCTCCGGGACCGCCTCGGGTGTGCCACCGAGCAACGGGTCGACCACGTCGCCGCAGGTGTTCGACGAGTAGGTACGGAAGTCGGCGAGGTCCGCGATGCCCGCCAGCGCGACCGCGCCCTTGAGGGCGATCGGGTCGGGGCGCGCGATGGGGCTCGACGCCGGCACGCGCGAGGCGCCCGCGAGCCACATCGCGAGCTGGCCTCCCGCCGAGTGGCCGATGGCGACCACGCGGGCGAGATCGAGCGGATGGGTCGTCGCGAGCGCGCGCACCGCGTCCGCGGCGCGTCCGACGTCGATGAAGGTGTTGGGCCAGCCGCCCCCCGCATCCCCCATCCGGCGGTACTCGATGTTCCAGGTCGCGAAGCCCGCGTCGCGCAACGCGTCGGCGAGCGCGGTGCTGTTCTGCACACCGTAGCGCGAGAGCCAGCAGCCGCCGTGCACGACGATCACGACGGGGAACGGGCCGGCGCCCTCCGGGAGGCGCAGATCGCCGAAGTGCAGCGCCTCGGGTCCGTAGGGAATGCGCGCCGTCGCCGGCTTCGCGGGCAAGGCGTCGATGTCGGTCGAACGGAGCATGCGGGTCTGGGCCTCGGACGTGGACGCCGACAGGAGGAGCGCGGCGAGCGCGAAGCGCCGCGTCATGGGCAGCGTCTTCCGCACCTTCATGCGGGACGCTCGCCGAGTTTCGCCTTGAAGAGGAGCTTCGGTTTCTGCGGGTCCTTCGTGTGATAGACGCACAGCGTGTGCACGCGGAACGGTTCGGGCTCACGGATGCGCAACATCGCCTTCACCTTCTCCGGCGTGAGCGTCGGCCAGAGGCTCAGCGTGCAGTGCGGCGTGAAAGGGTACTTCGCGGGCAGGAAGCGGAGGCCGGAGTTGCGCAGCTTCTCGTGCAGCTCGCGCAGCGGCCCGTGCGGGTCGAGCCGCAGGGAGACGATCTCGCGCATCACGAAGCGCTCCGGCGGGCCGAACGCGAGCGTGAAGGGTTGCGTCCCCGCCGCGACCGGGAGGATCCGCGCCTTCAGCTCCACGAGCGGCGTGTCGGGCGACACCGGCCCGGAGCCCGACGAGCCGATGATGGTCACGTGCGGCGGCAGGAAGTTCGCCATCTTGGGGTCGAAGGCGAGCTGGTGCGCGTGCACGCGCTCGGCGAGCTCCCCTTCGAGCTCGGTCGTGATGAAGATGCCGTCTACCGCCACGCGATCGTCGCTCCGACGAGCGTGCGGCCCTGCGGCCCCTGCACCACGAGCGGTGCCATCCCGCCGAGCACCGTGGCGTCGATCCGGTTGGCGGGGCGCGTCCGGTGCCAGCGCGTGATCGCCCAGCCGCTCGCCATCCCGATCGCGGCGCCCATGGTCACGTCGCTCAGCCAGTGGGCATCGCTGTGCATGCGCGCATACGCGGTCACGCCCGCCAGCGCGAAGGTCGTCGTGCCGACGAGTCGGGCGCGCGCGGGCGCGCGGTGCAGCACCTCGCTCGTCACCGCCGCCGCGAAGGCGAACGCCGCCGTCGAGTGGCCGGAGGGGAACGACTCGTGGTCGTTGTCCCAGCCACGCCCGAACTCCACGTTCCACGGGTCGAGCGAATCGACCCGCGGGCGGGCGCGCCCGAAGCCGGCCTTGAGCGCCTTGGTGATGAGCCCCGAGACGGTGATCGCCTCGACGGCGCGGAACCCCACCACCGTCGCCGTGGGACGACCGGCGGCGCGTCCACCGGCCCACAGCCCCGCGCCCGTGAGGAGGGAGACGCTGCCGCCCCACGCGTTCCCCGCGTCCGCGAGCGTACCCAGCGGCGCGCTCGACTGGGCGCCGGCCGACCGGACCCGCGCGCGCGCCGAAAGGTCGCTCCGCTGCGCAATGACGGCGAGTCCGGCGCCGATCCCGAGCACCAGCAGGTCCCCACGCGTCACGAGCGGCGCGGGGCGGACCGCGATGTCCTGCGCACCGCCCTTCGCGACGTCCTGCGCCCCCGCACGCGCGCGCGGCAGCGCGAGCGCGACCAGCAGCGGGAGTACCGGGAGGGAGCGAAAGCGGAACATGGACCATAGTTTAGCAGAAGTCGAAGGCGTCTGGAGCACCGTGCGTCCCGGCCCCTTCACCCTTCCTCCTTCAGCCTTCATCGTCCGTCGTGCTCATCCGCGACTTCGAATCCCACGCCGACCGCGCCCAGTGCGTCGAGCTCCAGGAACTCACCTGGGGCAAGGACTTCACCGAGAGGATCCCGGCGGCGATGCTGCTCGTCGCCCAGAAGACCGGCGGCGTCTGTGCCGGCGCCTTCGACGACGACGGCCGCATGCTCGGCTACGTCTTCGGCGTCACCGGCGTGAAGGACGGCAAGCTCATGCACTGGTCCGACATGCTCGCCGTGCGCCCCGAGGCGCAGGGGCGCGACATCGGCGTGCGGCTCAAGACCTGGCAGCGCGACAAGTGCCGCGCGCTGGGGATCGAGACCATCTACTGGACCTACGACCCGCTCGTCGCGCGCAACGCTCACCTGAACCTCAACAAGATGGGCGGCCGCGTGGACGAGTACGTCGAGGCGATGTACGGCGACGCGACCAACTCGCCGCTGCAGGGCGACATGCCGACCGACCGGTTCGTGATCGCCTGGCCGGTCGATCCCGCGCGCGGCGCGCCGGCGCTCGATGCGCTGCCCGCCGTGCTCCCGCTCGCGGTCGGTCACGAGGCGGCCGAAGGGACGCTCGCCGACGCGCCGAACGTGGGCGTGCGCGTCCCGCGCGACATCACGGCGCTCGCCGCCGCCGACCTGGCCGCGGCGCGGCGCTGGCGCTTCGCCACGCGCCGCGCCTTCACGCACTACCTCCCGCGCGGGTACCACGTGCGCGGGTTCGTCGCCGATCCCGATGGCGGCACCTACCTGCTCACGCGCCGCGACGCCTGATCGCGCCTCCCATCCCCACGCGCATGTTCACGCTCGACCGCATCGTCCTCCGCGAGATCCGCCTCACGCTCCGCGAACCGTTCCGCATCTCCTCCGGCGTGATGCAGGAACGGCGCATCCTGCTCTGCGAGCTCCATGACCGTGATGGCGCGCACACCTGGAGCGAGTGCGTCGTCGACGACGAACCGAACTACTCGCCCGAGACGCTCGACACCGCCTGGCCGACGATCGTGCGCGTGCTCGCGCCGCGTCTCCTCGGGCACACGGTCGATGCGCCGAGCGACGTCCACGACCTGCTCGACAAGGACGTCCGCGGCCACAACATGGCGAAGGCCGCCCTTGAGATGGGCTGCTGGGGGCTCGCCGCGACGCAGGCCGGGCTCCCGCTCTCCCGGATGATCGGCGGGACGCGCGAGGCGATCGCCACCGGCATCTCCCTCGGCATCCAGCGCGACGTGCACGCGCTCATCGCCAAGGCCGAGGAGTCGATCGCCGCCGGGTACCAGAAGGTGAAGATCAAGATCGCGCCCGGCCATGACGTCGACTGGGTGCGCGCCGTGCGCACCGCCGTCGGTGAGGAGGCGCACCTCATGGCCGACGCCAACAACGCCTACACCCTCGCCGACGCCGACCGGCTCGCGCAGCTCGACGACCTCGGCCTCATGATGATCGAGCAGCCGCTCGCGTGGGACGACCTCGTGCGCCATGCGGCGCTGCAGAAGCGGCTCCGCACCCCGCTCTGCCTCGACGAGTCGATCACCTCGCTCGACCGGGCGCAGGACATGGTGACGCTGAACGCCGGGCGCATCATCAACATCAAGCCCGGCCGCGTCGGCGGGTTCGCCCAGTCGATCGCCATCCACGACTTCTGCGAGAGCATGGGGATCCCCGTCTGGTGCGGCGGGATGCTCGAGAGCGGCATCGGCCGGGCCTACAACGTCGCGCTCGCCTCGCTCCCGAACTTCACGCTCCCCGGCGACCTCTCGCCGAGCGCGCGCTACTGGGCCAAGGACGTCGTCGCGCCCGAATGGACGATGGATGCGCACGGGATGGTGAAGGTCCCGCTCGACCAACCGGGGCTCGGCGTCGAGGTCGACCGCGCGCACATCGACCGCATCACCGTGCGCACCGAGGAGCTGCGGGCGTGAGCGCACCCCACGCCGAGCGGGCGGCCGCCGCGGCGGCGCTCTTCACCGACGCGGAACGCGAGCGGCTCATCACGCTCCGCCGCACGCTGCACGCGCATCCCGAGCTCTCGTGGGCCGAGCGCGGGACCCAGGCGACGCTCAAGCAGGCGCTCCTCGAGGCGGGGATCACCGATGTGCGCGAGATCGCCGACACCGGTCTCGTCGCGCGCATCCCCGGCACGCGCGCCGGCGCCCCGGCCGTCGCGCTCCGCGGCGACATCGATGCGTTGCCCATCACGGAGGAGACCGGCGTCGCGTTCGCCTCGCGGAATCCCGGCGTGATGCACGCCTGCGGTCATGACATGCATGCGACGTGGACCGTCGCGGCGGGGATGCTCCTCCGCAAGCGCCCTGCGGAGGGCGAGGTGCGGTTGATCCTCCAGCCCGCTGAAGAGGTCGGCGAGGGGGCCGCGAAGGTGCTCGCGAGCGGCGCCCTCGACGGCGTCGGCGCGATCTACGGCGGGCATGTCGACTGGCGATTCCCGGTCGGCCAGGTGGTGGCGACCGCGGGCGCGCTCGCGGCGAGCAGCGACACCTTCGAGGTGACGTTCCATGGGCGCGGCGGCCACGGCGCGCGTCCGCAGGACACGATCGACCCTGTCGTCGGTCTCGGCGCGTTCATCATGGAGGTGCAGACGCTCGTCTCGCGGCGCCTCGATCCCGGGCAGCCCGGCGTCGTCACCGTCGGTGTGGCGATGGCCGGGAGCGCATCGAACGTGATCCCCGAGCGGGCGCGCTGCGCCGGCACGATCCGCGCGACGACCCCTGAGGCGCGCGCGTTGCTCTGCGAGGGCGTGCGGCAGGTCGCCGAAGCGGTCGCGGCGCTGCATCGCCTCCGCGCGGAGGTGGTGCTGAGCGAGGGAACGCCGCCGCTGGTGAACAGCGTGACCGCCGCATCGTTCGCGCAGGCGGGTGCGGCGGAGGTGGTGGGTGCCGAGGGCCTGACCCGGCTCCCCGTGCCGAACATGGGCGCCGAGGACTTCGCGTTCTACCTCGAGCGGCTCGATGGGTGCTTCATGCGCATCGGCACGCTCGGCGACGGGATGAGTGCGGCGGGGGTGCATACCCCGCGGTTCGACCCGGACGAGCGCGCGCTGTTCGTGGGCGGGGCGGTGCTGGCGGCGATCGCACGGGTGGCGAGCGCGGGGTGACGCAGCACCCTCTAGGGGGTGATCAGGGGGACGCGCGGATAGTAGTGTCGGAATGGCGTTGGATCGCGCGTGAGGACGGTCATGCCACCCACTGATGCGTGCGCGCCGATGTAGAAGTCCGGCAATGGCGAACGCCGAGCGCCACCCTTTCGCCGATATCGCATGAAGGCCTTCCCAGCCAGGAATCCGGCTGACCAGGGAAGCGGCTCTCGGCGGAAGACATTCGCTGGAAGCTGTGCGTCGACCTCCTCGATGCGATGGAAGCCGACCGAGACCTCGCTGTAGATGATCGGATTGATCACCAGCGTGTGCGCTTCCGCGATCGAGGCGAGCGCTCCCGCTGACCACTCGATCCACGTGGGGTCGCGCGTCAGCACGTCGAGCAGGACGTTGCTGTCGACGAGCACACGGGACATCGACTCACTCTCCCCTCGTGAGCGCCATGATCTCGTCAGTGGTCATCTTCACCGTCGCCTTGCCCAGCATGCGGGCCACGATCCGCTTCCCTCGCCCCGTCCCCTTCCGCGCCTTCCGGATGACGGCGCTGTCTCCGTCAATGGAGAACTCGACCTCGGTGTCCGGATGCATGCCGAGCCGCTCACGGATCTCCACCGGGATCGTGACCTGGCCCCTCGTCGTGATCCTCATCTCGGCCTCAGCCGTTGGAGTATTGCTCTTCAAGGTAATGCTCCTCGGCCGAGGGTAGGATCCGACGTGATACGCGTGGAACGATAGGGCCGGGGTCCACCCGGATTCGCATCAACCGCCCGCATGCATGCATCTTTCCACGCATGCCCGCCCCGCTCCCCCCGATCCTCCGCGCCGAGGACCCCTTCGGCGCTGACGCCGACGCCATCGCGCGCGCCGCGGCGGTGATCCGGGGCGGCGGGCTCGTCGCCTTCCCCACCGAGACGGTCTACGGCCTCGGGGCCAATGCGCTTGACGCGGCCGCCGTGCGGCGGATCTTCGAGGCCAAGGGGCGCCCATCCTACAATCCGCTCATCGCGCACGTCGCGGATATCGAGGGCGCGCGCGCGCTCGTGACCGATTGGCCGCCTCTCGCGCAGGAGCTCGCGGAACGATTCTGGCCGGGGCCGCTGACGATCGCGCTCCCCAAGCGGTCGCACGTGCCGGACGAGGTCACCGCCGGGCGCGCGACCGTCGCGGTGCGCGTGCCGGCGCATCCGGTGGCGCGCGCGCTCATCGCCGCCGCCGGTGTGCCGCTCGCGGCGCCGAGCGCGAATCGCTTCACCGAACTCTCGCCGGTGACCGCGGCGCAGGTCGCGCGCGGACTCGGCGACCGGGTGGACCTCATCCTCGATGGCGGGCGGACCGACGTGGGGATCGAGAGCACCGTCGTCGATCTCTCGTGCGACCCGCCGATGCTGCTGCGCCCGGGGACGATCACGCGTTCGGCGATCGAGGCGATCATCGGACCGCTGGAGACGCCCTCGGCGCCGGACCGGGAGGATGCGCCGCGCGCCGCGCCGGGGATGATCGCGCGGCACTACGCGCCGCGGGCGCAGCTGCGTTTGGTGACGAGCGAGGGGATCGGAGCGGCGATCGCCGAGGCTGCGGGGCGCGGCGACACGGTGGCCGTGGTGACCTGGAGTCCGCGCGGCTTCTCCGCGGGCTCGGCCGTGCGGCGGCATCACCACCTGCCGGACGACGCGGCCGGCTTCGCGGCGGAGCTGTATGCGACGCTGCACGCGGTGGATGAGGCCGGGTGCGCGGAGGTGCTGGTGGAGCGGCCGCCGGAGGATGCGGCGTGGGACGGGGTGCGGGATCGGCTCACGCGCGCGTCGCACGACTAGCACGAGTCGCACGGATCGCGCGCACCGGCCGCGCGCTCAGCCCGTCGGCCCCTCGTAGACGCACCCCGACGTGCACGTCTCGCGCACGACGATCTTCGAGAGCAGCGGCAGTGCCGGCACCAGCCGCTCCCAGATCCACGCCGCGAGCACCTCGCTCGTCGGGTTCTCCAGCCCCTCGATCTCGTTGAGATAGTAGTGGTCGAGCCGCGCCTTGATCGGCGCGAAGGCCGCCTTGAGCTCGGCGAAGTCCATCACCCAGCCCGACGTCGCGCCGATGGGGCCGCGCACGTGCACCGCGACCCGGAACGAGTGTCCGTGCAGCCGCGCGCACTGGTGCCCCTCGGGGACGTTCGGCAGTCGGTGGGCCGCCTCGAACGTGAACTCCTTGAAGATCTCCATCGGTGCATCCTCCTGCGCCGCATCTTAGGCGGCCCGGGGGGCGGGTGGAAGCGGTGGAACGAGACGAGGCCCCGGCATGACGCCGGGGCCTCGTCGTCCTGCAGGAGCGGTCAGCGGTTGGTCGTGTTGTCGAGGAACGGCCGGTTGGTCGCCGTGGTGGAGACCACGGTGATGTCGCCGCGGAGCGAGATCGTGTAGACGCGACCGGCGACGAACGAGACGTTGGTGCGCGTCACGGCGTCGGTCGCCGCGCCCGCATAGCGGAGCGCGAGGTTGTACGCGCCCGGGACGACGGCCTCGAAGGCGCCGGCGGACTTGTACGCGATCACCGCGCCCACCGTGTCGACGATCGTCGCCGGCGCCACGGCCCGCGCGATCAGCTGCAACGGGTTCGCGTTGGAGCTGCCGTGCACGAAGCGCACGTACGCGTTGGCGTAGTCGATGTCCGCGGGGAAGTTGTCCTCCACCACGAAGCCGTCACTGGTCTTGGCGACGGTGTTGTAGAACCCGCTCATGTAGAACGAGTACGCCTTGCCGTCCTCGAGCGTGGCGTTCTGCGTCGCGATGACGAGATCCTTGTCCACCGCGGCCGAGATCCGGCCGGTGAAGGCGTACGCCCCCGGGGTGAGCGAGAGATAGAGCCCGCCGGAGCCCAACGCGCCGTACGCGACGCCGGTCGTCGACTCGACACCCGTCGTCGAGCTGATCGCCGTCATCTTGGTGTTGTTCGCATAGAAGTTCACCTGCGGCGCGTTGACGCCGAAGTTGTAGAACTTGATGCGCGCGCCGGACTCCGGCCCGGCGATCTCCTGGACCGCGTTCTTGTCGCAGGCCCCGAGCGCGACGAGCGCGCCCAGAGCGGCGAGGGTTCTGAATCGGTTCATGGCTCGGGTCACGGTTGGATGATCCAGAGGGGCTTGGTGTGGTAGTCGAGCGCGAGGCCGCCGATGGCGTCGAGCCCCGCGCGGTTCCACACGTACTCCGAGTTGAAGCGCGGGCGGATGCGCTGGACGAGCTGCCCGCCGTTGTCCGGGTACAGGTTCGTCGGCGGCGTGAAGCCGGGGAAGACCTGCACCCCGCTCGCCGGGTCGATGTCCGTGTAGTGGAAGCGGCGCATGTCCATCCACATCTCATTGTGGCCCCAGCCCCACTGCGCGATCCACTTCTGCGACATGATCTGCGTCATGGTCAGGAGGTTCGGATCGGTCGGGACGGCGGCCACGGCGGCGAGGAACGTCGCCTTCTCCGTCGCGCTGATCTGCGTCGGCGACTGCCCGTTGTCGACGTTGCGGGCGTTCACGAAGTCGATGTGCGAGGAGACGCCGTTGCGGAACGCCGTGAGCGCGACCGGCCGGTTGCCGCTCCGGTACGCCGCCTCGGCCTTCACGAACTGGAGCTGCGCGTAGGTCATGATCGGCATGCGCACCTTGTCGTCGAACAGGTAGCGCCCCGGCACGCCGGTGCCGCCGGCGCCGGCGAAGCCGTAGAAGTTGTTCGGCTGCTGCGCCGTGGTGAGCGCGCCGAAGCCGACGACGTCGATGTCGAGGCCGCGATAGACCCCGTCCGGCGACGGCGAGAGCATGCGGCTCATGCGCGGATCGACGATCCCGCCGAACGCAGTGCCGTTCATGAGGTTGACGGCGAACTCCGTCTGGCGGTACGCGTTGAAGTTGCCGCGCGTGCGCCCGAGGAAGTTGATGTCGTCGTTCTGCACGCCGGTGTACTGGAGCAGCGCATCATCGGCGTTGCTCGCGAAGGCGCTGTCCACCTCGGCCATGACCGTCGCCGGGTCGTAGGTGGCCTTGTTGGAGAAGTGGTTCAGGCTGATCGCCTTGAGGCCGTGGGCGAACTTCAGCCACTTCAGGCGGTCGCCGCCGTAGATGCGATCGGTGCGGGCCATGTACGCCTGGTTGACCGCGCCGTCGCTCCGACGCAGGAGCACGATCGCCGAGTCGAGGAGGCGGTTCACCTCCTGGTAGGCGAACTCCTGGTCGTCGTAGTTGAACGAGAACTTCGACGCGTCGATCGCCTCGCGGATGATGATCTCGCCGTGCAGGTCGGTGAGCACCTGCCAGCCCCACGCCTTGAGCACGAGGCCGACGCCGAGGAGGTCCCAGCGCTCCTCGGCCTCCGAGATGTTGATCATGTCGACGAGGTTCTGCCCGAACGACCAGTACACGTCACGCCACTGCTGGGCGCCGTTGTCGCTCGAGGGATCGTAACCCATGCGGTCCCAGGTGGTGAGCACCGTACTGGTCAGCATCCACTGCTGCGTGTAGCGGCCCATGAAGCGCCCCTCGAACGCGGGGGACGTGGCCAGCCAATGCAGCATCGGCGAGAGGTACATGTTCGCCGAGACCGTCTCCGGGCCGTTGGGGTTGGTGTTGACGTCGAGGAACTCGTCGCAGCTGGTCGCCACGAGGAGCCCGCCGGCCAGCAGGCCGGTGCGGAGCGCGCGGGTGATGGAATGTCTCGTCATGGTCAGAAGCCCACCTTGAGGCCGAAGCTGAAGCCGCGCGGCATCGGGAAGTTGCCGTAGTCGATGCCCTGACCGCCGGACCCGCCGACCGCCGCCGAGTTGCCGTTCACGATCGGGTCGAGCCCCGAGTAATTCGTGAGGATGAGCAGGTCGGTGCCGGTCATGAAGACGCTCGCCTGCCGCGCCATCAGCCAGCGACCCGGCAGCTCGTAGCGCACGGTGATGTCGCGCAGGCGCAGCCAGTTGATGTCCTTCTCGATGAAGAGCTCCTCGGAGATCGAGGTGTAGAACGCCGGCTGGACCGCCGGGATGACGACGATGTTGTTCGGCGTCGGGTTCGCGGTGTTCTCGCGCCCGTCACGCAGCACGCCGCGGATGACGCGGGGCGTCTCGCGGTCGAGGGTGCGCTTGCTCAGGCCGCGCGTCGTGAGGTAGTGCTCGGTCGCGTTGAGGACGTCGCCACCCTTGCGGATGTCGAGCAGCATGCTGACCGACCAGCGCCCGTAGTTGAACGCGTTGGTGAGGCCGAGCGTGAAGTCCGGCGTGCGGTCGTAGCCGGCGTCCATGAACGTCGTCGACCGCAGCGGGAGGCCGGTGGTCGGGTCGATCAGGATGTCGCCGTTGAAGTTCCGGAGGTAGAACAGGCCGGTGAGCGACCGCGTGGAGAGATTCGGCTGCGTGCCGTTGCGGACGTTGCCGTAGAGCCAGGTATCCGAGACGTACGACTCGGGGAGCGCGTTCGGCAGCGACTTGGTCCACCCAAAGGAGTGGTCGAAGTTCGCGATCACGTCCCATGACCACTTGTCGGTCACGACCGGCGTGCCGCGCACCGTGATCTCGGTGCCGTAGTTCGACGTCTCGGCGCCGTTCAGGTTGAACAGGATGTAGCCGGTCGCGTACGAGCCGCGGATGTCGTTGACGATCTGGTCCTTGGTGCGCTTGCGGTACCAGGTCGCCTCGAGGCCGAGGCGGTCGGCGAGGAAGGAGAGATCGAACCCGCCCTCATACGAGCGGGCGAACTCCGGCTTGAGGCCGAGGTTCGGGCCGGTGAAGCCGTAGCCGTAGCCGCCGCCCACCGTGAGCTTGGACTCGAGCGCCGGACGGAAGGCGTAGGGCCGCGCGTCCTTGCCGACCGCGGCGTAGGCGAAGCGCACCTTGCCGGTCACCCACTTCCGGACCTCGGGGAAGGCGTCCGAGAAGACGAAGCTCGTCGAGATCGAGGGATAGAAGAACGAGTTGCGGTCGGTCGGGATCGTCGAGGTCCAGTCGTTGCGGCCCGTGACGGTCACGTACAGGTAGTCCTTGTAGTCGAACGTCGCCGAGCCGAAGAAGCTCACCAGGCGGCGCTGGCTCAGCACCGTGCGGTTGAGGCGCGACGCGATCGCCGTGTTGTTGATCGAGACGAAGTTCGGGTCGAGGAAGTCCTGGCCCTTGAGCCCGCTCGTGTTCGAGCGGAAGTCCGAGATCTGGTTTCCGACGAGGCCGGCGACCGAGATATCACCCCAGACCGTGCGCCGCTCGACATTGAGCACCGTCTGCGCATTGATGTTGCGGACGACGTCGATCGCCTCGTCGAGGATGCCGTTGAAGTTGGCGCCGAAGGCGCTCTCCGGGTGGCGGACGATCCGCATCTCGTTGGTGTAGCCGTCGATGCCGATGTTGCTCTTGATCGAGCCCCAGCTGAACGGCGTGACCACGACGCCGAAGTTGCCGATGAAGCGGCTGTTCTTCGAGCTGTTGAGGTTCTTCTCGACGTTGAAGTACGGGTTGTCGGTCTCGCCCGACGCCGACTGCAGCGTGATGCGGCGGCGCGTGCCGGCCGCCGTCCGCCAGTCCGACGCATTGTCCGTCTGCGGCCAGACGAGGAGGCCGAGCAGCGGGCCGTCCGCGCCCTTCCACGGCTGCGTGTTCGACGCGAACGAGTAGGCCATCGAGACGTCGGTGCGGAGCCAGCGCGTCACCTGCGCCTGCGAGGCGCCGGTGAGGTTGATGCGCCCGTACGTGGTGTTCGGGATCACGCCCTCCTGCCGGTCGTTCGCCACCGCCAACCGGTAGTTGATCCGGTTGTCCTGCGCGGCACCGCTGAACGACAGGTTGTGCTTCGACGTCAGGGCCGTCTGGAAGAAGTTGTCGATGTTGTCGTAGAACTGGGTCCCGGCCGTGTACGGGGCGCCGAAGTACTGGAAGGAGCCGAGCGCGCCGCCGGTGAGCGATGTGGGGCCGTAGGTGCGCTGCACCTCGGGCTGCGACCGCGTCTGGTCGACGCGGAAGCTGTTGGAGTACTCGAAGCCGCCCATCCCCGCGCGGCCGCGCTTGGTCGTGATCACGATCGCGCCGTTGGCCGCGTCGATGCCGTAGAGCGCCGAGGCTTCCGGGCCCTTGAGGACGACGAGCGTCTCGATGTCATCGGGGTTGATGTCGGCGGCGCGGTTGGTGAAGTCCATGCCGCGGTTGTTGAACGCCGAGACCGAGCCCGGGGCGTCGGACGCCAGCTGCTGCGTGTTGAAGGTCTTGTTGTCGATCGGCAGGCCGTCGACGATCATGAGCGGCTGGTTGCTCGAGGAGATCGAGCTCACGCCGCGGATGGTGATCGAGGAGGACGCGCCCGGGACGCCCGAGGTCGAGGTGACCTCGACGCCGGCGACGCGGCCCTGCAGCGAGTTGAGGAAGTTCTCGCGCTGCGTCTGCGAGATCTCCGGCCCGGTCACCGTCTGCTGCGACGCGCCGATGCTCCGCTTGTTGGTCGTCTGGCCGAGGGCCGTGACGACCATCGCGTCGAGCTGGCTCGCGACGCGCTTGAGCGAGACGTTGATCACCAGATCGGTGCCGACGGTCCGCTCGATCGGCGCATGGCCGATGAAGCGGTACTGGAGGACCTGCCCGACCCGCGCGCGGATCGAGTAGTTGCCCTCGCCGTTCGTGAGGACTCCGGTCGTCGTGCCGCGGATGACGACCTGCACGCCGGACATGCCGGCGCCCGCCTCGTTCGTCACCTTGCCGGTGATCGGTTGCTCCTGGGCGCGGACGGGCGCGACCAGGAGGGCTATTCCTGCCAACGCCAGGAATACTCTCTTCATCATGTGGTGGTCTACCGGGTTACGGTGAACGACAAGGACGGTCGCCTTGACCGGATCGCGGGACGCGGACCGGACCGCAATCATATGGTGTAAAGGTTGTCAGCGTCAAACATCATTTCCGAGCGCAGGTGTCCCGTTTATCGGACACCGCGGCTTCGTGCGCGCGCGTTCATCATGCGGCGCGGCATCCGACAACCTTGCTTCTCGCCCCCCGACAGGGCATATCACCGACATGCTCCCCATCGATCTCCGCGGCAAGCGCGCGCTCGTCGCCGGCGTGGCCGACGACAACGGTTTCGGCTGGTCCATCGCCAAGCATCTCATCGAGGCCGGCGCGACCGTCTGCGTCGCCACCTGGCCCCCGGCCCTCAACATCTTCCTCAACCTCCTCGAGCGCGGGAAGATCGACGACTCGCGCAAGCTCTCCGACGGCTCGCTGCTGAACTTCGAGCGCATCTATCCGCTCGATGCCGTCTTCGACCGCCTCGAGGACGCGCCCGCCGAGATCCGCGAGAACAAGCGCTACAAGGAACTCGGCGACTTCACCATCGCCGGGCTCGCCGCGCGCATGCGCGCCGACTTCGGCGAGGGCTCGCTCGACATCCTCGTGCACTCGCTCGCCAACGGCCCCGAGGTGAAGAAGCCGCTCCTCGAGGTCTCGCGCGGCGGCTACCTCGCGGCGGTGAGCGCGAGCGCCTATTCGCTCATCTCGCTCGTGCAGCAACTCGGGCCGCTCTTCCGCCCGAACGCGTCGGTGGCGTCGCTCACCTACATGGCGAGCGAGCGCGCCATCCCGGGCTACGGCGGCGGCATGAGCTCGGCCAAGGCCGCGCTCGAGAGCGACACCCGCGTCCTCGCGTACGAGGCGGGCCGCAAGTGGGGCGCGCGCGTGAACACGATCAGCGCCGGTCCGTACGCGAGCCGCGCCGCCAGCGCGATCGGCATCATCGGCAGCATGGTGCGCTACTGCGAGAAGAACAGCGCGCTGCCGCAGGAGCTGGAGGCCGCGGAGGTCGGCGCGACGACGGCCTTCCTCTGCTCACCGCTCGCGTCGGGGATCACCGGGGCGACGGTGTACGTCGACAAGGGCTACCACGCGATGGGGATGGCGGTGGATGGGGCCACGGTGCCGGCGTTCTGATGGCGATGAAGGCTGAAGGGTGAAGGAGGGCCGGCCGTGCGTCCGGCCTTGCTCATTTGAAGAGGTGCCGCTCGGGGGAAGTACGGTGCGGAAAGCGGGCGGTTCACGCAGCAGGACCCGATTGGGCTCGCCGGCGGGCTCAATCTGTATGGGTATGCGGCCGGGGATCCGGTAAACAACAACGACCCATTCGGACTTTGGCCGTGTCCGGAGCTCTGTGGTGCGGGACTCGGTGCCATCGGTGCGGGCGCGATGCGGGCAGCACCAGTGGCAGGGGCAGTTGCGGCGGGTGGGCCGCTAGCCTGGGTCGCCGCGGGCGCACTCGGAGTCATGGCCCTAGACAACGCATTCGGTGCATCAACTACGGTGATGCGTGGAACGCCGAGCATCGCGCAGCAGCCGGACATGCTCGTCGTGGCTAACCGGTCAGAGGCAAAGCAGATCCGAGATGCCATTCGATCCGCGACTGGTGCCAATGCTACGACCGATCAGTTCAACTGCATGTCAAGCTACATTCACGATTGCAAGGAGGGGGGCGACGGAGGCAAAAAGAACGACAAAGGCGACTTCACGTTCGAGGAGCTCGTAGAGATCGCGAAAGACCTGTTCCTGAAGAAGCCAGAGTAAGACACAAGTCCGCCCCACACAACGCGAGCAATACACCATGGATGACGAGTCGGAGATGAGTCGGTTGCCGCGTTTGACAAGCATTCGTGTGAGTCTCCTTATCACTGGCTTTGGCGACAACCCGACGGACGTCACCCAGGCGCTTCGAGTGACGCCCACGCGTTTAGGGCGAGTCGGAGACGATGTATTGAGCCCAACTGGCGCGAAAACACGCAGGAAAGTTCGCCGGCCGTTCTGGTCGCTTCAGTCACGGACTCCACCGGAAGTCGAGCTTTCTGAGCAAATTCGCGACGTGATTAATCAGCTGGGGGCCGGGCTCCAGCGACTGCCCCGCCTCCCTCAGGGGACTTCTGCAACGATTCTTTGCACGGTTATTCCAGACGAGTACTTGCCAGTACTCGTGCTACAACCACAAGCAATGCGTGCTCTCGGTGAAGTAGGCATAAGCGTATCGATTGATGTTCTCGAGGTCGATGCTGCCGAACCCCTGTGAGCTTCAAGGCCTTTGCTGTTGTGATGCAACCGAACGCGCGCACGCTCGGCTACATGCAATCCGGGCGCATCTGGCGACGGTCTCGTGATGTCGTTGAGCACTTGATCGAGTGCGAAGTCCAACGAGATGGGCGCGTCCGGCGGAGCCTGTTGTGCTCTTCTGAGCGTCGGCGCCGCAGTTCTGATCAGCAATGCGCTCAAAGCGCGAAGCTGACACTCTGCGCACGCAGGTTCCAGGAAGTGGTTCGCATGGACTATCGGACATTGCTCGGGAGCCCGCACTCTCCAATCTCCTTGGTTGCCTAACGATGCGTTAAGCCGCGGCCGCCCAACCCGGACGGCCGTCGGCTTCAACGGCGGTTAGATTCGCGTGCGGGGCAGTTCACGCAGACGGATCCGATTGGGCTGGCGGGAGGTCCGAATCAGTACGGATTCGCCGCGGGCGATCCGGTGAACAACAGCGATCCGTTCGGGCTTGACGTCGTACCGAAGGACGAGAAGGCGGAGAGACTCTACAAGCAGCTGAAGAATCGGGCGCACGTGATGTCCGTTTCGACAGACGACAGGCGACGTGAATCGGGCAAGGCTCTCCTCGGCATGATCAGCGATCTCGAGAACATGGATGCCGTGGTCGAGATTCACGTCGACCTGCTGCCGAGGACGCGCACGGGAACGCTGACTGCGGCCAACGGGGGCGGCAACGCGGTGAATCTCGACTCGCGGGATTTTGGTTCGTACGCCCCATTGGTTCTGCTTGCGCATGAGCTCGGTCATGCTCACTACATCTGGGCGCAGGGCAACCCGTTGTCGGTCTATACTCCGCTCAATCCCCTCGGGGGCAACTATCGCGCGGGCGTTCTCGCGGAGAATCACATGCGAACGTACTACGGCTGCGACAAGCGCTTCTGGCACGTTACCGCGGGTCCTGACTGTTGAGCGTCTTCAACCGAGCGATTCGATGACACGAGCAGCTCTCGTGCGCGTTTGCTGTCTTCTCGCGCTGATGGCGCTGTCCTTCGACAAGTACTCGTGGGGACAGTTGAATCCCTCGTTCGGAGTGCTAGGCGATCTCCCGCCGGGCGGGCGGACCTGGCAATCGGGTATTGCGCTTTCACTTGCTACACTGCTCGCCTACGTCGCCGTAGTTGCGGAGCGTCGTCCGCACGCAGCGGCGCGTGTAGCACTGATCGAGCTCTGCGGCTTTCTGGCATTCAACGCAGTGCTACTCGTTCGGGACGGTGTGGCGCGTCTCGGAGAGTGGGGATTCAGCGAAACGTCGATGGGACTATTTCTTGTTGCTGGAGGGCTCGCAGTTCGCGCTATCCTGCTCCGCAGTGTGCGTGCAGCGAATCGACCTCCCGCTTCAACAGGCATGCCAGCATCTCGTTAGCCCTCGCCGAAGAGTGCCCGCCTAACGACGGGTTTGGCCGCGGACGCCCCACCGGGGCGGCCGTCGGCTTCGACGGCGGTTAGATTCGGACTCGGGTCGGTCCACGCAGATGGACCCGATCGGGCTCGCGGGGGGGCTCAATCTGTACGGCTACGTGGGCGGAGACCCCATCAACTTTTCGGACCCGTTTGGATTGAGCCCGTGCTCTGATCTCGTCAAGAGCATTGAGCGACAGACACAGATGTTCCTGAAGGAGTACCGCAAGTACTTGCACTTTCACAATCGCGGGCGCTCCAACGAAGGTCACTTTCAGGAGACCAACAACTTCAGGCGAGGCATCGAGAACAGGCTTCGCGACTACGACGACAAGAAGTGCGATGACGACGATGACAGCGACGGGTTCAAACCCGCAATGGAGCGCGCCCGACGTTTCGTCACCGCTCCCATTCCGGAGCCCGCGGTGAAGATGGACGACGCGCCGACCGCACCGATCCCACCTATCGCTCCGCCGACTCCGGGCCAGGCAGGCGCGCTCGGACTACTTGGAACGGTACTGCTGTTCTTCCTGCTCATCGCGTAAGTGATCTCAAGGAAGCACCTCACGTCCACTCGACCGCCATCCGAATGTCTGCAACCGTCGACATTAGTACCGACACGATCGTCGATGAGCGCGGCGACGATTCCGGTGTTCGTTCGCTGCGACTCGAGTTCGGTACCGTGGCGTCAGAGGATGATGTCAAGGAGGAGGAGTTTCTAGTCAGAAGCGGTGTACCCGTGTTTATGGGGCCACAACTGCCAAGAGTTCGTGAGTGGATCATCGGTGTTTCGGAGGCATTGCTCAGAGATGGCTATCGAGCCGTTCTCGGCGCGCATTGTGGCGAGGGGGATTCTGAAGTCAGCACCGCTTGCGACAACGCTGGGTGTGTTCAGGAGTTCCTCGAAGCAGTCGCCCAAGGGTTCACCGTCGCCGGACTCGATCCGTATCCTGTGAGCATCTGGTTCGTGCCCCGAGACAGGCTATGGCCAAACAGCAGCGCACTGCTGGAACAACTAGAGCAGTCGTGGTGGACGTCGTTACGTGAGCGCAAGGCGATTGAGCTAAGCGCAGTCGATGATACGGTCACGATTCACTGCGACGTTAGTCTCTTGCCGACGGTGCTTACGTACTCGCAGATGCTGTGCGACCTGCTTGGCACTAGGCCGCGAAACCGATAGGTCAGGAGTGCGAACGGAAGGTTGGATGGCCTAACGACGCGTTAAGCCGCGGCCGCCCCACGCGGGCGGCCGTCCGCTTCAACGGCGGTTAGATTCGCGTGATGGGCAGGTCACGCAGCAGGACCCCATCGGCTAGGCGGGAGGCCTCAATCTCTACGGATACGCCGGTGGGGACCCGGTATACATCCATGATCCGTTCGGATTGGATGTGGTCTTCAAGAATGATGGATGGCGAGCTGGCACAGGCCTGGAATCACGCAAAGCGTGTGCTCAGATCGCGGGCCAAGAACGATGTGGAGGCGAGCAACGCACTGATTATGATGCGTCGAATGGAGAACAGCGAGACCACGTTCGAGGTCGAGGTGGGTGATGTCTTCGGAGCACACGGAGCGAGTCTTGGAACTCATGCCATGATCGACACCGACGCGATCCGTGGGTTATCCGCAGCTGGCCTGAGCATCGGTGTTGGTTCAGTGCTCGTTCATGAAGCTGGCCATCTCGCTTACCAGAACTCTCCGATGTACGCACTGCGTCCGGATGGAGAGGCCAGCAACTGAACGCGATCTCCTGGGAGAACGCGTATTGGCGCGGTGTGTGCATGCCGCAGCGGCCGGGTCATCACAACACACCGCGGCGACCGCAGGCGAGTGGACGATGCGCTCCGTAGAACGGATTCTTGTGATAGGCGTGATGCTGCTCGCGAGCGCGTGCGGCCGGAATCGCGACATGCAGCAAAGCAGCCAACTTCCGTCGTTCGCCGAACTTGCGGGGGTTACACGGGATGCGATCTGTTCAGAGCAGTTCGATCCTCGCTGGCCAGAATCGCGCGCGCTGAAGTACTGCGAAACTCGGGTCGGAGACGCGATCGCGTTCGAGCTCAGAACCGACGACGTCGACGGGCGACTGGAATACGGGCGGGTGTGGGTGATCCCTGACTCAACATCCCGCGCGCAGCAGGTTGCTGAGCTCGAATCGTGGGCTTCGCGAACGCTTTCAGGGTCTGGTGAGACTGTCTGTGTGGACGGATCGCGCGATAGGGCGCGCCGATGGCTTGCCGCGGGCTATTACCTGACCGTGACGGAGTACGGTGCCGCGAACAAGGTTTCGATCACCATCGCGCTTGGGAAACCGCCCGTGGGCGTGGGTGGCAGCAAGTAGTCAGCACCGGATCCTGGAGAAGTCGGCCGACGAGGGATGATCGCGCCCGTAACCTGAGCTTCTGACGCCTAACCACACGTTCTGCAGCGGCGGCGTGGCCGCCATCGGCCGCAACGCAAGTTCGGCCCCGAACGACCTGCGGCGGATTCCGATCACCCACTCCGCGGCGCCTCAGCTGGCGGGGCGGTAGGTGCGCCGCGCGGCTATCTTTCCCCCATGATCAAGCCTACCGCGGCGCAGGCACAGGCATGGATGTCGCAGTGGCGCTCGGCTGGACCTGCCTTGGCGCGCCTCCGTGCGGTGGAACTCGCGGAAGTGGACCTGTGGCGTGTCGCCGACGAACTGGAGGAGGCCCTCTGGGTGGCCGTGCGTGCAGAGCCGGCCTCCCGGACGTCGGGCCTCATCGAGCAGCAACGGCTGTTCGCCAAGGCGCTCGGCCGGTGAGGTCACTCCTGCAGGCGGGGGCTCGCGTGCAGACCCAGCTCGCCGCCCGCGGCTTCCGGTTCTGCTTCATCGGCGGCATCGCGAACTTCCGCTGGGGAACGCCTCGGCTGACGAACGACCTCGATCTCACGGTGCTCGCGGGCTTCGGTGGGGAGGGGCCGGTGATCACCGCGCTGCTCGAGGACTTGCGGCCCCGCATCCCGGACGCCGCGGACTTCGCTTGGCGCCATCGCGTGCTGTTGCTCCGCACGGTCGATGGCGTCGCCGTCGATGTGGCGCTGGGCGCGATGCCGTTCGAGGAGGCCGCGATCGCGCGCGCGACGGACGCGGAGCTGGCGCGCGGCGCGGTGTTGCGGACGTGCTCCGCGACGGACTTGGTCGTGCACAAGGCGTTCGCCGCTCGTCCGCAGGATTGGGTCGATATCGAGGGCGTGCTGGTGCGCCAGCGGGGGGCGCTGGTGTGGCCGCAGCTCTGGGCGGACCTCAGCGAACTCGCGGCGCTGAAGGAGGCGCCGGAACTGCTCGACGAGCTCGAACGCGTGGCGCGCCGCGCGGAGGCGGTCGTGGGGCCGTTTCCGCGGCCGCGATCGGGCGAGAGCGGACGGTAGCGGACGCGCTGACGGCCGAAGTGGTGGTACGATGCGCCGAGCGGGCAGTTCACGCAGATGGACCCGATCGGATTGGTGGGCGGGCTCAATCTGTACGGCTACGCTGGTGGAGATCCGATCAATGACAGCGACCCGTTCGGATTACACATCGTCCCTAAGGATCCCGGGGCTGTGAGAGCGATCAACCGGCTGCGGAGAAACGCGGCGGCGGATGCGGCGTCGAGTGACCCTGAGATTGCAGCTGCGGGCCGCGCGGTGCAGGGAATGCTAGTGGACCTCGATACGTCGAAGACCAACTTCTATGTGTTCACCGAGCAAGGTGGTATCAACGGCATGGGGCCGATGAATGAGGGAGGCGGCTACGGAGTGAACCTGCCGGGTGCGATGTTCCGAAGCTCGGATGTGCTGCTGGCGCATGAGTTCGGCCATGCCGTTCACGTTGTCCGAACTGGTCGCTATGTCCCCGGATTTCTCGCCGATCCGGAGTCGAATGCGATGGCGGTTGACTTCGAGAACAAGTATCGAAAGGGCCGGGGTTGCAGGCTGAGGCCGCACCACAACGTGGGTGACGGCCTGCTGCCGGCCCTGTTCGGCACGAATCCGTATTGTTGAGGCGTCGTAATTGGGGAGGTGTGAGCTGATGAAACGTGACGTTCCAGCCCTTTTCAGCCTGTTCGCGATCATCGCGTTGATACTCGCTGATCCTCATTCGTCCGGCGCGTCGTATCTGTTCCTTCCCATCGACTACAGATTCTCGTTCGTCGCGGCCGTTAGTTGTGTTCAGATCGGGCTTCTGGGCATGGTCGCCTGCGCGGTCGCATTGTGGAGGTGGCGGGTCGCATTCCTCACGTTGTCGATCGAGTTCGGACTCTTCGTGACTGTTCTCACGATTGCAGCCGCCACGTTCGGTAGTGAGCGCTTCGTCACGAGGGGCTATAGTCCCGGCTACAGCCCTGCAATCCTTGTCGTTGCGGGATTGATGTGTCGAGTGCTCCTGCTTGCACGAATCTCGCGCGTCACCAAGAGTTCCTCCGTGAGTGCGGGTGCGGAACTGTCGCCTCCTCGAGTCAATGAAGATGAGAGCATCACCGGATGAGCAGTCGCGCAATCAAGAGCGACAACTGAATCGCCCCGGGTTCTCCGGGGGCACAGTTAGTTGAGTGCCACGGCCGATTGGTCGGCCTGGACCCGGTGATACTGCTCCTCGTACTCCGCCGGCGGGATGTAGCCGATCGGTTCCATCAGGCGCTGCGAATTGTACCACGCGACCCACGCGAGCGTCGCGTACTCGACGTCCTCCAGCCCCTTCCACGTCCCTTCTTGGTAGATGACCTCGGCCTTGTAGAGCGCATTGATGCTCTCGGCGAGCGCGTTGTCGTACGCATCGCCGCGACTCCCGACGCTCGGGTCGATGCCAGCTTCCAAGAGGCGATCGGTGTAGCGGATCGCCAGGTACTGGGTGAATTCAATCGGTCGTTGCAACACCCGATCCACAGGGAGAGCAATGACGACGAAACGCAAGCGGTGGGTAGATCGAACGGGACATGGTACGTTGCGATCACCCGGGTGTCCGTCCGTGGTGCCTCGGGCCGCGCGGCGGCCGTTCTGGATCGCGATCGCTCGTGGCGCTTCGAGCGAGGCTGCGGCGCTGTCGGCCGGCATCTCACAGCCCGTCGGCACACGGTGGTTTCGGGAGTGTGGCGGCATGCCCTCTTCGCAGCTGTCGGCGTCCGCGCCGATGCGCTCCGCCCGATATTTGTCGCTCGCCGAGCGGGAGGAGTTGGCCATCCTGAACGCGCAGAAGCACGGGGTGCGGGAGATCGCGCGGCATCTGCACCGCGCGCCGTCGACCATCTCGCGTGAGCTCCGGCGCAACGCGGCGACTCGCTGCCATGGCTCCCAGTATCGGGCGACGACAGCGCAGTGGCACGCGGAACGGGCGGCGCGCCGACCAAAGGTGGCGCGCCTGGCCGTCCACGACGCGCTCCGCACCTACGTCGCCGAGCGGCCCGTGGCGTCGCGTTCGCGCGCTTTCGTTTCGTAGTAGGTCGACGGAGCGATCGGCAGCATCGCGCAGATCGGCTCGACTCCGTAGTCCTCGCGATGCGCGTCGATGAAGCGCACCATCAGTTCGGTCGGCGGTCGAGCTCCGCCACTGCGAAAAACGCGGCCGCCTTCTTGAGGATCTCATTGGCGCGCCGCAGCTCGCGGTTCTCGCGCTCGAGTTCCTTCACGCGCGTCTGCTCGGCGGTCGTCACACCCGGGTGCTGGCCGGTGTCCCGCTCGTGGCGGCGCATCCAGTTCCGGAGCGTCTCCGGGTGGCAGCCGAGCTTCTCCGCGACGGAGCGCACCGCGGCCCACTGCGATCCGTGGGATGGCGTCTGCTCCTGCACCATCCGGATGGCGCGCTCGCGGACTTCAGGCGAAAATGATGACGGTCTGGGCATAACTCCAACCTCTCAGGGTATGGAGCCTCCGGCAATCCCGGGGCGATTCACTCGCTCACGCAGTACGAACTTCAGGGTCGCGAGCACTCACGATTCGGATCGAAAACTCCCGAGATTCTCCACCCGAGGTCCCGTCTCAGCAGAAACCCGACGCGCACGGACTGTTTCACGCCGCGTGGATCTTCGCACCCGTCCCCCGGAAGAACGAAGCTTGCCGCGTAGGTACCCGCCTCTGGCCCCACCCACCGGAGGTCCTCAATCGCGAAGTCGCGCGGATGCCACAGTCTTGCTACGGAGTCATGCGCAATCGACTCCAAGTACCTCACGACATTCCCTGAGGCAGAATAGTTGTGCATCGCGCTCAAGTCCGATTCCCGAGCCGCCCTCCAAAGGCTTCGAACCGCGCGCACGACCGAATCGGTCGCCTGCGTGCTGACTCCAGTGAACGAGCGAGCGGTGTCCGTTTCACGAAAGCCTGAGGTTCGACAGCCTTCACCGATGCAGAGCATGAATGCCATGGTCGCGCCAACCAGGATTCGTCCGCTACGCCCATAGGCTGCAGCAATAGTCATGTGCTGATTCCATCCTCGTCAGAAATGGCAAGCGTCGGGTCTGCTCGGAAGTCCGAAACGTGCTTGGTAGGACCGCTCAAACGTCATGGCTGGATCGTTGCGAGTGCGGCTTACGCCCGATTCGAACGCGTACGCGTGCCCCATTTCATGGATGATGATCTGATCGAGCCTGTAACGACTGTTCCCTGTCGCTTGGCAGATTGTCTGGCCGCTTGGTGTGGTGCCAACGGGAGTCACACCGTAGTAGGCGAGCGCATCACCACGATTGATGTAAATCGTCTTGGCGCCCCGATCGTCGAACCCTGAACCAAGCTGCGGCCAACCTGATCCTGGAGCACGACCTTCGACAAAGGTGTAGGTCTGCTCCGAATGAGCGAGTTCGGCAAATGCGTCAGCGACCTTGGCGTCCGCTCCCGGCATGGTGACCGACTCGTCGGTGCAACCGCTGCCATCGAGAGCGAACATCGTTCCTGTTGCCTGCATCACGTCGTCGGCCAGCCGTTGTTGATCCATCTGGGTCCTTCCTTCGAAGCATACCCTGAGGCCGTAAGGATCGCCTCCGCCGACCGGATCTCCAGCGGCAAAGCCATACTGGTTGAGGCCCCCCGCCAGCCCGATCGGGTCCATCTGCGTGAACGGCCCCGTCCCCGGATCCTAGTACCGATTCCGCATGTACAGTTGCCCGTTCGCATCCCGCTTCCCACTCCCGAACCACCCGTCATGCGCTGCTCACGACGACGCAGCCCTACACGCACGTGTCGATT
>JBGATT010000197.1:0-5726 GCA_044229035.1 Gemmatimonadaceae bacterium | reverse complement strand
GACGCCATCGCCCCCACGAGCCCGATCACCACGCCGACGCCTCCGAGCCGCAGCGACTGCAGCACCACCAGCCGCCGCACTCCAGCCGCCGTATCCCCGAGCGCGAGCCGCAGCCCGAGCTCACTCCGCCGCTGCTGCACCAGATAGCTCACCACGCCATACAGCCCGACCGCGGACAGCACGAGCCCCAGCACCCCGGCGAGCCCCAGCAGCGCGAGCGTGAACGACGTCCGCGCGATCGAGCGCGCCGCGACCGCCTCGAACGTCGTCGGCTCGATGATCGGCACCCGCGCGTCGATCCGCCGCACCGCATCCCGCACCTGCGGCAGCAGCGACAGCGGGTCGCGACCATCGGTGCGCACGAAGAACGCGACATCGTTGACCCACTCCCCGCGCTCGTTCGGGATGAGGCTCGTCGCCGGGTAGAGCACGGCCTCGGTCGGCTTCGCGTCGAGTCCGTCGAGGTGCGCGCTGGGGACCACGCCCACCACCTGGTAGAACGCCTTCGCGTCGGGGCCGTTGCTGCCGATCCCGCGGCCGATCGGATCCTCGCCGGGCCACAGGCGATCGGCGAGGGCGCGCGTCACGACGGCCGGCTGCGTCCGCGCGTCGAGGTCGCGCCAGGTCGACGTCGCACCGTCCACGCGGATGCCGAGCGTCTCGAACCACCCCGGCAGCACCGACGCGGACGCGACGCATGGCGTCTGCTCGTCGGGGCCGTAGGGCCGCGACTCGCGATAGACCACCGTGCAGCCGCTCGCGAAGTCGCGCAGCGGGACGGCGCCGGCGCCCACACTGCGCACGCCCGGGAGCGCCGCGAACGCGTCGCTCAGCGCGCGGTGCGCGACGATCGCCTTCTCCGGCGTGTCGTACGCGACGAAGGGGAGCGAGACGTTGAACACGAGCGTCGCGTCGGTGTCGAAGCCCGGCTCCACGGCCCGCAGCTGCGCGAAGCTCCGCCAGAGCAGGCCGGTCGCGGCGAGGAGCATGAGCGAGAGCGCGACCTGCGCCACCACGAGCGCGTGGCGCGCGGCGCGCCGTCGCGGCGAGGCGGACATCCCGCGGCTCGCCTCGCGCAGCGCCCCCACGTCCACGTCGCGCCGCAGCAGGGGCAGGATCCCCAGCACGACGCCGATTGCCAGGCCGATCGCGAGGGCGATACCCGCGGTCCGCGCGTCGAGCGTCACCGCGGCGAGGCGCGGCACGTCGGTGGGGGCGACGACGAGCACGAGCCGAAGCGCGGCCCACGCCACGCCGAGCGCCGCGAGCGACGCGCTGCCGCACAGCAGGAGCGACTCCGAGAGGTAGTGCGCGGCCATCTGCCCGCGGTCGGCGCCGAGCGCGGCCCGCACGGCGGCCTCGCGGCGGCGCGCCTCGAAGCGCACGAGGAAGAGGTTCCCCACGTTCGCTGCGGCGATGAGCAGCACGACGAGCACCGAGCCGAAGAGCATCCAGAGCGCCCGCGGCACCTTCGCGCCGAGGACGGCGTCCCGCAGCGGGGTGACCTCGACTCCGAACCCGTAGCTCGTGAGGAACTTCGCGGAGTAGGCGTTGGGCATCTGCTCGGGGAAGCGCGCGAGCAGCGTCGCGAACTCGGCGTTCGCGCTCTCGACGGCGGTCCCCGCCTGCAGGCGGCCGACGCCGACGTTCGGATGATTGTTCCAGAACGGGCCCGCCGGATCGATGCGCTGCATCATCCAGACATCCACGCCGAAGGTGCGGAGGTCGGACGCATCGGCGAAGGGGCCGGGCATGGGCAACGCGACCCCCGGCGTGGTCACGCCGACGATCTCGTAGTGCCCGAACGCGGTCTCGAGCATCGTCCCGACGACGGCGGGATCGCCACCGAAGCGGCGCTGGTGGTACTCGTGGCTCAGCATCACCCGCCGCGCGGCACCGGGCCGGTCGTCCTCGTCGCCCAGCAGGCGGCCGAGTTCGGCGCGCGCGCCGAGGATGCCGGCGACCTCGTGCGTGGCCATCGCGACCTGCGCGAGTTCGGCGTCGCCGCCGCTCGTCACCGTCACGGTGAAGGTGCGGTAGATGCCGAAGTCGGCGAGTGTGCGCGCGTCACGCTTGAAGTGGATGTAGCCGCCGGGCGACACGCCCCAGCGTTGCGGGCCGCTCCCGGGAACGACGGCGGGATGCATCACCGAGACGAGCCGTTCGGCCTCGGCGTAGGGAAGCGGGCGCAGCACGACGGCGTCGAGCACGGCGAACATCGCCGCCGTCGCGCCGATGCCGAGCGCGAGCGTCACGCCGGCGACGACGCTGAACCCGCGGTCGCGCAGGAGTGCCCGCGCCGAGTGGCGCGTCTCCCGCAGCAGCGTGGTGATGAAATGCGCGCGCCGTTCCTGCCGGATGGTCACGCGGTCGATCGCGGCGGTCTCCCGACGATACGCGTCCGCGTCGCCGAAGCGGCGGCGCATCTCGGCATCGGCCTGCTCGGCCGACAGGCCCGCGGCGATGAGCTCGGCACGCCGCTCCTCCATATGGAAGCGCAGCTCCTCGTCCACCTCGGCGGCGACGCGCGCGGGCGAGGGCGGGAGCGCGAAGGTGCGCTTGGGATCCCGGGAGAACGGATTCCACCAGCTCATCGGCCACCCTCCGCGGCGAGGATGAGGGAGACGGCGGCGGTGTAGCGCGCCCAGCGACTGACCTCGGCGGCGAGGTGGTCGCGTCCGCGCTCCGTGAGCCGGTAGTACTTCGCCCGCCGGTTCTGCTCGGTGAGTCCCCACTCGGCGGCGAGGAGCCGCTTCTGCTCGAGGCGGTGGAGGGCGGGGTAGAGCGCCCCTTCCTCGACGACGAGCTGGCGGTCGGTCGTCTGCTCGATCCATCGCACGACGCCGAGCCCGTGCATGGGTGCCCAGGCGAGGGCCTTGAGGAGGATGAGGTCGAGGGTGCCGCGGACGAGTTCGAGGTCGGCGTCGGACATCGGGATCCCTAGTCGGGTTCTTACCTAAGCTTCTTAGGGTAAGACGGGATCCAGCGGGAAATGGTTGCAACGGCGCGCCTGAACGGGCGAGAACGGGCCAAATCCTTGGACAGGACAATCGTTACATCTGGACATTCATACGAATTGGCCTTCTGAATAGATGTAATAAGTAGAGGGGGCAGTGAACTCGATGTTGCGCAGGCCGTCCAGGGCCGCGCGCGCGGTGGCGGGAACGGGGGAGACGACGTGTGGCAGGACCGGACGCCATCCCGGTCTCCGTCTGATCCGCCCGATCCACCTGTTGGCGCAGGAGCAGGAGTCGTCGCCCGAGACCGCGGATCGATCGCGCGGACCGGGCCTTGCCGCAGCGGCGCCGTCGAAAGGGCGGGCCGCCAGTCGCGTGGTAGGGAAAGTCCCGAGCATCTCGTCGCCCGCCCCGCATTCCCGCGGGTCTGGCGCGAGAACCCACCGACCGGCCCACCGATGCGATCTACGCGACCGTCATTCCGTCGAGCTGTCCCGCGATTCGAGACGCGTGTCCCGCGCTGCGGCGCGCTGTCCCACCCGTGCGGCACGCGTGACCGCGCGTGCGACGCGTGCGCCCGCTCTCGCGTCATGCGTGCCCGCGCTTGCGTCACGCGCGCCCGCGCTTGCGTCACGCGTGCCCGCGCTTGCGTCACGCGTGCCCGCGCTTGCGTCACGCGCGCCCGCGTCTGCGTCACGCCCACCCGCGGCTGCGACACGCACGACCGCGGCTGCGACACGCACGCCCGAGTCTGCGTCACGCGCGCCCGCGCTTGCGTCATGCGCACCCGCGTCTGCGACGCGCGTCCCCCTCCTCGCGTCCGACCCGCCCGCCCGTGCGTCACGCAGTCCCGTGGTTCCACTCACCCAATACCAATAGGAGCGATCCATGAAGGAGATCCAGAAGCAGCTCATCGAGTCGTTCGTGCGCGTCCGTGCCTTCCTCGAAGCGCACCCCGTCAGCGGGCCCCTCAGCTACGCCGGCGTCCGCGAGACGCTCGACGACGTCGTGCGGCGGCTGCGGGAGCACGCCGGCGCACAGCTCACCGGACGGGACCTCAGCCGCAACGAGGTCCAGCGTCAGCAGCAGATGGTGCGCGATCTCGTCGATCGGCACATGCGGCCGATCGTCGCCATCGCGCAGTCGCAGGTCGATACGGGGTCCGACGTGCTTCTGCCGGCGGCCCTGCGGATGCCGCGCCTCAACCGCGGCGTCACGCGGATCCTGCAGGAATGCGATGGCATGATCGAGGCCGCGCGCCCGTTCGAGGCGACGTTCATCGCCGAGGGGCTCCCGGCGGATTTCCTCGCGCGCTTCGCCGCGGCGCGCAACGCGCTCGAGGCGGTGCTCGGCGGGCGCCAGTTGCAGGTGGGTGTGCACGTCGGTGCACGGGCCGGGCTCGCCGTGCAGGCGCGGCGTGGCCGAGCGGCGGTGCGGCGCCTCGATTCCATCGTCCGCGCCTCGTTCACGGATGAGATGACGCTCGCCGCCTGGCGATCGGCGAAGCGCGTGCAGCGGTCGCGCGGTGGCGCGGCCGGTCGAACGACCGACGAGGAGGAGCCGATGCCCGCGCTCGAGCGGGCGGCGTAAGCACGCCGGTCGGGGGATGGCGACGGCCAGCGGCGTGCGACCGCTGGCCGTCGTCGTACCCACGGATGCGCGGTAGATTCCGTCGCGTCCAGCCCGCACCCGACCGCCCCCGTGCCCCGCCTCCTCAGTCCCCTCACCGCCGCCATCGCCTGGGCCGCCGTCCTCGTCCAGATGGTGATGTCGATCCGGCACGGCCTCGCCGCCGGCGACTCGTTCGCGCGCGCGACGATCGACTACTTCAGCTACTTCACCGTGACGACGAACACCCTCGTCGCGCTGGTGCTGACCGTCCCCTGGCTTGCCCCCGAGAGCCCCGCCGGGAAGTGGCTCGCGCGGCCGCACATGACCGCGATGACCTGCGCGGCGATCATCGTCGTCGGGCTCGCCTACCATGTGCTGCTCAGTTCGATCAACCACCCGACCGGGATCGAGTACGTCACCGACCTCGGGCTCCACTACATCGTGCCGACGCTCTTCACGCTGCACTGGGTGCTCGCGGCGCCCAAGGCGGGGCTGCGTTTCGCGCACCTGCCCGGGTTCGCGGTCTATCCCACGGCGTACTTCCTCTATCTCGTGGCGCGAGGGGCGATGGTGGGGGAGTATCCCTACTTCTTCGTCGACGTGAACACCCTCGGGCTCGGAGCCGCGGCGCGGAACGCGGCGGGGATCCTGGGGTTCTATCTCGTCGTCGGCGCATTCCTGCTGCTCGTCACGTCGAAGCAACGGTCGGCGGAGCACCGCTGAACGGACTCGGACCCCACCACCCATGCGCCGCCGACACCTCCTCGCCGTCCTCTCGATCCTCGCCCTCGCCGCCTGCGGTGGCGGCAATCGGACCACCAACGCGACGCGCATCGATCCCTCGGTGAGTCTCGCGCAGCATGCGCGGATAGGGCTCGTCACCTTCACCGCCGAGAACGCGCAGGGCGGGCTCGTGCGCCTGGCGACGCAGCGGTTCGCCGAGCAGTTGCTGCAGGCACAGCCAGGGGTCGAGATCCTCGAGCTGGGCACCACCAGCGGCCCCATTGACGCCGCGGCCGCACGCCGTCTTGGCGAGCAGCATGGCGTGCGGACGCTCGCGATCGGCCATCTCACCATCTCGGACCTCAAGCCGCGGGTGCGGCTGCTCGGGGGGCTCAGCGCCTCCACCGAGGTGACGATCGCACTGCAGACGAAGCT
>JBGATT010000196.1:0-10163 GCA_044229035.1 Gemmatimonadaceae bacterium | reverse complement strand
TATGGCGAGGCGCTGCGCATCCTCGAGGAGCGCCTCGCCGACGCCGCCACCATCGACTGGGCGATGCGCGAACTCGGGGGCTTCCGGATGGGGCCCTTCGAGCTGATGGACTTCATCGGCAACGACGTGAACTTCGCCGTGACCAGCTCGGTGTTCGAGGCGATGTTCTACGACCCGCGCTACCGGCCGGCCCTCACCCAGCGCCGACTCGTCGAGGCCGGACTCCTCGGCCGCAAGGCCAAGCGCGGCTACTACGACTATCGCGACGGGGCCGTGACCCCGGCGCCCACGACCGACCCGGTCGTCGGCCGGATGATCGTCGACCGCATCGTGGCGATGCTCGTGAACGAGGCCGTCGACGCGGTGCAGCTCCGGATCGCCAGCCCGCAGGACATCGAGCTCGCGATGACGAAGGGCGTGAACTATCCCAAGGGGCTCCTCGCCTGGGGCGATGAGCTCGGCGCCGGCACCGTGCTGGCCACCCTCGACGCGCTCCAGGCGGAGTACGGCGAGGACCGTTACCGTCCGAGTCCGCTCCTGCGCCGCACGGCGCGCGGCGGAGGCAAGCTCCTCACATGACCGGTGATCCCCGGCCGCGGCGCGGCACCACCTTCGTCACGCGCGTCCCCGACCTGCCCGACGTCCCGCCCACGCAGGTCCCGCCCTCCGACAACGACGCGCGCGCCCGCGAGGTCGTCGGCCGCATGATCGAACGCGACGCGTTCTCCAAGTGGCTCGGCATCGAGGTCCTCGAGGTCGCCGACAAGCGCGCCGTCATCCGCATGACCGTCCGCCCCGAGATGGCCAACGGCTTCGGGTTCGCGCACGGTGGCATCGCGTTCGCCTTCGCGGACAGCGCGCACGCCTTCTGCAGCAACTCGGCCGGCGAGATCAGCGTCGCGACCGACTGCCACATCTCCTATCCCGCGGCGATCCGTGTCGGTGACGTGATCACCGCGACCGCCGAGGAGCGCACCGAGACCAACCGGCTCGGGTTCAGCGACATCGTCATCCGCAACCAGGATGACGCGATCGTCGCGCTCTTCAAGGGCACCGTCTACCGCACCAAGAAGCCCCTGCCATGACCACTGCGTACCTCGTCGACGGCATCCGCACCCCCATCGGCAACCTCGGCGGGGCGCTCGCGCCCGTGCGCGCCGACGACCTCGGCGCGCACGCGATCAAGGCGCTGCTCGCGCGCCAGTCGGCACTCGATCCCGCGCGCATCGCCGACGTGATCATGGGCTGTGCCAACCAGGCGGGCGAGGACAACCGCAACGTGGCGCGCATGGCGCTGCTCCTCGCGGGCTTGCCGGTCACCGTGCCGGGCGAGACGGTCAACCGTCTCTGCGCGTCCGGGCTGAGCGCCGTCGCGAGCGCCGCCCGCGGCATCAAGGCCGGGGAAGGCGACTTCTACGTCGCCGGCGGCGTGGAGTCGATGACCCGCGCGCCGTACGTGCTCTCCAAGGGTGCGACGCCCTTCGCGCGCGACATGCAGCTCTTCGACACCTCGCTCGGCTGGCGCTTCGTGAATCCCGCGATGAAGGCGATGCACGGCACCGACTCGATGGGCGAGACCGCGGAGAACGTCGCCGCGCAGTACGGTGTCTCGCGCGCCGACCAGGATGCGTTCGCGCTCCGGTCGCAGCAGAAGGCGACCGCCGCGCGCGCCGAGGGTCGGCTCGCCGAGGAGATCGCGGCGGTCACGATCGCCGGGAGGAAGGGGACGACCACGGTCGAGCAGGACGAGTTCATCCGCCCGGAGACCACCCTCGAGATCCTCGGGAAGCTC
Source organism: Gemmatimonadaceae bacterium (assembly GCA_044229035.1). Classification (GTDB taxonomy): domain Bacteria; phylum Gemmatimonadota; class Gemmatimonadetes; order Gemmatimonadales; family Gemmatimonadaceae; genus Pseudogemmatithrix. The sequence continues at coordinate 8,371 of JBGATT010000196.1, read as the reverse complement.
AAGCCGGCGTTCCGGCACGACGGGCAGGGCTCGGTGACGGCGGGGAATGCCTCGGGGCTCAATGACGGCGCGGCCGCACTGCTGCTCGCGAGCGAGCGTGGCGTGCAGGAGGCGGGGCTCACGCCCATCGCGCGCGTGGTCGCGAGCGCGGCCGCCGGCGTGGAGCCGCGCGTCATGGGGATGGGGCCTGTCCCCGCCTCGAGGAAGGCGCTCGCGCTCGCGGGACTCGCCATGGACCAGATGGATGTCATCGAGCTCAACGAGGCCTTCGCGGCCCAGGGGCTCGCCTGCCTGCGCGAACTCGGCGTCGCCGACGACGATCCGCGCGTGAACCCCAATGGCGGCGCGATCGCGCTGGGGCATCCGCTCGGGATGAGCGGGGCGCGCCTCGCACTCACGGCCGCGCGCCAGCTCGGGCGAACGAAGGGCCGCTACGCGCTCTGCACCATGTGCATCGGCGTGGGGCAGGGGTTCGCCGTCGTGCTCGAACGCGCATGATGCCGCGCGCGGCCCTCGCATGAGCGCGACGGTCGCGTGAGCGCGCGCGACGACTTCTACACGCCGCGACGCGGCGAGATGGCGGACACCGGCGCGTACACCGGGTTCCTCCTCGGCTTCTTCGGTGCGGCGCCGCTCGGGTGGCGCGCGCTCACGGCGTCGTTCGAGGACCATGGTGACGCGACGATGGGCGTGATCAAGTTCGCCGGGACCCTCGTCGTCGCCGGGCTCGCCGCGGGTGCGCTCGGCTACGTGCTCGGCGCGCTCGCGGGACGGATCTGGGAGGCACGGCATCGTGCCGCCAATCCCGTGGTGAAGCCGGAAGCCGGTCCCGATCGCGCGACGCTCACTGCCGCGCCGCCTGAGGAGACCGTCGCCGCGGTCGCCCGGGCGTGGCAGCGACAGGCGCGCGCGGCCGCCGAGGGGACCGATACGAGGATCGCACGCGCGCGCTTCGACGCGCCGCAGGAGTCGCGCGAACGTCCGCGGCTTCGCGTCGACCTGGTGCGGCTGCCCGGCGGGGTGATCGGGCGCGCGACCTGCGCGCCGGGGTGGCGCTGGTCGGTCGACGTGGGGGCGACCCTCGGCCTGGCGCAGTGCGCGGGCGCGCTCGATGCGATGGTGATCGCGGGCGCGCTCGATGTCGTGCGAGCGGATGGCACCAGCGAACGGTTCGACGCCGGGGACCTGGTGCATCTCCCGCCGCGCGCGCACGATCTCGCGACGGCGGGCGGATCGCCGCTCGAACTCCTCCTGTTGAGCGGCGCCGAGCGCTTCGCGCCGTAGCGGCCGCTTCCCGCGGGGGCGGTGCCGTCGCTACGTGCCGAGCAGTTCGCGCAGCCGCTCGTCGAGCTCCGCCCGCCCGAACGGCTTCCGCAGGAGCGGCAGGTGCGCCGACCCACGGGACTCGAGATCGAGTGCGGTCCCGGTGTGCCCGGAGATGAGCATGATCGGCACCGACGCATGCTCGGTGCGCAGCCAGGCAGCGAAGTCGATGCCGGTCTCGCCCGGCATCATCACGTCGCTCACGACGGCCACGATCCCGTGCGCGGGGCGCGCGAGCACCGCGCGCGCGTCGGCGGCCGACGGGACCGCGATGGCGGTGTAGCCGAGGGCCTCCAGCAGGCGCGCCAGCTGCTCGCGCACATCGGGCTCGTCCTCCACGAGCAGGATGCGCGGTCCGGTGCCGGAGACCGTCGGCGTGTCGCGGGGCGTCGTGGGGCGCGGGCCCGGATCCGTGTCCCCCGTCGCGCCGGAGACGCTCGCGGCCCGCGTGCCGCCGCTCCGGCGCGGCGTCGTCGCGCCGCCCCCGACCAGGGGGAGGAAGAGCGTCACGGCCGTTCCCGCGCCCGGGGCGGAGGTCACGCGCACACCGCCGCGTGCCCCATCGATGAGCGGCTGCACCCCGATGAGCCCGAGCCCGGTGCCGCGGCCGCCGCTCTTCTGCGTGAAGAACGGGTCGAACATCCGCCGGCGCACGTCGTGCGCCATGCCGATGCCGGTGTCGGCCACCGTGATGGCGGCGAAGGTGCCGGCGGGTGGCCGGATGATGAACGCCTCGTCGTGTGGTGATTCCGAGAGCGTCACCGGTTCGACGCTGATCACGATGCGCCCGCCGGACGTCATCGCATCCCGCGCGTTCGCGACGAGGTTGAAGACGATGTGCTCGAGCTCGTTGCGGTCGACCTCGATGGTGCCGAGTCCGGGCGCGGCCGAGAGCACCACCTGGTGCGATTCACCGGCGAGGCGCGCGAGGAGCGGCTCGAGGTCCCGCAGCGACTCCTCGACGTCGATGCGCTGGGCGGGGACCGGCTCGTGCCGCACGAACGCGAGCAGCCGGCGCGTGAGGGCCGCCCCGCGCTGTGCCGCCGCGCCGATCCCCGCGAGATCCGACTGGAGCGGATGCTCCTCCTCCAGCGAGAGCTGCGCGAGCTCGGTCCCGGCGATCACCGCGGTGAGGACGTTGTTGAAGTCGTGCGCGACCCCGCCGGCGAGGCGCCCGGCGACCTCGAGCTTCTGGGCCTGACGCAGCCGATCCTCGAGCGCCTGCCGCTCCGTCACGTCGCGCAGGTTGAGGACCGTGCCACCCACCGCGGGTTCGTCCCGCAGGTCGAGTCCGATGCACTCGAGGGTGCGCACCTTGCCGTCGGCCTCGGGGAAGCGCCAGAGATGCGTCGCCGGGCGTCCCGGCGACGCGCGCAGGAACGCGAGGAAGGCGTCCCACTCCTCGCGTCCCTCGAACGGGATCAGGTCGCGGAACGGGATCCCCTCGCGACTCGACAGCGAGGTGCCGAACAGCCGGTCGGCGGGCGCGCTCGCGAACGCGAGGCTGCCCCGCTGGTCCACGAGGAGGATCGCATCCGAGGCGTGCCGCACGAGCGCTTCGAGGCGCCGCTCGGCGCGCTCCTTCACCCCGGCCTGCATCGCGGCCGCCGCCGCCCGGGCGGTCAGCACGTCGCGCACCACCAGCATGACGTTCAGGAGCACCAGCGCGACGAGCAGCCCGACGGTCCCGCTCCCGCGCCCGGTCGAGCTCATCCACACCAGCATCAGCGCCACCGCCGTCACCGCGACGATCGGCAGCGGGCTGTAGGGCAGCATCGGCGTATCGGTCCCCGGCTCCTGGACCGGGTCCTCGAGGAACGCGATCGCGGCACGGTAGATCATGAGGTTCACGAGGATCGCGACCGCGATGTTGACGTTCGGCCCGTCGTAGCCGACGGCGTACACGAGCTGGAACACCAGGTCGCCGACGACCGCGAGACCGAGCGCGCCGGCGAGCAGGAGGATCGCCCGGGCGGACGGAATGCGGCGCGCGCGCTCGACAGCCCCGTTCGCCGCGAAGAGCGCGACCAGCTGGGTCGCACTCGTCAGGACCATCAGCGCGCGCAGCGTCGGCGTGACCGACCGGAGGTCAGGGTCCACCGCCAGTCCGAACACCGTGAGTCCGCCGAAGGCCGCGGTCACCACGGTGAGGCCCACCCAGTAGGGCACGCCGCGCCGCGGGCGCTCCTCGCCCGGCAGGGCGAGCATGCTGAGGGTCAACAGCGGGTAGAACGGGAAGTAGACGGCGTCGAGCCACGAGATGTACGGCAGGGAACTGCCGAACCGCAGGTAGTAGGCCGCCCAGATCAGCGAGCCGGCCGCGACGAACGCGAAGGCGGCCGCGGAGTACCGCAGCGCACGCTGCACCCCGTCGGGGAGCGCGGCGCGCCGGGACGCGACGAGGAGCGCGAGCGACGAGCCCAGCTGGAGCGGCAAGACCGCGAACGACTCGAAGACCTGCTGCCAGAACGGCTTCTCGGCGAACACCCCGCGCGCAGGGCACGGCTGGTCCGCAGGTCGCGGGCGTCAGGGGCGTCCATGGCCACCAAGCTACGGTCGGGTACCGGGGGGCGGAATATCTTCCGGAGCCCCGTTCGTGGCGTCCGGTCCACTGGATTTGGGCGCCGCCCGGGCCCATCCTTCGCCGCACTCGCCATCGCCTCCCATGATCTACGCCTTCGACGGTTTCATCCCCGTGGTGCACGAGACCGCCTTCGTGCATCCGCAGGCCGCGGTCACGGGCAACGTGATCATCGGCCGTGACGTCTACATCGGTCCCGGCGCGGCCATCCGGGGCGACTGGGGCGGCATCGTCATCGAGGATGGGTGCAACGTGCAGGAGAACTGCACCGTCCACATGTTCCCCGGCGTCACCGTCGTGCTCGAACGCGGCGCGCACATCGGCCACGGGGCGATCGTGCACGGGGCGCGCATCGGGGCCAACGCGCTCGTCGGCATGAACGCGGTGATCATGGACAATGCCAGCATCGGCGCGGGCAGCGTCGTCGGCGCCCTCGCGTTCGTCCCCGCCGAGATGCAGGTCCCCGAGCGCTCGGTCGTGGTCGGGAACCCGGCGAAGGTGGTGAAGCAGGTGAGCGACGAGATGCTCGCCTGGAAGTCCGAGGGTACCGCCCTGTACCAGCGACTGCCCGCCGCGATGCGCGACACCTGGCGCGCCGTCGAGCCGCTGCGCGAACTCCCCGCCGACCGCCCCGCGCAGTCGGCGCTGCTCAAGACCTGGAACGAGACCAAGGGGATGCCCACCTGATGCAGACGCTCAAGAACTACGCCCTCGGCCAGTGGGTCGAAGGGACCGGCAAGGCGGCGACGCTCTTCCACGCCGTCACCGGCGAACCGATCGCCGAGGCCTCGAGCGGCGGGCTCGACTTCAAGGCGATGGCCGACTACGCGCGCACCGTCGGCGGACCCAAGCTGCGCGCCCTCACGTTCCATCAGCGCGCCGCCCTCCTCAAGGCGCTCGGCAAGCACCTGATGGAGAAGAAGGACGCCTTCTACGCCCTCTCCGCGGCGACCGGCGCGACGAAGGCCGACAGCTGGGTCGACATCGAGGGCGGCATCGGCACGCTCTTCGCCTACTCCAGCCGCGGCCGTCGCGAGTTCCCCAACGAGACCTTCCACGTGGAAGGGCCGCAGGAATCGCTCTCCAAGGGCGGGACCTTCGCCGGCCGGCACATCTGCGTCCCGCTCGAGGGCGTCGCGATCCACATCAACGCCTTCAACTTCCCCTGCTGGGGGATGCTCGAGAAGATGGCGCCCGCGCTCCTTGCCGGCGTGCCGTGCATCGTGAAGCCCGCGACCGCGACGAGCTATCTCACCGAGCTCATGTTCCGCGAGATCATCGCGTCGCGGATCCTTCCCGAGGGCGCGGTGCAGCTCATCTGCGGCAGCGCGGGCGACCTGCTCAGCCATGTCACCGAGCAGGATGCCGTCGCGTTCACCGGCAGCGCCGCCACCGGGCAGATGCTCAAGGAGAGCAAGGCGATCGTCCAGCACTCGGCGCGCTTCAACATGGAGGCCGATTCGCTCAACTGCTCGATCCTCGGCTCCGACGCCGCCCCCGGGACCGAGGAGTTCGACCTCTTCGTCAAGGAGGTCGTGCGCGAGATGACGACGAAGGCGGGGCAGAAGTGCACCGCGATCCGTCGCACGATCGTGCCCGCCGGGTGGGAGGAGGCGGTGGTGAAGGCCCTCCGGGCGCGCCTCGAGAAGACGACCATCGGCGATCCGGCAGTCGAGGGGGTGCGCATGGGGCCCCTCGCGAGTCGCGGCCAGGTGCGCGACGTCGCCGCGGCCGCGGCGCGCATCAAGGAGGCCGGTGAACTCGTCTTCGGTGGCGGCGACTTCGCGGTCGTCGGTGCCGACCGCGACACCGGCGCCTTCTTCGGCCCCATGCTCCTGCTCTGCGACCAGCCCCTCGGCCGCAGCGAGCCCCACGACATCGAGGCGTTCGGGCCGGTGAACACCGTGATGCCGTATCGCACGCTCGACGAGGCGGTGGAGCTCGCCAAGCGGGGGCGGGGGTCCCTCTGCGGCTCGGTCGTCACGGGGGACGCGTCCATCGCGCGGCGGATCGTGCTCGGCGTCGCCCCGTACCACGGCCGGCTCATGGTCCTCGACAAGGCGAGCGCGAAGGAGAGCACCGGGCACGGGTCGCCGCTGCCCAATCTCGTGCATGGCGGGCCCGGTCGAGCCGGCGGCGGGGAGGAGATGGGCGGCGCACGCGGCGTCCTGCACTACATGCAGCGGACCGCGGTGCAGGGGAGCCCGAGCATGCTCACCGCGATCACGCGCGAGTGGAGCGCCGGTGCCGCGCAGCGCACCGACGCGGTCCACCCGTTCCGCAAGACCTTCGACGCGCTCGAGATCGGCGATACGCTCATCACCGGCACGCGCACGATCACGCTCGAGGACATCGTCGCGTTCGCGAACCTGAGCGGCGACCGGTTCTACGCGCACATGAGCGACGAGGACGCCCGCACGAACGGCGTCTTCACGGGGCGCGTGGCGCATGGGTACTTCATCGTCTCGGCCGCCGCCGGGCTCTTCGTGGAGCCGTCACTCGGCCCCGTGCTCGCGAACTACGGCATGGAGCGCCTGCGCTTCACCAAGCCCGTCTATCCGGGCGACACCATCCAGGTGCGCCTCACCGTCAAGCAGAAGACCGCCAAGGACACCCCCGAGGGCGGGATCCCGCAGGGCGTCGTCGAGTGGGATGTCGAGGTCTCGAACCAGGACGGGGATGCGGTGGCGCTGTACTCGATCCTCACGCTCGTGCGCAGAGAGACGTGACGATGAAGGCCGAAGGATGAAGGTGGAAGGGATCTCCTTCGTCCTTCGGCCTTCTGCCTTCATCCCAGTCGAAGTGCCGTCCAGTACCCCGCCGCCGAGACGGACGCCGTGAGCACCATCCCCCAGGCGAGGTCGACATAGACCACCTTCGCCGGAAAGTCCTTCAGCAGTGCCAGCGAGGTCAGGTCGAACGCCGCATACGCGGCGAGGCCGAACACCGCGCCGAGCGCGAGCGCGCGGCCCATCGAGTGCTTCTCCACCGCCGGCACCACGCACAGCACCACGATCGCGGCGACGTAGATGAGGTAGAAGAGGAGCGCCGCGCCCCACTGCACGTCGGGGCGCAGCAGGTGCCCCATCTGCGCGTTGTAGAAGCCCTTCGCCACCGCTCCGAGCCAGGTGAGGTCGAGCGCGAAGAAGACGACGACGCAGGCCGCGTAGACCTTGAGATGCGCGCCGACGCTCACCGCCCCGCCCGCTGCAGCCGTGCCGACACCGCCTGCACCTCGGTCAGCACGCGCAGCAGGTTGCCGCTCCAGATCTTCGCGATCTGCTCCTCGGTGTAGCCGCGGCGCACCAGCTCGAGCGTCACGTTGAAGGTCTCGCTCGCGTTGCGCCAGCCGTCCACGCCGCCGCCGCCGTCGAAGTCCGAGCTGATGCCCACATGGTCGATGCCGATGAGCTTCACCGCGTAGTCGATGTGGTTCGCGAAGTCCGCGACGGTCGCCATCGGGTCCGCCGGATAGCGCCGCGCCGTGATGTCCTCCTGCGCCGCGAGGTACGCGTTCCGCCGCTCCTCGGGCAGCGCCTGCACCGACGCCTGCACCTCGCGGGGATTCGTCCCCGTCACGCCGTACTGCCGCCGCAGCGCGTCGATCGCGGCCTGACGCTCCGCGTCGCGCACCGGGTTGCACTTCACGTAGCTGTTGAACGCCACCAGCTGCACGACGCCGCCGTTCCGCTTCATGCCCAGCAGCTGTTCGTCGTCGAGGTTGCGGCTGTGGTTGCAGAGCGCACGCACGCCGGAGTGCGAGGCGATGATCGGCGCCCGCGTCAGCTCGAGCGTCTGCATCATGCTCTGCTTGCTCGGGTGCGAGATGTCGATCATCACGCCCCACTTGTTGAGCTCGGCGATCGCCTGCCGGCCGAGCGGGCTCAGCCCGTTCCACATCCACACGCCGTCGCGCTCGCCGGTGTTGGAGTCGGAGAACTGGCTGTGCCCGTTGTGGGCGAGCGACATGTAGCGGCCGCCCAGTTCGGCGAACTGCCGGATGCGCGACAGGTCGGTCCCCACCGAGAAGCCGTTCTCGATCCCGATGAAGATCACCTTCCGCCCGCTGGCGTGGATGCGCCGCGCCTCGTCGGCCGTGCGGGCGAGCCCCACGCGCGTCGGGGCGAGCGAGTCGGTCAGACGGTGGACGGCGGCGAACTTCTCCATCGCCTGCGCGTACGCGCTCGCCATCGTCGCCGAGTCGATCGTGCGCGCCTGGCCGACGTACACGATGAGGAACGCGGCGTCGAGACCGCCGGCCTCCATCTTGGGGATGTCGACCTGGTTGCGGGCGATCCCGGTGACGTAGTTCGTCGAGTCGCGACGGAACGCGGTCGGGCTGATGACGAGGGGGGTGTCGTGCGACATCCCGCGGGGGGGGAGCGCGCGCGCCCCCCCGACGAGCGCGGCATCGTCCTGGGCGGCCAGGGGCGCCGTGACCGCGACCAGCAGCGCGATCGGAAGCGC
>JBGATT010000195.1:0-5773 GCA_044229035.1 Gemmatimonadaceae bacterium | reverse complement strand
AGATCCGGTGTTCGCGGTTCGCGATCATCTCGAGCCAGCGCTCATCGGGCCAGAGTCCGTACTCTGGCACCGGCCGTACTGCCGCGGCGAGCGTGTCTGGAGCACTGCCAACGGCGAGCAGTGCGGCGAGGCGGGACAGGAACGAGCGGCGTGGCGTGTGCATGAGTACCCCCTGAGGGCTCAGCGGAAGGTGGCGACGGCGTCGAGCGGCTTCTTGGCGATCACGGGCACCTGCGCGCCGTCGGCGGGATGGCCGACCACGAGCAGCAGGAACGGCTTCTCGGACGGCGGACGCTCGAGGATCCGCTGGAGGAATCCCATCGGGCTCGGCGTGTGCGTGAGGGTGGCGAGTCCGGCGTGGTGCAGCGCGGCGATGAGGAAGCCCGTCGCGATGCCGACCGACTCCGGCACGTAGTAGTTGGTGCGGCGCGCACCGTTCGGCAAGTGGCGCCACTTCTCGGCGAAGATGGCGATGAGCCAGGGCGCGCGCTCGAGGAAGGGCTTGTCGGCGTCGGTGCCGAGCGGCGCGAGGTCCTCGATCCACTCCGGCGTGGCACGGGACGAGTAGAACTCGCGTTCCTCCTCCTCGGCGGCGAGCCGGATGGCGCGCTTGAGCTCCGGGTCCTGCACGGCGACGAAGTGCCAGGGCTGGAGGTTCGCGCCGTTCGGCGCGCCGCCGGCGGCGACGATGGCCTGTTCGATGATCGCGCGGTCGACGGGGCGGTCGGAGAAGTCGCGCACGGTCCTGCGGCGCCGGATCCCGGCGGTGAACTCCTGTATGCGGAGGAGTCGCTCGGCGTCGGAATAGTCCGGGAGCGGGGCCAGCGGTTCGGTCTGGAGCGGCGTCATGGGAGCGTTCCGGCTGGGGCGAACCCTGTGAGCGGAGCCTGCATGGGAGTAGCTTACTCCCATCCCAATGACATTCGACACCCTCGGCCTGGACCCCGCCCTCCTGCGCGCGGTCCGAGAACTCGGCTGGCCCAAGCCGACCGACATCCAACGCGACGCGATCCCGCCGGCCCGGGAGGGGAAGGACCTCCTGGCGTGCGCGATGACCGGCAGCGGCAAGACCGCGGCCTTCCTGCTCCCGGTGCTGAACCGGCTGCACGACGCCCCGACGCGCGCCACGCGCGCGCTGGTGCTCGCCCCCACGCGTGAGCTCGCCGCGCAGGTGCACGCGGACCTCACGGAGCTCGCGAAGCACACCCGCGTCCGCGGCGCGGCCATCTTCGGCGGGGTCGGCATGGGCCCGCAGGAAGCGGCCTTCCGCTCGCAGACGGACATCATCATCGCCACGCCGGGCCGCCTGCTCGACCACATGTCGCAGCCCGGCCGCTACGTGAACTTCAGCGCGCTCGAGGTGCTCATCCTCGACGAGGCCGACCGGATGCTCGACATGGGCTTCCTGCCGGACATCAAGCGCGTCCTCGCGCAGCTGCCCGCCAAGCGGCAGACGCTCTTCTTCAGCGCGACCATGCCGAAGCCGATCGTCGAGCTCTCGCGCGCGATGCTCAAGGATCCGGTGCGCATCAACGTCGAGCGCGTCTCGGTGCCGGCGAGCGGGATCGAGCAGGCGCTCTGGCCGGTGTCCGAGGCGCTCAAGGCCGACCTCTTCATCGCCCTGCTCCGCGCGAACGTCATCGGCAACGTCATCTGCTTCACGCGCACGAAGCACCGCGCCAATCGCCTCGCCGACGTGCTGACGCACGCGGGGATCCCGAACGCCAAGATCCACGGCAACCGCAGCCAGAACCAGCGGACCGAGGCGCTCGGCGGGTTCAAGGAGGGCAAGGTGCGGGTGCTCGTCGCCACCGACATCGTGGCGCGCGGCATCGACGTGGAGGCGCTCGAGCACGTGGTGAACTTCGACGTGCCGCACATGCCGGAGGACTACATCCACCGGGTGGGGCGCACCGCGCGCGCCGAGGCGACGGGCGAGGCGTTCACGCTCGTCTCGCCGGACGAGGAAGGTGACCTGCGGCAGATCGAGAAGGCGATCGGCCGGAAGCTGCCGCGCCGGACCCTGCCGGACTTCAACTACAAGCACGTGCCGCAGGAGCGCCTGGAGATCCCGCTGGCCGAACGCATCGCGGCGATCCGGGCGCGGAAGGCCGAGGATCGCGCACGGGCGAAGGCGAAGCTGGAGCGGCGCGAGGCGGCCGCGCGCGGCGAGACGCCGCGGGCGGGCGGTGGCGGTGGCGCGAGCCGCGGGCCTGGTGGCGCGAGCCGAGGGCCTGCGGGCCCCAGCCGTGGCCCTGGCGGCGGCAGCCGCGGGCCCAGTGCGGCCGACCCGCGGGGCGGCAATGGCCCCGGGAGTGGTGCCAGCGGCGGCGGCCCGCGGCGGCGGCGAGGTGGGGGCGGCCGAGGGCGGGGACCCGGCGGCGGCCCGCGCTAACGAACCTCAGGTCTGCTTCGTAGGTAGGATAGGCGCGGCGACGGGTGTCGCCCGCTGAAGGACCAACACTTCGGAGGCACGATGCGCGGGATGCGGATGCTGGCAGCGGCGATGCTGGTGATGGTCGCGACGACGGCGCAGGCGCAGGGCGGCGGTCAGGGTGGCGGTGGCATGGGACCGGGTGGCGGCATGGGTCAGGGCGGCGGCGCGGGCCGCATGAACGAGATGCTCTTCAAGGACATCACGCTCTCGCCCGAGCAGAAGACCAAGATCGACAGCATCCAGGCCGCGGGTCGCACGGCGATGCAGGAGATGATGCAGGCCGGCGGCATGCAGGACCCGGCCAATCGCGAGAAGATGATGGCGATGCGCACCAAGCAGAACACCGACATCCGCGCGGTGCTCACGGCCGAGCAGCAGGTGACGTTCGACAAGAACCTGGCGGCGATGCCGCAGGGTGGCGGCCGCCGGCCGCCGCCGATCAAGCAGTAGGAACCGGACGGGAACGAAGAAGGGGGCACTCCGATCGGGGCGCCCCCTTCGTCATTTCCGCGGATCGATCCGCAGGATCGCGTAGCTCTTGAGATCGCGCGGCGACCCATCCCGCCAGACCACGGCGCGATGCACGCCTTCCGGGATCATCCCGACGTTCTCCATCACCCGGCCGCTCGCCGGATTCTCCAGGAAGTGGTGCGCCTCGACCCGGTGCAGGTCGAGCACGTCGAAGGCGTACGCGACGACGCGACGCGTCGCCTCGGTCGCGTACTTCTGCCCCCACTCGGGGCGGGCGATCCAGTAGCCCACCTCGGCGCGCTTGTGGACGCGCGTGAGTTGCAGCCCGATGGCGCCGACGAGCGCACCGTCCTGCGTGCGCGTGACCGCCCAGGTCACCCGCTTCCCCGCCGCCCACGCCGGCGCCTGCGCGGCGATGAACTCCTCCGCGGCGCCCTCCGGGTACGGGTGCGGCACCGTGAGCGTGTTGCGCGCCACCGCGGCGTCGGCGAGATAGCGCCGCACGTCCGGGGCGTCCTCGAGCGTGAAGGGGCGCAGGACGAGACGCTCCGTCCGCAGGACGTGCTGCGCGCCGGTGTATGGAGGGCCGGGATCCGTCATGCCCGGAATCTGGCGCGGTGCGAGGGCCCCGCGACAGCCGTAGATTCCCGGGATGACCGCGCCCGTGGACCTCCTCGCCATCGCCGCGCACCGCGACGATGTGGAACTGACCTGCGGCGGCGTGCTGGTGAAGCACGCCTGGCGGGGCCAACGGACCGGCATCATCGACCTCACGCAGGGCGAGATGGGGACCCGCGGCTCCGCCGAGCTGCGGGCGGCAGAGGCTGCCAAGGCGGCCGACGTCCTCGGCGTCGCGTACCGCGGCAACCTCCAGCTCCCCGACGCGGGGATCACCAACACGCCCGAGACGCGCCGGGCGCTCGCGATCATGATCCGCACGCTCCGCCCGAAGGTCGTGATCGCCCCCGCCCCGCGCGGACGGCACCCCGATCATCGCGTCGCCGCGCAGCTCATCCGGGACGCGAGCTTCCTCGCCGGGCTCACCAAGCTCGACCCGTCCACGCCGCCCCATCGCCCGCTCAAGGTCCTCCACGCCATCAGCTACCGCGAGGACCACGTGAAGCCGACCTTCGTCGCCGACATCAGCGCGGAGTTCGAGACGAAGCTCGAGGCGATCCGGTGCTATGCCTCGCAGTTCGACGGCGCGACCTGGGCCGGCGAGGTCTATCCGAACGGTGAGCCGCTGGAGGACATCATCCGGCACCACGCGGCCCACTACGGCTCGCTCATCCGCTGCCGCTACGGCGAACCCTTCTTCACCACCGAGACGATGCGCGCGGATGACCTCCTCGCGCTCGAGGTATCCACGTTTTGAACGCGCCGCGCGAGATCTCCTACCCCACCTATCTCGAGCTCGACACGCTGCTCGGGCTCCAGCAGCCGCAGTCCAAGCCCGAGCATCCCGATGAGCTGCTCTTCATCGTGGTGCACCAGGCGAGCGAGCTCTGGTTCAAGGTGCTGCTGCACGAGTTCGACCAGCTCATCGGCCACCTGACCGACGGCGACGCCGGCGCGGCCCTCACGACGATGCAGCGCATCAACACGCTCGTCGAGCTGGTGGCGCACGAGCTCTCGGCGCTCGACACGCTCCCGCCGCAGCGCTTCATGCAGTTCCGCGGCTACCTCGGCAGCTCGAGCGGCTCGCAGAGCGCGCAGTTCCGCGCCATCGAGGCGACCAGCGGCCTGCGCCATGAGCACTTCATGGCCGCGCTCAAGGAGCACGGCGAACTTCCGGCGGTCGTGGCGCGCGCGCTCGAGCGGCCCACCCTGCAGGCGCTCTTCCTCGCGCTGCTGGAGCGCCACGGGGTCACGCTCGAGCAGGTCTACACGGAGCCGCAGCACGGCTTCCTGCTCATGCTCGCCGAGTCGTTCCTCGCGTACGAGCAGGGGTTCGCGCGCTGGCGTTTCCTGCACGTGCAGCTCGTCGAGCGGATCATCGGCCCCGACACCGGCGGGACCGGGGGCACCCTCGGCGCGAAGTACCTGTCCAAGACGGTGAGCCAGCGCTTCTTCCCCGAGTTGTGGGCCGTCCGTGCGAAGCTGTACGGGCGGCGTTGACGCCGGCGAAGCGTTCCGCGCGGCTGGCGCGTAGGAGTACGCTGGACCATACGACCTGATCGCGGCCCGGGAGGGCCGAGGGGTTCCGATGTCGCTCGCCTGTCTCCGCCGCGCCCTCTACGCGTCACTGCTGCCTGCCGCGCTCGTCGCGCAGGCCTCGCCGCGTGCCGCCCGACCCGCCCGCGCCGCCGCGCCCGACCAACGCGTCTGGCCCGACGAGGGGCCGCGCACCTGGGCGCCGCGCCCGACCGAGACGCGGATCACCGCGAACGACCTGCGGACGCGGCTCTACCAGATCGCCGACGACTCCATGCGCGGGCGACGCATGGGCGAACCGGGGAACACCAAGACCACGGAGTACATCGCCCGCGAGTTCGCGCGCCTCGGCCTCAAGCCGGCCGGCGATGACGGCACCTGGTTCCAGGTGATGCCGTATGGCCCGCTCGGCTTCGACCGCGCGTCGATGGGCCTCCGCATCGGCGGGGCGTCGGCGAACGTCGGCACCGAATTCGTGCCCACCGCGCCGACGCTCGCGAACGGCTACGCCGCGCGCGCCGCGGTGCGGGGAGCGGCGGCGGTCTTCGCGGGCCGCTGGAACGACACGACCGTCACGCTCGACCCGGCCGTCTTCCGCGGCAAGGTCGCCGTCTTCGTGAGCGACGCCGCCGCGGGCGGCACGGCGGCGAATCGCGCGCCGACGACCTTCGTCAGCTGCGCGGACCTGCCTGACCGGTTCGGCGCGGCCGC
>JBGATT010000194.1:0-5830 GCA_044229035.1 Gemmatimonadaceae bacterium | reverse complement strand
CCACATGCCGCGGGATCGTGTCCCGCACCGCCGTCGGGTGCGTCGGCTTCTCCGTGAGCACCTTCGACACGATCGCCTGCACCGTCGCGCCGGTGAACGGCGGCTCGCCGGTGAGCATCTCGTACGTCACCGCGCCGAGCGCGTAGATGTCGCTCCGCGCGTCGATCGTCCGCTCGCCCATCGCCTGCTCGGGACTCATGTACTGCGGCGTCCCCAGCGAGAGCCCGGTCTGCGTCATGCGCGCCCCGCCGGCGCTCTGCACCGCGAGCGCGATCCCGAAGTCGGCGACGAGCGCCGAGCGTACGTGGAGGAGGCTGTGCGCCGGCGTGATGTCGCGGTGGATCACCCCTTGCCGGTGCGCGTAGTCGAGTGCGCTCGCCACCTCGCGCGCGATCCGCACCGCCTCGGCCACCGGCAGTTGCCGCTCGCGGGCGAGCCGCGCGCGCAGCGTCTCGCCCGTCACCAGCGGCATCACGTAGTAGAGGAGCCCATCCGCCGCGCCGCTGTCGAGCAGCGGGAGGATGTGCGGATGCTGCAACCGCGCGGTGGTCCGGATCTCCGAGAGGAAACGCTCGCCGCCGAGCGCGGCCCCCAGGTCGGGATGGAGCACCTTGATCGCGACATCGCGATCGTGCTTCAGGTCGTGCGCGAGGTGGACCGTCGCCATCCCGCCGGCGCCGATCTCGCGGTCCAGGCGGTAGTGGTCGGCGAGGGCGGTGCGGAGGCGGTCGGGGGTGGTCACTGCGGGGGATTCTCGCTCCCGCGCCCTTCGGGCGCAAGCAACGATGGGTCGACGTTCAGCCGCGCGCCAGCCGCGTTTCACAATGCGCGATGAAGCGCATCCGAAGCGCCTTCTTCTCCTTCGGCTCGAGATCGCGCCCGATCACCGTGCGCGCTCGGGCGAGGAGTACCGAATCGATCTCCCGAGGAATGTGCGCCGTTGAGCGAAAACCGGCGATCACCGTCAGCAGTGCCATCGATTCGGCCCCTCTCGGTACGAACGTGAGGAACCTGCCCACGATGGAGTCACCCCACTCGTGCGTCGAGTCGGCCTCCTGCAACAGGAACAGCGACTGGCTGCCTCGGCTCGGCTTGATACCGAGCAGATGCACTCGGACACCGAACTCCTGCGCTTGCTGCACGCCAACACGAAGGTCCTCGTCGCCGGACAGCAGAACGGCGTCGGCCATCGCGCCGTTTCGCGCGAGGCTGATCATGTCGGTGATGATGAGGGAGTCCACTCCCTTCTGCTCGCCCGCCCGGTTCACGAGGCCGAGCCGGACCTTGACGCTCGGCATGTGCGCGATGGCGCTGTGCTGCGCGGTCGGCCCCATCGACGTGCCGTCGTACCAGTAGACGCGAAGGAGTGGCACACCGGATACTCGTTCGGCGAGTTCGGAGAGCGCGCCGAGCGCGGCCGTGATGTCCAGCCGCATGTCCCCGCGCGGCTTCTTCGCGCCGGTGAGAAGCGTGGAGCCCTGGGCGAACAGGTATCCGGCGTCCACGAACACGGCGACGCGATTCACGCGCCCTCCGGGTCCGAAAAGATAAAGGAGCCCCCGCGGGGGCTCCCTAGATAGACCGCACCATTCATAGGTACTCGGGGCGGCAGAGGGAGCATAGGTTCACTTCCGGCGTTCGTCAAGAGGCGGCGTCCAGCGCGATGACGGAGCGAATGTAGGGACCTCTCTCTCTGCAGCCGAATCGATTCGTTCCACGCGGGTGCGAGATGCCGCGCCCCTGACCATCCCCGCTCCCGGATCTTCGCTCCTCGCTAGCTTCCGACCGACATCCTTCGCTCCCGCCACCCGCTCTCGCTCATGCGCACCTCACGACTCCTCGCTGTCGCTGCCTTCTCGCTGATCGCGGCTACCGCCCTGCCCGCGCAGACCGCCCCGCAATACCCCACCGCCTGGGACCCGAAGCTCCTCGACCGCCCCGACATCCGCTCCGCGATGTCCATGATCGAGCGCAACTTCCCCCAGCAGCTGGAAGAGTGGGTCCGCCTCACCGAGATGCCCGCCAAGTCCGGCCTCGAACAGGCCCGCGGCGCATACCTCAAGGCCGAGTTCGAGAGGCAGGGCCTCACGCCCACCGTGGACTCGATCGGCAACGTCATTGCCGTCCGCAAGGGCACCGGCGGCGGACCCACGATCGTGATCATGGCCCACATGGACGTCGTCTTCCCCAACGAGACGCCCAAGCAGGTCCGCCGCGCCGGCGACACCCTCTTCGCGCCGGGCGTCGGCGACAACACCGCCTCGGTGGCCAACATGCTCGCGACGCTGCGCACCATGAACGCCACCGGCTTCCGCAGCAAGGGCGACATCATCTTCATCGGCACCACGCAGGAGGAGGTCGGGCTCAAGGGCGCCGAGTACTGGCTCCGCAACAACTCCCGCCCCGACCTGCTCATCGTGCCCGATGGCGCCTACGGCAGCGTCGCCTACGGTGCGCTCGGCATCTATTGGACCAAGTACGTCTTCACGAGCCCCGGCGCGCACACCCTCGCCTCGCGCGGCCGCCCCACGCCGGTGAAGGCGCTCGCCGAAGCCATCGACCGGCTCTACGCCCTCCAGTTCCCCGCCCTCCCCAACGGCGCGGTGATGAACATCGGGCAGGTGCACGGCGGCAACATCTACAACGCCGTCCCGCAGGAGCTCTACTTCACCGTGGACCTCCGCAGCAGCGATCCCGCCCTCCTCGACTCCCTCGACCGCACCATCACGCGCATCACCCAGGCCGTCGCCGACTCGTTCAAGGTGGGCTTGCGGGTGGAGGTCGAGCAGAAGAACCAGGCGGGCGGCACGGAGGCGCAGCTCGCCGGGGCGCGCGCGCATCCATTGGTGCAGACCGCGGTGGACATCAACCGCGCGCTGGGCATGACCCCGGGCATGCCGGGCGCCGCCGAGGCGGTCGCGACGGGCGCCACCGACGCGAACCCTGGCGTGGTCCGCGGGATCCCCAGCATCGCGATCGGGGGATCGAAGGCCAGCGGGGCGCATCAGCTCACGGAGTTCGCGATCGCGTCGAGTGCGTTGCCGAGCACGAAGCTGCTGTACCTGCTCACGGCGACGTTCGCGGATGGGGTCAGGGTGGTGCCGACGTCGCGGTTCGTGCCCTGAGCCATGCGATGCGACGCAAGGCGGCACGGTGACTCGACCCTGATCGCGTCACCATGAGTGGCACATAAAGGGGTTGTCTCGCCTCCGGCGGGAGGCTAAATTGAGCGGTGCCCATGCGTGAGCCCCCCATGCTCTCCCACGACCTTGGCCCGCTGCTCAAGAGCGCGCGTCAGCAGCTCGGCGTGACCCGCGAGACGCTCGCAGCGAAGGCGGGCGTGAGCATGCGCCTCGTCGCGGAGTTCGAGCGCGGCCAGCGCAGCAACGTGAGCCTCGAATCGGCGCTCCGGATGTTCACGTCCGTCGGGATCACCGTGGTCGCGAGAGCGGCGAACGGGACCGCGGCCGAGATCCGGGGCGCGGCGTCGGCCCGCCTCGAGCGCGCGGCGCGTGCGGCGCGCCGCCGCGAGACCTGGACGGGACGGCACGTCCACCTCCGGCACTCGGGTGAGGCGCCGATCGCACCTCGGTCGAGGCCTCGGCGGATCGCGTCGGTCGCCGCCATCTCCGAGGCCGCGCACGTCATCGCATCCGCGTCGCGCGGACGACCCGGCGTGCCGGGCAAGACGCGCGCCCGCGGATGAAGGCGAGAGCCGGTGGCGAGGGAAACGCCGCGCTGTCGCCGGACTTCCTCGACTTCATCGCCTGCCTCGACGAACAGCATGTCGACTTCGTGCTCGTGGGCGCCTACGCGCTCGGCTTGCACGGGGTAGTGCGGGCGACCGGCGACCTCGACATCCTCTACCGTCGCTCCCGCGCGAATGTGCGGCGACTGCTCGCCGCGATGCAGGAGTTCGGCGCGCCGGCGGAGGTCATCGACCAACAGGCGCTCCTCACACCGGACATCGTCACCCAGTTCGGCCAGCCGCCGTTCCGCATCGACCTGATCAACGCGATCGATGGCGTCACGTTCGCGGAGGTGTGGAAGGGCGCCGTGGCCGTCGCCATCGCGCGACGTCAGGTGCGCGTCATCGGCCTCGACGAGCTGAGGAAGAACAAGCGCGCGACCGGACGGAAGAAGGACAAGGACGACCTGCGGCGGCTCGATTCGCTCTAGCGAACCGGGGGCGGTTCGCGGACGTCGATCGCATCCGGGCACGCGCGCCCGAGAATCGCCTGCGCGAGGTCGCCAACATCCCGGCGTTCGCGACCCAGGCGGTGCAGCGTGGTTGAATCCTCGCAAGCGCGTCCACTCGATCCCGAGTGACTCGTGCGGGAGCTGGCCGCGCATCGTGTACCGGCTCACGCCTCCGGACGCTGGGCGGTCGTGGCGGGGTACAGGCAGATGAAGGGGCTCCCCTCGGCGAACCGCACGACCCGCCCCGTGTGTGCGTCGATCATCACCGACCGGTACTCGGCCTCGGTGCCGCTCGAGAGGACATAGCGGAACGCGCGATCCTGCTGGCTGTACTCCAGCGAGGCCCACGGCGCGCGAATGCCCCGCGCCGCCGCGGTGTCGAAAGCGACGCCAAGGGGGACGATGCGCGCGAGCGCGCGTTGCGCGCGCACGGGCGGGAACGCCACGTCCCCGATGATGTCGCCATTCGGGTGCACCACGA
The DNA here is from genome assembly GCA_044229035.1 of Gemmatimonadaceae bacterium. Taxonomy (GTDB): domain Bacteria; phylum Gemmatimonadota; class Gemmatimonadetes; order Gemmatimonadales; family Gemmatimonadaceae; genus Pseudogemmatithrix. The sequence continues at coordinate 1,149 of JBGATT010000194.1, read as the reverse complement.
CCTCGGCGACATAGGACACCCCGCCCAAGGCGGGCTCGTCCAGCGCGAACCGGAGTCGATAGCGGAACGGCACCCACGCACCCATGATGACGAGGCTGCCCGCCGCCGGCGCGGTCGAGGACAGCTCCACGCCACGCTCGCGCGAACCGCCGGCATAGCGCAGTCGAGCGCTGTACTCGGTGCCGACCTGCGCGAGCAACGACGACGCCACCCGAGCCCGGATCGAGTCGGGCAGCGCCTCACGCACTTCGTGCGCCTCGGGCGCCGACACCCAGGCCATGTCCGCCATGAGTCGCGCGGCTGCCAGCCGCCGCTCGACGAGTCGTGTGGCGGACACCGCTCCGACGACGAGCACGGCGAGCAACGCCGCTGGCCGCAGCAGCGGCACGACCCGTGATGGGCTTGGTCGGAAGGGATACGGCATCTGCCGCGAATATTCGACGCGGGACGCGACAGCGCAACCGCGCCCGGCACCCCGCACGCACAACGCTTCCGCTCAGCCGGATGTCGAACGAGGAACGGCTCCGCCCTCCCTTCTCCGCATCCCCGATGCTCCCCGCCCTCCGCACCGCCGTCCGCTCCCTCCGCGCCACCCCGCTCGTCACCGGCGTCGCCGTCCTCTCCCTCGCTCTCGGCATCGGCGCCAACACGGCGATCTTCTCCATCGTCGACGCCCTCATCCTCAAGTCCCTCCCCGTCCAGCACGCCGAGCGCCTGACCGTGCTCCGCTCCGGCGAGACACGCCGCTCCTGGACCAACCCCATCTGGGAACAGGTGCGCGAACGCCAGCACCTCTGGGACGGCGCCTTCGCCGCCGGCAACGTCCGATTCGACGCCGCGCAGGGCGGCGAGACCGACCCCGTGGACGGCGCCTTCGTCAGCGCCGGCTACTTCGAGGTCCTCGGCGTCCAGCCGCGGTTCGGCCGCTTCTTCACGCCGGACGATGACCGCCGCGGCGGCGGCCCCGACGGGCCCGTCGTCGTCCTCAGCCACCGCCTCTGGCAGCAGCGCTTCGGCGGCGCCCCGGACGTCGTCGGGCGCACCATCACCCTCTCGCGCGTGAGCTACACCGTCATCGGCGTCGCCCCCGCTTCGTTCCTCGGCCACGACGTCGGGCGCTCCGTCGACGCGTACGTCCCCCTCGGCACC
>JBGATT010000193.1:0-5834 GCA_044229035.1 Gemmatimonadaceae bacterium | reverse complement strand
AACTCGAACCTGAACTGGAACGACCTCGGCGCAGGACGCTGACACGTCACCGTCGTACACGGCGAGCCGGTGATCCAAGGGGCGCCCGGTGCGCCACGCACGAAGAGAAGGGCCCGGCACGCGATGCGTGCCGGGCCCTTCTGCCTTCTTCGTTCTGCCGTCTACTTCTGGAAGATCCCGAAGCCGAAGAAGCAGGGCTCATCCGAGCACTTCGCCATCGTGACCTTCACGCGCAGCTGGCCGGAGGCCTTCGGCGAGAAGCTCACGACCGGGGCGTCGTCATCGAGGACGTCGCGGGTGAGGACGTCGGAGCCGTCGAGGATCTCGATGTCGAGATCGCTGCAGTCCTTGTCGCAGGCGCCGACGATCTTGTAGTCGGTGCCCTTCTCGAAGTTCAGGGTCCAGCTGTCGGTCTTGCCCTCGCCCATGCGGCCGATGATGTAGTTGAGCGAGCCGAAGCCTTGCCCGTTGACCGTGGTGAAGGCGCGCTCCAGCTGCTTCCAGACGAGCTGGGCGTGTTCCTGCGCCTGGGCATCCGACGGACGGGCCGCGAGCGCGAGAAGGGCGACGAACGTGAGCGTGAGGGCCTTCATGGAGCGCTTCAGCATGGGTGGTTCCCGTCCTCGGGTGATGGTAGGGGTGATCCAACGGGTTCAACCATAGCAAATCCCGTGCGAGGTGGATAGCGGTCCGGCCGGATCGGGTGCCTGAGCGTCGGCACGTAGCGGAAATGCTGACAGCAGTAGCAGGGGGCTCCCTACTGTGGACCGATCGGTCCAAACACATTTTATGGTGCAAATAACCTGCACCTTTACCGAGGCCTCGTCCAATGGCGCGCTCCCGAACGCTTCCCTGCCTGCTCCTGTTCGTAATCCTCACCTCCGCCTGTTCGTCCGCCCCGCGCGACGACGCCCAAACGGCCACACCAGATGCCGGACAAGCCTCGGTGCGGGACGACGACTCCCAGCCTGACGTCGTCAAGGTCGCCGTGGGCTCACCGGACCATTCAACGCTGGTCGCCGCCTTGAAGGCCGGGGAGTTGGTCGATGCCCTCGCGAACGCAGGTCCCTTCACCGTCTTCGCGCCGACCAACGCGGCCTTCGACAAGCTGCCGGCCGGGACCGTGGAGACGTTGCTCAAGCCCGAGAACAAGTCCCAACTGAGGACGGTGCTACAGCATCATGTCACGACCTCAGCCCTCGATCTGGACTATTTCGAGGACGGACAGATGGTCGGGATGGTGGACGGGACGAAGGAGAAGTTCACCCGGCGCGATGGCGCGGCGTACATCGGCGATGCGAAGGTCGTGGCCTCCGTGCGGGCATCGAACGGATGGGTGCACGTCATCGACGCCGTCCTGGTTCCGGCGGCGACGAAATAGGCGCCCTGGCTTCGAGGCCCTCAGCGCGCGTCGTCGTCCTCGGCGCGCGCCGGGGTGAGGCGCTCGCTCGTCAGGGCGACGAATCCGACGGTCAGCCAGAGGAGCGCGCCGAGCCAGTCGCGGGTCGCGAACCCGTAGATCACCGCCGTCCAGAACCCGGCGAGGAACAGGATCACGTTGAACGGCATCGCGTACTGGGGCACGGAACCTCCTCGAGTGGCCTGCGCCTGCTCCTCGGAACCCGCGGTGATACGTGAGGGACGCTCGATCCGTTCATGCGGCAACCGTGGCATTCCGCCATCTCCTTGGGTCGAGGGCGGGCCAGCGGTCCTCCGGAGTGCTACCCCGTCGGGCCTCGTCCGGCTTCGCGGGACGTGACCGAGTTCCCTGGTGCGCCTCGAACCTCTCCCCGACAGTATCGGGCCCCGCAGCGACAACTGAAGCTCGCCCCCTGGTCGTCGAGCAGCTCGGCGTAGTCCAGGGTGAGCTCCTGCCCCGCCGGGATGTCCCGGGCGGCGACCACATCGAGCCCGATGTAGGTCGTGTTGGCGTCGCAGGAGTGGTTCTGCGGCGCCCAACTGGTGGGATCCTCGTCCCAGATCACGTACACGTGGTCGCTGAGCGGGACGGCGTAGTGCCGGAACAGCTCGCGGTCGGCGGCGTTCCAGTTGGCCGCCACATGGCGCTTGGTGACGATGCGGGCGGCCCGCTGTTCGCCGCGGAAGATCACCTCGCCCTCCGCGATGGGCCGCGTGGCGACGATCCCGTACCCCGCGATCCCGTTGCCCCGCATCTCGTACGCCTTGTGCTTCCGTCGGTGCCGCGCGATGCCCTCGGCGATGATCCGCTGGAGGAAGGCGGCCTGGCCGATGCCGTCGAGCTTGAGGATGTGGTCGGCCGAACCCTCCGACCCTTCCTCATAGAAGACCGAGCAGGTGAAGTTCACCTCGAGGAAGTGGATCGTCCCCGCGGCATCCATGCGGAAGTCCATGCGCGCGTAGCCCACCCCGGCGAAGCCGGCGAAGATGCGCTCGGCGGCATCGCGCAGGCGCTGGGCGAGCGCGGGATCCTCGAGCCGGACGTTGGCCTCGGGGTGCTGTTCGCTGGTCTTGAGCGCGTAGCTCTTGTAGCGGAAGCCCTTCGGGAAGACGTACTCGATGGGCGCGAGCGCGCTGCCATGCCCCTTCCCCGACTCCTCGCCGATGACGAGCACGGTGAACTCGCGCCCGTCGATGTACTCCTCGATGAGCAGGTCGGGATACTCGTCGGCCAGCGCGAGCGCCTGGGTGAGGAGCGCGGCATGGTCGGCGACGACGGAGTGGTCGTCCACGCCGAGCGAATCCCCGGCCTTGGCGGGCTTCACGAAGAGCGGATAGCGGAGCCCCTTGGTCGCTGCGGCGAGCATCGCATCGCCAGCGGCGAGACCGCCGGGACCGGCGACCGCGCGCGCGATGGCGCCCGCATCCACCTGCGCATGCATCGGCGTGCTGATGCCGACGGTGTGCGCCACGTACTTCATGAGGGGCTTGGACGGGTCGTACAGCAGCGGCGTGGGGCCGGTGTACGGCAGGCCGAGGAGCTCGAGCGAGTGGATGACGTCGATCGACGGCACGTCCCACTCGAGGTAGCCCTCGCAGAGGTTCACGTAGATGTCGAAGCCCTGCGGCGCGAGGCGCTTGAGCTGCCGGTACGTGGAGACCTTGCTCAGCGCCTCGTGATGGACCTCATGGCCCGGGAGGAGGCGGGAGAGGTCGCGCGCCGGGTCGTAGTGTCGGTAGTCCACACCGGACGTCGAGTAGTCCGGCTGGAGGACGCAGACCTTCATGCAGTGGCGGCGCGGCGGGTGCGGGAGAGGCGCGGCCGGGCGACGCCCGGGTCGGCGGAGACGGCGATGATCTCCCCGACGGCGCTCGCGAACGAGGCCCGCGCGAAGCGGAGGATGGCGCCGATGGAGGTGTACGCCTCGTCCTCGGAGATCCCGCACTGGGCGTTGACCTCGAGGACGTGGATCTCGCCGGTCGCCTGGTCCTGCCGAAGGTCGACCCGGCCGTAGCCGCGGCCGCCGACGGCCTCGTACGCGGCCCAGCTGATGTCCTTGATCCGCTTGGCGAGCGCGCGCGAGACGGGGCGGTACTTCCACAGGTCCGCATCGTCCTCGAGCGGATCCTCGGTCTCGTACAGGCCCCAGAGGCGGTCGAACGAGAGGAAGCGCTCGTTGGGCGGCAGGTCGGGATTGAAGCCGCGCTCGACGGGGGGATAGATGGTCGCGCTGCGCGGCCGGTCGTACGCCCCGACGATGAACGTGGTGAACTCGGGGCCGGCGACGAAGCGCTCGACGAAGACACCGCCGCCCGCGACATCCCACCCGTGATAGCCCTTGTTGAGGCGCTTGAGCGCGGCACGCAGGGCCTGCGGCGAGTGGACGACGCTCTTGGTGGTGATCCCCATGCTGCCCGCGGAGACGGCGGGCTTGAGGATGAGCGGGGCGCCGAGCCGCTTGAGGATGTCGGCGACGCCCGACCCGTCGCGCGGGACGACCGCCCAGGGCGAGGTGGGCACGCCGGCCCGGTCGAACGCCTCCTTCATCACGATCTTCGACGTGGTGACGTCGTAGAAGCGCTCGTCGGCGCCGGTGTAGCGGAGACCGTTCGCCTTGAGGCAGCGGATCACGCTCAGGCCGGGCGATCCATTGACCTCGTCGCCGTCGCAGAGGTTGAAGACGACGGGCTCGTGCCCCTTCGACTCGCGGAGGATCGTCTGGATGACCTGCTCGTAGTTGCGCATGGTCACCGGCTGCCACCGCCACGCCACGCCGAGGGCGGCGAAGGCGCGCTCGTATTCCGCCTGACTCTGCGAGAAGTCGGCGTACCAGGCGATGTCGACGTCGTCGGTCTCGACGAGCGGCGCGAGCACCCACACCAGCAATGGTGCGTTGGAGGGTGCTGCGAGCGCGATCGGTGCCGCGGTCACCGGGTCGGCGTGTGGCTCATGATGCGATGATAGATACTCTTTATTACTTATCGCGCAATGGGGGGCGCATCGGACCGCATCTCCCGCTGCAATGCCCTGAACGCGAGGACCGTGAGTCCGACACCGAGCGACAGGGCGACCGCGAAGATGACGCCGTTCCGTTCCAGCAGCGTCTCCCCGAGGTAGACGGCGAAGAACACGAAGGGGAGCTCGCCGAGCAGCATCATCGGCAGATAGCGCCCGAACGGGTAGCGGAGCACGCCGAGCACGTAGCTCGGCAGCTCGGACTGCAAGGCGAGGCGGAAGAGGAGCACCGTGCGCCAGTGCGCGCGCGTCCGGAAGAAGGTCTCGTAGCGCCGGAACGGCGCCTCGGGCACGAGGCGCTTCACGATGCGGCGCCCGAGGGTGCGCGCCATCCAATAGCCGGCGGTCCCGCCGAGCACGCCGCCCACCCACAGCATGAGCATCGTCTGCTGCGCGCCCCAGACGTACACGCCGACGGGGACGAGGGCCGAGCTCGAGAAGAACGAGAGCATGGCCGAGAGCGAGGCGAGGCCGACGAAGGCGAGCATGCCCGCCCGCGGATACGCACGCATGAGGCGCTCGGCGATCGCCAGGACGTCCACGAAGGCCTGGTGGAGCGCGTCCGACGTGGTGACGGCGAGGACGATGGCGACGAAGGCGACGAGCAGCGCGACGCGCCGATGGTGGAGCGGATGGTGAGGCACCGCCTCACGCTCGCCTAGAAGCGACCGATGCGCAACCCGAGCTGGACGCCGTCGACGAACTCGCTCGCGCCGTTGGCGAACGCGACGCGATCCGCGGTATAGGCGAGCCGCAGCGCGAAGCGCGAGTTGGGCAGCGCCACCGTGAGCCCCGCGGCCCCACCGCGTCCGCCGTCCGCGCCGCCCTGCGCATTCACGTCGCCGCTGAGCACCTGCCAGAGCTCGACGTCGGCGGTCGCGCGACCGGGGATCACCTCGCTCTCGTAGCGGCCGCGCGCCTCGAGACGCATCCAGCGCACGGTCCCGCCGGGCGCGATGAAGGCGCGCGCGCGCGGTCCGGCCCCGAGCGAGAAGCCGCGGCCGAGGTCGGCGCGCACGAGCACGCTCGCCTCGGCGAAGACCTCATCGCCCCCCAGCGATCCCGATTCCGGGGTGAGGTTCCCTTCGAGGTAGTTCGCCTCGAGCGTGAAGCGGCGGAACCGGACACCGCCCCCCGCCCCGAGCACCGGTCCGGTCAGCGCGGATTCGGCACCTCCGACGCGCGCGACCCGTTGCGTCGAGGCGGAGACCGCCCCGAGGAGCTCGGGTCCCTGCGCCGCGAGCGGCGCGGCGATGCACGACGCGACCACGACCCCCGCGGGGACCGTCGCGACGGCGCGGGCGAACCGGGGACGGCGGCTCATGGCAACGCCGCCACGGACGGCCGGCCCGCGACGATGCGCAGCTTGGTCGCGGCACGACGCGTCTCGTTCTCCGCC
>JBGATT010000192.1:0-5855 GCA_044229035.1 Gemmatimonadaceae bacterium | reverse complement strand
CGGCGGCTGGAGCAACGGACCGGGCCAGACGCTCGGGCGCATCGACTTCGGGTCGCCGACGGGCGCCTACTACCGGGCCAACATCCAGGCGCCGTTCTTCGCGCACTACCTGAAGGACCGTGGCGCGCCCCGGCGCACCGAAGCGCAGGTCTTCGAGTCGGGCAGCAACCAGTGGCGCACCTTCGATGCCTGGCCACCCCGTGAGGCGACGACGCGCGCCCTCTATTTTCACGCCGGCGGGAAGCTCTCCTTCGACCCGCCGACGGACCGCGGGCCGGACGCGTTCGACGCATATGTGAGCGATCCCGCCAAGCCCGTGCCCTATCGGCCACGACCCATCGAGGCGACCTACGCGCCTCGCGGGTCCGGCTGGAGCACGTGGCTCCTCGAGGATCAGCGCTTCGTCGACGGACGCCCCGACGTCCTGTCGTGGTCGACCGGACCGCTCACCGAGGACGTGGTGCTCGCCGGCGACATCACCGCGCGACTCTTCGCGAGCACCACCGGACAGGACGCCGACTGGGTCGTCAAGCTCATCGACGTCTATCCCGAGGAGTACGCCCCTGACCATCGCCTCGGCGGCTTCGAGCTGATGGTCGCCAACGAGGTCTTCCGCGGGCGCTATCACCAGTCGTTCGAACGCCCGGTCCCCCTCGTGCCCGGAGCGGTGACCCCGTTCACCATCGACCTGCACTCGCAGAGCTATCGCTTCCTGAAGGGGCACCGGATCATGGTGCAGGTGCAGAGCAGCTGGTTCCCGCTCATCGATCGCAACCCGCAGACCTGGGTGCCGAACATCTTCGAGGCGAAGGCCGAGGACTTCAGGGCGCAGACCCATCGCGTCTGGCGATCACCGCAGCAGGCATCGCGCGTGGAGATCCAGACCGTCAGACCGTAGGGGCGCTCAGCCGGGAGAGAGGGCGTCGAGCAGTCGGCGCATCCGCGCGATCTCCGCACGCTGGTCGGCATCGACGTCGCTCGCGAGCGAGAAGATCGCCGTCTCCTCCGCCGCCCCGGGCGTCGCGAACAGCTCGCGCACCATGACGAGCGCCCCCTCGTGATGCTTGATCATTCCCGCGAGGAATCGCCGCTCGAACTCCGCACCGGTGCTCCGCTCGAGGGCGTCCATCTCGTCGGCGGACAGCATGCCGGGCATCATCGGCATGGCGGCCGCATGCGCCCCATGTGCCTCGTGTCCGCCGGTCGTCGCCGGGAGTGCCAACGGCGCGCCTCGGTCGCGCAGCCACTGGCGCATGTTCTCCATCTCATCCACCTGCGAGACGTCGATGCGGGCCGCGAGCGCGCGAAGGTCCTCGCGCGTCGTCCGCGCGGGGACCAGCGCCGCCATCGCCACCGCCTGGGCGTGATGGTGGATCATCCCCTGCATGAAGCGCACATCCGCTGAGGTGTGACGCGGGGCCGGCACCGACTGCGCCGCCTGCGCGGCCACCGGGGCGACCAGCGGCCCGGTCACCGCGACGACGCACGCGAGCGCGAGCGCCGCGCCTCGGATCACGGCACCCCCGCCGTCGGCGTCACGACCTCGGCCGCCCCCGTCCCGCCGAAACGTCCACCGGTGAGCGTGCTGACCACCCCGAAATGGTTGAGCAGCGAGACGACGAACGCGACCCCGATGAGCGCAGCGACGAGCTTCGGCAGCGCGGTCGGCGGCTCCGGGTAGCGCACGGCGAACGAACTCCCCGATCCCGACGGGATCTCCGCAACCTTCGTGAGCGCGGCGCCGAACGGCACGTTCATCTTCACCTGTCCGTTCACCGCCCACCCGTTCGCGTCGAGGATGGGACCGAGGTTGCGCTGCCGCAGCTTCAGCCAGGCGATGACCATCGACGGCGTCGAGATCAGCACGAGGATGCCGGCCAGCGCCAGGACGACCTGCCAGAACGGGAGGGTGAGGATCCCCACCAGGTAGCCGACCATCGCCGTCAGGAGCGTGCCGATCGCACCGAAGGCCACGCCGAGGGCGGCCACCGTGCCGACGTCGATCTTCTTCGCCTCCGGCGCCTTCTTCTCGGCGTGCGCCGTGCTCGTCGCCGCCGCGCCGAGCTTCTCGTCGGCGGCCGCCTCGCCGGCAGCCGCCCGCTTGGCGACCTGCTCCTCGATGAGCCGGACGAACTTCTTGTACGGTGCCCAGAACGCCTGCCGGATGGAGATGGGGTTCTCCACGAGCTTGGTGATCGTCGCATCCCAGTCGCGTCCCTGACGGTCGTAGAAGACGCCATTGCGTCCGACCATCAGGTTGTCGCTGTCGCCGTCGGTGAAGGCGGCCGCGATGGTCATGGTCTCCCCGTTGCGCGTGCATTCGCAGTACGCGAGGAAGCTCTTCGCCAATCCCGCGAGCGCGGCATGCTTGCCCGCGTCGTCGACCCGCACGCAGAGGTCGCAGCTGCGGCCGTCGAGGAAGAGGCGCCCCACCTGGAACACCGCGGGCCGCTCCCGCGAGTAGAAGTCGCGGAACGCCACGAAGTTGTTGAGCAGCTGGTAGAGATCGCGATGATAGCGCGCGAGTCGCTCCACCGCGGCGATCGCCTCCATCTCCGGGGCCTTCGCCGCGTCCTGCGCCACGAGCGACGTCAGCCCCGCGCGCGCGGGGCCCGCGAGCAGCGCTCGGACAGCCGTCACCCCCAGCGCCTCGAGGGCCGCCCCGGCCTTCCGTGCCGCCCACGCCTCGTGCGCGGCCAGCGTGGCCTGCAGTCGCGTCCACTCGGCTTCGGTCAGCTGCGCTGCGGTGCCGCCGAGGATCGGCTGCGCACAGGTGGCACGGAAGGTCTCGATCGCCGCGGCCCATGCCGGGTTGATGCCTTCCACCACCCCTGACGCGCCTGCCGCCGCCGTGAGCGGCAACGCACGCCACGCCTCGATACGCGCGAGGGGGAAGCCCGCCACCTCCTGCGCCGTGATCGACATGTCGCTCGCCGCGATCGCGAGGTACTCGTCCTGCTGCCGATTGACCGCGGTGATCGAGCGCGGGTCGAAGGCCGCCAGTCGGCAACGCGCGAAGTAATCGTCCACCTTCCCGCGCACGGCGAGCATCGCCGCGACCGCCGCCGGCGTCCGGTCGCCGAGCGGGAGGAGGGCCGTCGCATTCGCCTCCCCCTCCTTCCACCAGGCGTCGTACGCCGCGCAGTCGTCGAAGAACAGGTCGATCGCCGCCTGGTCGATGCCGATCTTCCCGCTGCGATCGACCCGGGCGCCGGCATGTGCGACCACCTGTTCTGCGACCGCCTTGAGCGCCACGTCCTCGATCATCTCGATCGGGATCACGCCGTCGCCGTTGAACCGCGTCTGCGCGAAGATCTGCGCCGTCGCCATCGTCTCGGCGACCGCGATGGTCGCCTGCCCTGACTTGCCGAGGTTGGTGAGGATCTCGCGCGCCGAGGCCGCGGCAGCGCGTCCCTCGTCGCTGGTGGTGTCGATGGAGGCGAGCGGCAGGTCCCCTCCCTTCATCAGGGTGTCGAGCGAAGTGAGCATCTTCCCTGCCCACTCCACGGCCGAGATGACCTCGGGCACGCGGATCCGCCCGTCACCATCCCCATCCATGAGGGCGAGCGTCCGCTCGTCGATCTCGAGTCCCTTCACCGGGCAGGCGAGGGCGACCCACAGCTTCGGGTCGAGTTCGCGGAGCGCGAGGAGATCGGCGCTGCGGTCGAGGGCGACCTGATCGGAACCGCCTGCGCGGAAGAACTGCCAGGAGTGAGACATGTGGCGGGGAGGAGTGGGGATGCGGCCGTGGGGGAGACGTCGTCGGGAATCGCTGCCCGGACAATGTACGCTGCGCGAAAGGTGTACACCGGGAATCTCACGTGGACAGATGGGGGTGTCGAGTGGGTCCCCACGAGGGCTTGCACACATAAACCAATCTAGATATGTTGATGCATGACCTCGTCGACATCGCCCACCCGGACCGATCGCGCCCGCACGGACGCCGCGCTCGAGAGTCTGCAGCGGCACGCGGGGCTCTTCCACGCCCTTTCCGACCCGCGCCGGCTGCGCATCCTCGACCTCCTGCGCGGCGGCGAGCAGTGCGTCTGTGACCTCCAGGCCGAACTCGCCTGCGGCCAGTCCCTGCTCTCCTTCCATCTCAAGACCCTTCGCGACGCGGGCCTCGTGGCCTCGCGGCGCGAGGGGCGCTGGACGCACTACCGCCTCGCCGCGGACGGGCTCGAGCACGCGGAGCAGGCCGTCGCCGCGTACAAGGTGCCCGCCGCCGAACGCCGACGACTCCCGGTCGCCTGTTGCGGCTGACCCGCCCCGACGACCGTTCCATCGCAGCACCGTAGACGGATGAACACGGACCCCCGAAGTGGTCCGACCCACACACCCACTTCATGAGGAGCATCCGATGACCAGCACCACCCCGCAGGAGATCACCACGCTCGTCCGCGCCCGGTACGGCGCCGCCGCCACCCGAGCCGCCGAGGGCGAGCGGTCCGCCTGTTGCGGCGCCGATTGCTGCAACGGCGAGGAGAATGATCCCATCACCTCGGACCTCTACCACGCGTCCGAGGTCCAGGGCATCCCCGCGGCCGCGGTGCTCGCGTCGCTGGGCTGCGGCAACCCGACGGCTCTCGCCTCGCTCGCCGAGGGCGAGACGGTCCTCGACCTGGGATCGGGCGGCGGCATCGACGTGCTCCTTTCCGCCCAGCGCGTCGGCCCGACGGGGCATGTCTACGGACTCGACATGACCGACCAGATGCTCGCGCTGGCGCGCCGCAATGCCGAGGCGGCGGGCGCGTCGAACGTCACGTTCCTCAAGGGGCAGATCGAGCAGATCCCGCTGCCGGACGACTCGGTCGACGTGATCATCTCCAACTGCGTGATCAACCTGGCGGTCGACAAGCCGAGCGTCCTCCGCGAGGCTTTCCGTGTGCTCAAGCCGGGCGGCCGCTTCGCCGTGAGCGACGTGATCGTGCGCGGCGAGGTACCGCCGGAGGTTCGACGCTCGATGGAGCTCTGGGTCGGCTGCATCGCCGGCGCGCTCGAGGAACAGCAGTTCCTGCGGCTCCTCGGGGAGGCGGGCTTCGTGAGCCCGTCCATCGAACCCACGCGCGTCTACAAGGCGGAGGATGCGCGGGCCTTCCTGAAGGACTCCGGTCTCGACGCCGATCGCGTCAGCGACGACCTCGACGGCGCGTTCTGCAGCGCGTTCGTGCGGGCCATCAAGCCCGCGAGGCGGAGCTGATGGCGGCCTCGCCGGACCCGACCGGCGGCGCGGTGCGGCTCCGCGTCGCCGCGCCCGCCGACCTCGCCGCCGTGCGCGCCCTGCTCACGGCGGCGGCATTGCCGCTCGACGGCGTGCCACCGGATCTGGCGCACTTCCTCGTCGCCGAGCGCGCCGGACATGTCGTCGGCGCGATCGGACTCGAGGACTACGGCGACACCGCGCTGCTGCGCTCCGCGGTCGTGGACCCCGCGGTGCGCGGCTCGGGCGTGGGCGAGGCCCTCGTTCGCGCGCTCCTCGACGCGGCCCGGGCGCGAGGGACGCGCGAGCTCGTGCTGCTCACGACGACGGCCGAGCACTGGTTCCCGCGCTTCGGCTTCGAGCGGATCACGCGCGAGGCGGCACCCGCGGCGGTGCACGTCTCGGAGGAGTTCCAGGGCGCCTGCCCTGCGTCCGCGGTGACGATGCACCTCAGGCTTTCGCCCGACTGAGGCGCCATCTGGCACGCACCCCCGACGTCGCCGTGATCGGCGCAGGACAGGCGGGCCTCGCGGCGGGCTTCTTCCTGCGACGGACCGACCTGTCCTTCACGCTTCTCGACCAGGGGCCTGCGCGCGGTGGCGCATGGCAGCACACCTGGCCCTCGCTGCGGCTCTTCTCGCCGGCAAGATGGAGT
>JBGATT010000024.1:0-26646 GCA_044229035.1 Gemmatimonadaceae bacterium | reverse complement strand
GACGCGCACGACGGTGCTGGTCTCGGTCGACGGGACGGTGGTGGGTCGGGCGTCGTTCGGCGATCCGCTGCGGACCGAGGCACGCGCCGCGGTGCGGGCGATGCAACGGGCGGGCTGGGAGGTGCGCATCCTGAGCGGGGATGCCGCGCCGGTCGTGGCGCACGTGGCGGCCTCGCTCGGGCTCGATCCGGAGGAGAGCGAGGGTGGTGCGACGCCGGAACGGAAGCGGGAGGCGGTGCTCGCGGCCCGCGCCGCCGGGCCGGTGGTGATGGTGGGTGACGGCGTGAACGATGCGGCCGCCATCTCCGCGGCGACGGTGGGGATCGCGGTCCGCGGCGGCGCCGAGGCGTCGATGGCGGCCGCGGACGTCTACCTCGCGACGGGCGGAGTCGCCGCGCTAACCGACCTGCTCGACGGTTCGCGGCGCACGACGCGCATCATCCGCCGCAACATGGCGATCGCGCTCGGCTACAACCTCTTCGCCGTGACCCTGGCGATGCTGGGCTTGCTCGACCCGATCGTCGCGGCGATCCTCATGCCGGTGAGTTCGGTGACCGCGATCCTCGGCGCGTGGCGGAGCCGGACGTTCACCACCCCCTCGCGGAGCGCGGCATGAGCGTCCTGTACCTGTTGATCCCGATCGCGGTCGTGCTCGTGATCGCGTTCGTCTGGGCCTACGCCTGGTCGAGCAAGAGCGGGCAGTTCGACGACCTGACCACGCCGGCTATGCGGATCCTGCACGAGGACCCTGCGCCGCGCGCAGGGCATTCAGGATCACCGCCACATCGATCGCCTCCTGAATGAGTGCGCCGGCCGTGGGCGGGATGTAGCCGAAGGCCGCCACGACCATCGCCGCGCCGGAGAGCGCGAGCCCCCAGACGATGCTCTGCCGCGCGATCATCACCGCGCGCTGACCGATCATTACCGCATCCTCGACGCGGGTGACGTCGTCGGCGAGGAGGACCACTCCGGCCGCCTCGGCGGAGATGCCGCCGCCATGCGCCGCGAGCGCGACGCCGACCGTCGCGGCCGAGAGGGCAGGCGCGTCGTTGGTGCCATCGCCGATCATGAGCACGCGCCGGCCCGAGGCCTCGAGCGCCTTCACCGCCGCGACCTTGTCGTCCGGCATGAGGTCGCCGCGCGCCTCGGTGATGCCGAGTGCCTCGGCGACGGGCTTCACGTTCTCGACATGGTCGCCCGAGAGGAGCACCGTGCGCTTCAATCCGAGCGCGTTCAGGCGGGCGATGAACGGCTTGAGGTCGGCGCGCATGCGGTCGCCGAACGTGATGACCCCGGTGAGGACGCCGCCCGAGGCCCGCGCGACGGCGACATATGCGCGGAGACCGTTGGTGGCGGTGGGGGCGTGCGCGTCGAGCGTCGCCTGCGCGTCGGGGTGCTCGGCGGCGACCAGGGCGCGATTGCCCACGGCGACGCGTAGTCCGTCCACGGTGCCGGTCACGCCGCGGCCCGCATGCTCGACGATGTCGGTGGCGGGCGGGATGTCGAGCGAGCGCTCGTTCGCCTCGGCCATGACGGAGCGCGCGAGGAGATGGCCGCTGCCCATCTCGATCGCCGCCGCGAAGCGGAGCAGCTCGCCGGCATCGCCGTCGGCGAAGGGCTCGACCGCGATCACGGCCGGGCGTCCGTGCGTGAGCGTGCCGGTCTTGTCGAAGACCGCGGTGTCGACGCGTGCGAGCAGTTCGAGCGCCGCGCCGTTGCGCACGATGATCTGCCTCCGCGCCGCGCGATTGATGCCGCCGATCACCGCGACCGGGGTCGCGAGCAGCAGCGGGCAGGGCGTGGCGACGACGAGCACCGCGAGCACGCGCGAGGCGTCGCCCGACGCGAACCAGGCGATGGCGCAGGCGACGAGCGTGATGGGCGTGAACCAGACGGCCCACCGGTCGGCCATGCGCTGGATGGGCGATTTCTCCCCCTGCGCGGACCGGACGAGCTCGACGATCCGGGCGTAGAGCGACTCGCTGGCCTTGGCGGTGGCGCGCACCACGAGGGGCGAGGAGGTGTTGACGACACCCGACCGGACATGCGCCCCCGGACCGACGCGCTCGGGGAGCGGTTCGCCGGTGATGCGTGACGTATCGAGCGACGTGTTCCCCTCGACGACCTCGCCGTCGCAGGGGATCATCTCGCCGGGGCGGATGAGGAGGCGGTCGCCGATGGCGACCTCGTCCGACGCGACGTCGTCGACGCCGTCGGCGGCGATGGCCCCGCGCAGGCGGTGCGCGATGCGCGGGGCCGCCGCTTCGAGTTCGCGCACGGCGTCGGACGCGCGGCCCTCGGCGTAGGCGTCGAGGAGCTCCCCGCCGGTCTGCATGAGGACGATCACGAGCCCGGCGAAGGGCTCGCGCAGGACGACCGCCGTGACGATGGCGAGCATCGCGACGACGTCGGCGGCGAACTCGCCGCGCAGCATGCCGCGGATGGTCTGGAAGACGACCGGGGCGCCGAGGAGCACGAGCGCGGTCATCAGGAAGGTCGGTGCCCACGGGTCGGCAGCGGGCACGAGGTGCATCACGAGGCCGACGATCACCGCACCGAGAGTGAGCGCGGGGATGACGGCTTCGGAGATGGGGAACGGAAGCGCCCCGAACCCCGACGGGGGCCCGGGGCGCTCGGTCGACGCCGCGGAGGGCGTCGTCACGCTAGTGCGACTCGGCGGCGGCCGGGGACGCTTCGTGGTCCGCGAACTTCTTGTTCGTGAGCATCGTGACCGTCACGACGACGATCGCGACGAAGACGGCGCCGAGGATCAGGCCCTTGAAGGCGGCGGCGGTGTCGCGGCCGGCCATCGGAGTTCCAGCGGTCATGAGCGGGGGGATGAGGGTGGAAAGGGGGTCAGGAGGCAGGCGACGGCGGGTGCGCCGGGTCAGCTCACCCGGACCGAGACCATGTGGTCCTTGTCGGTCAGCTGGGTCATGACGTCGAGGCCGCTCGTGATCTGCCCGAAGACCGTGTGCACGCCGTTGAGATGGCGGGTGTTGCCTTCGGAGAGGACCATGAAGAACTGCGAACCGCCGGTATCCTTGCCGGCGTGCGCCATGGAGAGCGCGCCCACCTTGTGCGTCTGCGGGTTCCCCTTCGTCTCGCACTTGATCTGCCAGCCCGGGCCGCCGGTGCCCGGCGGGCCCTTCGGGGTCGCGCCGATGCGGGCGTTGGGGCAGCCGCCCTGCACGACGAAGTCGGGGATCACGCGATGGAAGCGGATCATGTCGTAGAAGTTCGCGTTCGCGAGCTTCTCGAAGTTGGCGACCGTGCCGGGCGCGTCCTGCTCGAAGAGCTCGGCGACGATGGTGCCCTTGTTGGTCTCGAACGTGGCGGTTTTCAAGGGAATGAAGGCAGAAGGCCGAAGGGAGATGGCAGCAGGGGACCCGTGGAATCTAGCGGTCGCCGTCGGACCTGCCTACCGGGGGCGGGGGCCCAGGTTCACGATGAACTGGTAGTAGCGGGGCACTTTGCACCCGTTGCGGACGGCGGGCTCGAAGGTCCACTTGCCGATCGCCGCCTTGAGGTTGGTCGCGTAGTAGGCGTGCGGGGTCTCGAGCATGGCGAAGGTCGTCATGTCCGGCTTCCCGAGCGTGTCCACCAGGACCTCCGCGCGGATGGCCGTGCCGCGCGTCGCGCGGACGACGGTGCGGGGTACCGGGGTCTTGATCGGCGCCGGATCCATCTTCAGCGGGGCGGGGACGCGCTCGACGTCGAGGCGGGGATCCCGCGCGGCATCCTCGCGCGCGAGAACGCAGGGGTCGGCGGGCGGTGCGAGGAGTTGCGGGGCGGTCGCGACCGGTGGCTTGGGAGCGCAGGCGGCGACGGCCTGACCGGCGAGGAACAACAGCGCGATGCCGGCGAGGACGGGACGCGGGCGGAGCGGGGCGGCGAGGGACACGGGACGCGGGTTCAAGGGTTCGCGGAGGGACAGACGTCCACGAGGACGCAGTCGTTGCACTTCGGGCGGCGGGCGTCGCAGGTCCGGCGACCGTGCCAGATCATCAGATGGGAGAGTTGGGCCCAGGTGTCGCGCTCGAACAGCGGCATGAGCGCGCGTTCGATCCGCACCGCATCGGTCGACCGCGCGAGGCCGAATCGCGCCGAGAGGCGCGCGACGTGCGTGTCGACCACGATGCCCGCGTTCTTCCCGAACGCGTTGCCGAGGACGACGTTCGCGGTCTTGCGACCGATGCCGGGGAGGGCCACCAGCGCCTCCATCGTACTCGGCATCACGCCGTCGTGTTCCGCGACGAGTTCCCGCGCGAGGCCCTTGATGGACCTGGCCTTGTTGCGGAAGAAGCCGGTGCTCCGGATGACCTCTTCGACATCCTCGATCGCGGCAGCGTCGAGGGCCCATGGGTCCGGCCAGCGACGGAAGAGCTCCGGGGTGACGAGGTTCACGCGCTTGTCGGTGCACTGGGCCGAGAGCACGGTGGCGACGGCGAGCTCGAAGGGGTTCCGGTGGTCGAGCTCGCAGTGGGCGTCAGGGTAGGCCGCGGCGAGTCGTCGCTGGATCTCGCGCGCGTGCGCGACGAGCGCGTCGCCCCGCAGCAGTCGGGGGCGTCGGCGTCCGGTGGCCATGCGCGTCAGGCCGATGCGCGCGCCAGGCGGCGCCTCGTCGCGAAGTCGACGACGGCGGCCGCCGAGCGCGTGTTGATCACGTCGGCGGGGGTGAGCCAGGCCTTCCGGGCCATGCCGATGCCGAGGTGGATGTTCTCGAGTCCGTCGACCGAGTGCGCGTCGGGTCCGATCTCGATGCGCGCGCCATGCGCGCCCGCCGACCGGGCGAGCCGCCAGTCGAGGTCGAGCCGGTGCGGGTCGGCATTGAGCTCGATCGCGACGCCGAGTTCGCCGGCGCGCTGCATCACGGCGTCCATGTCGATCGCGTAGGGTTCGCGCGTGAGGAGCAGGCGCCCGGTGGGATGGCCGAGGACCGCCATGTGCGGGTCCTCGAGCGCCTTGAGCACGCGCTCGGTCATCTGCGCCTCGTTCATGCCGAAGCGCGAGTGCACGCTCGCGATCACGTAGTCGAACCGGTCGAGCACGTCGACCGGATAGTCGATGCGCCCGCACGGCAGGATATCGGCCTCGACGCCCTTGAGTACGCGGAAGTCGGAGAAGCTCGCGTTGATGGCGTCGATCTCGTCGTGCTGCCGCTGGAGCGACTCGACGGTGAGGCCGCCCGAGTAGAACGCCGACTGCGAGTGGTCGCTCACGCCGAGGTAGGTCCAGCCGCGGGCTCGTGCGGCGGCGGCGAGCTCGGCGATCGTCGCGCCGCCGTCGGAGTACTGCGAGTGGCAGTGCAGCACGCCGGTGATGTCCCCCGCCTCGATGAGACGCGGGAGGGTGCCGTCGGCGGCGGCCTCCGCCTCGCCGAGGCCCTCGCGGAGCTCCGGCGGGAGCCAGGGCAGTCCGACGGCCGCGTACAGCGCCGGCTCATCGGCGAGCTCGACGACGGTGCCGTCCGCGCGGTGCAGGCCGTGCGCCCCGAGGGTGAGCCCGCGGCGCGCGGCGCGCGCGCTCACCTCATCGACGTGCGACTCGCTGCCGGTCGCGCGGAACCAGGTCACCACGAAATGGTCGGCGGGGACCGCCTGCAGGATGAGCCGGATGCCGTCGTCATAGCGGATGGCTACCTCGCGCGTCCCGCTCCCGACCGAGTCGCGGACGCCGGGCGCGCGCGCGAGTGCGGCGGCGACGGCCTCGGGGTCGCGCGCGCACGCGGCGACGATCTCGACCTCGCTCACGGTCTCGCAGTGCCGGCGCACGGCACCCGCGATCTCCGCCCGGACGACCCCTGGCTGTCGTCGCACGACCGCAAGGAGGCGTTCCGCCTCGGCGCGCCCGTGCGGCAACAGGATCCGCGCGCCGCTCTCCTTGAGCCAGGCGATGCCGCGGAGCACCTGCTCGGCGGTCCGCGCCCCGAAGCGAGGCAGCTTCGCCAGACGACCGTCGCGCGCCGCGTCCTCGAGATCCTGCAGCGTGTCGATGCCAAGTCCTTCGTGGATGCGGCGGATGCGCGACGGACCCAGACCGGGAACGCGCATCATCTCGAAGAGCCCTTCCGGCGTGGACTCGCGCAGGCGGTCGAGAAGCGTCGATTCGCCGGTCGCCTTCAGCTCCTCGAGGACATCGAGGACCTCCGGGGCGAAACGCCGCTTGTCGCGTCGCAGGAGGTCCGCGATGGGCTGCGCATCGGCCGCGGCGAGCGCGCGCGCCGCGTCGGCGTACGGCGCCGGCACCGTGGGATCCTCACCCTGCAGCTCGAGCAGCGCGACGATCTCGTGGAGCAGGTGGGCGGCGGAGCGAGAGTCCATGCGGGAAAGCTAAAGCAAGGCCGAAGGTGGGAGGACGAAGGTCGACCGCGCCACGGGGGGCCACGGTCCGCGACCTCCCACCTCCTTCAGCTCCCCTGCTCGATCCCCGCGTGCTTCCCGAGCTCGGCGATCAGCCCGTGCAGTTGCTGCTCGGTGAGGTCGATCTCCTGGGCCGCGCCATCGACGTCGAGCAGCCCCGCGCGCATCGATACCGCGACCTGGTTCAGGTAGCGGATCTTGGCGAGGATCTCCTCGGTGTGCTTGCGGAGCCCCGAGTAGCGGCGCTTCTCGGCGAGGGCGCGCTTGTAGCGCTTCACCATGTCCGGCTCGGTGAGCCGCTTCGCCTGCGCGATCACCTCGTCGCGCGTGCGCCCGGGGAAGGCGCCGCGATCGGGGATGCCGAGGTCGTCCCACCCCTCGTCCGCGAACCACAGCCGGCCGACGTACTCGATGCCGTCCCACACGATGCGCACGGACACCGTGTAGCGGTGCCCGTTGTGTTCGATGACGCCGACGTGCGGCTGGACGATCTCGTCGTGCTGGGACATCTCAGGTTCGGACGAGGGATTCGGTGTCGTACAGGAAGTCGCGCACCGCCGAGAAGAGCGCCTGCGGGCGCTCCACGTACGGCACGTGGCCGCAGTCGTCCAGCCAACAGGCGTGCGCCGAGAGCGCCTCGGCGCACGCCTGTGCGGACGCCAGCGGGATGGGGTCCTGCTTCCCATGTACGACCAGCGAGGGGATGCGAAGGTCACGCAGTGCCGGCGCGAGGTCGAAGTCGCCGAGGGACTCCCAGACCGACTGCTGGACGCGACCGGTGACGCGGAAGGGCGTCAGATCGCGCGCGCGCGATGGGTCGGCGAAGTACCCGGCGACGCTCAGCTCGAAGGTCCGCTGCTTGTAGGCCACCGGGTCGGACTCGCGAAGGCCGCTCGCCGCGAGCGCATCGCGCAGCGCTGTGATCGCCGGTCCCGACTGGCGTGCGGCGAACTCCGCTTCGAACCGGTCGCGAAAGGCGCGCGAGATGGGAGCGGGGTCGAGTAGCACGAGCCGGACCGGTTCCGGACCGGCGCGCCCCGCCAGGGCCTCCGTGGCATACAGCATCGCCAGCAGCGCCCCCCACGAGTAGCCGACCAGTGTCAGGGGACCGGGGGCCAGCTCGGCGATGACCGCGGTGAGATCCTCGACATGCGTCCGCCAGGTGATCGGCGCGCGATCCTCGGTCCTCGAGCGGCCGCCGCCGCGCTGGTCGTAGAAGAGGCAGGCACGCTCCTGCGCGAGGTCGAGCAGCTGCGGGAGGAGGTAGTCGTGGTGCGCGCCCGGTCCGCCGTGCAGCACCACGAGACGGCTGAACGGTGCTCGCGGGGCGTAACGGTTCCAGTAGAGCGGCACCGCGGTGGTGGTCGTGAACCCTTCGGCGAGCGGCGGCGGGATCGGGGGCACTGAGGTCTCGTGGAAGCGCGTCAGACGAGGAAGTCGCGCGCGATGCGCGCCGTGTTGCAATGGACGCGCACGGTGTCGCGGATGTCCCGACCATAGCCGCCCGCGATCGCGATCGCCACTGGCACGCCGATCGACCGGGCGAGCTCGAGCACGAGCGCGTCGCGCTTCATCAGCCCGTCGAAGGTGAGCGCGAGCCGGCCGAGCGCATCCCCCTCGTGCGGATCGGCGCCCGCGAGGTAGAAGACGAGATCGGGCCGTGCGGCGGCGAGGACGCCCGGCAGGGCCGCGGCGAGCCGTTCGAGGTACTCGGTGTCCTGCGTGCCATCCTCGAGTTCCACGTCGAGGCGTCCCGCCACCTTCCGGAACGGGTAGTTCCGTCGCCCGTGCATGGAGAAGGTGTAGCTCGCATCGTCGGCGGCGAGGAGCGCGTGCGTGCCGTTCCCCTGATGCACGTCGAGGTCGATGATGGCCACCCGGCCGACGCGGCCCGCCGCGCGCAGCGCCCGCACGGCGATCGCGACGTCGTTGAGCACGCAGAAGCCCTCGCCGCGGTCGGCGAACGCATGGTGCGTCCCGCCGGCGAGGTTCATCGCGATGCCGTCGCGCAGCGCGCGATCGGCGGCCTCGAGGGTGCCTCCGCTCGCGCGGAACGACCGCTCCACGAGCCCTTCGCTCCAGGGGAATCCGACCAGCCGCTGCTCCGCGGCGGGCATCGTCCCGCGGACGAGACGGTCGAGATACGCGGCATCGTGCACGCGCCGCACGTCCTCGAGCGGGGCGCGAGCCGGGTCGTGCAGGTGCTCGGCGCGTACGATGCCCTCGGCCAGCACCGCGTCGCGCAGCAGCGCGTACTTGGCGATCGGGAAGCGATGGCCGTCGGGGAGCGCGATCACGTAATGCGCGCTCGACCAGGCGTGGAGCGGCAGAGGGACTCCGGGTCCGGGCGTCAGGGCGGCGCCGACGGGACGCCGAGGCGGTCTCGCGCGTATGTTATCCGGACACCGCGAGGGATACCAGCAGGCATGACCGACGCCGACACCATCTCGAACCCCGAACTCGTCTCGCGCTTCGCGCGGCTGGTCCAGCTCGCGCTCGGCCAATCGGCGGGTGGGCTGGAGTTGCGCGATGCCGCCCGGAGCGTCGTCGAGGCCGCGAAGGGCGGGACCGTGACCTTCGCGCTCGTGGAGGGCGGGTTGCTCGCGAACGGGATCCCGGTGGAGCTCCCGGAAGTGGCCGCGCGGTTCGCGGCATACGGGGTCGAGGAGCTCGGGGTGACGCCGCGCGCGTCGCAGGCGGACCTGCTCGACCTGGCGCGTCTCCTCGCCGCCGCACCCGGGGACGGCGATCCGGTCGCCCGTTTCGCGTCGCGCGCCGCGGTGCTCGACGCGAAGGCGCTGCCGCGCCGCCTGCGGGCGCGCCGGTACACCCAGGAACGGCCGGTGCTCAGCGAGGCACCGCCGGTGCCGGCCCCGCTCGTCTCCAATACGGATCCGACCGCGCCCATCTCCGAGACCCCGTCAGCCCGCCGGACCCCGCGCGCGCTGCCGCAACCGAGCGAGGCGGACGCGGGGCCGCCGGCCCCGCGCGACGCGCCCGTGCGCCTCATGCGCGCGCTCGCGATCCCCGAGACGACCGACGAGGCGCTGCTCGCGGCGATCACGATCCTCGAGCATGCCGACGAGCCGAAGCGCCGCGCGCTCGGGCTCGAGCAGATCGTCACCTACTGCGACCTCGCGTTCCGGCAGGGTCGACACGAGGCGCTCGTCCTCGGGATCGCCGCATTGCTCGCGATCGAGTTCGCGCAGATCGAGGCCGACCCATCGGACGAGCGACGTCAGGCCTTCAATCACGCCGTGCGCCGCCTCGCGCGCCCGGTGCTCCTCCGACAGCTCGCGGTGCTGCGTCACGCCCGCGCCGACGACCTTGAGGCGGTGGAGCGTCTCCAGCTCGCGCTGTACCGGTTCGGCATCGACGGCGCCGAGGCCGTGCTCGATGCGTGCACCACCGCCCCGGACGCGGCGGCGCTGGGCCATTGCCTGGAGTGCCTGCGCGGGTTGCCGCGCGCCCACGAAGCGCTCCGGACGCAGGTCAGCGATCCGAACGAGATCATCGTGCGCCAGGCGATCGCCATCCTCGGCGCCCTCCGCGATGCTCAGAGCGAGATCGCCCTCGACGACCTGCTCGAGCATCCCGACCCGCGCACGCGGCGCGATGCGGTCGCCGCGCTCTCGCGGTTCGACGGCGACGGCGCGTTCGAGTCCGTCGCCTTCGCGCTCGCGGACGAGTCGCCGCTCGTGCGCCTCCGGGCGGTGACCGGACTCGCGTCGCGGAAGGACCCGCGCCTGCTCGGGCTGCTCGAGCCGCTGCTGAAGGCCGAGCGGGATCGCGAGGTCCTCTACGCCGCCGTGGCGGCCCTCGGGACGCTCGGGACGCCGGAGGCCGTGCAGGCGCTGATCGCCATCGCCCAAGGGCAGGGCACCAACCCGCAGCGCGATTCCTCGGGCCTCCGCATCCAGGCGTGCATCGCGCTCGTCGCCATCCGGACCCCGCAGGCGATGGCCGCCGTGCAGGTGCTGCGCGACGACCGCGACCGTGAGGTACGACAGGCGTCCATGCGGCTCGTCGCCCATGCCAAGCGGCGACCGACCACTCAGGTCAACGCCGTCATCGCGCCGTGAAGTCGGTCGCGGCCGTCACGGCGCGGCAGGCCCCGGCGATCAGCGTCGCCGCATGGTCGAGGTCCACGAGGCTCACCATCTCGTTGGGCGAGTGCATGTAGCGGTTGGGCACCGAGAGCAGCGCCGTCGCCACGCCGTGGCGCGCCAGGTGGATCGCGTCGGCGTCGGTGCTCGTCTCGCGCCCAGCCGCGTGCAGCGTGTACGGCACGCGCAGCAGCTCCGCTGCGTCGCGCACGATCCGGAAGGCCACGGGCGAGACCACCGAACCGCGGGTGAGCACCGGGCCGCTCCCGAGCTTCGAGTCGCCGAGCTCCTTCTTCTCGATCCCGGGATGGTCCGTCGCGAAGGTGACGTCCACCACGATCGCCATCGCCGGATCGACCCGCTCGCCCGCGACGCGCGCGCCGCCGCCGTGATAGCCGATCTCCTCCTGCGTCGTGGCCACCGCGACAACGCGCGCCTCCCCCGGCTCCGCGGCGTAGCGGCGCAAGGCCTCGAGCACCACGAACGCGCCGATGCGGTCGTCGATCGAGCGCGAGACGATCCGGTCGTTCGGGAAGTCGAGAGTGCGCGAGTCGATCACGCCGGCGTCACCGATGGAGAGCACCGCCTCGGCCTGCGCCCGCGTGGTCGCGCCGATGTCGACCCAGAGGTCGGTCATCTTCGACGCCTTCTCGCGATCGTCCGGCTTCATGAGATGGATGGGCTTCTTCCCCACCGCGCCGAGCACGTGACCGTCGCGGCCGATGAACCGGATGCGCTGGGCGACGAGCACCTGCGGGTCCCACCCGCCGATCGGCGCGATGTAGACGTAGCCGTCGTCGTCGATGTACGTCACGATCACGCCGATCTCGTCGATGTGCCCCGCGAGCATGATCGTCGGCGATCCGGCGGGGTTCACGACCGCCATCGAGTTGCCGTGCACGTCGGCGTGCACCTCGGCGGCGAAGGTGCCGGCCTCGTCCCGCCAGACCTTGGCGGCGGCGGCCTCGTATCCCGAGGGGCCAGGCGTATCGAGCAACGTCTTGAGGAAGGTGACGGCGGACGGCTTGAGCATCGGCAGGATCTCAGCGGGAAGGAGTCGGGATGCGGGCGATCAGCAGCACGACGATGAAGGCGAGGATGCCGAAGGCCATCGTGGCGATCGGGCCGCCGAGGAAGTGCGTGACGACGCCGAGGATCGCGGCGCCCTCGCCGGGTGCCCAGGCCAGGATCATCGACGACGCGGCGCCCTGCTCGGACATCGCCGACTCGGCGCGCGCCTTCCACAGGAAGGCCCAGGCGACGGCGAGGGCGGAGAGCCCCCAGACGCCGTACCGCATGTAGCCGATGCGTTCGAGGGCCGCGGCGTCCGGCTCGGGGAGGTTCCCCGACTGCCGCAGGAAGACCGTGAGCGCCGCGAACATCGCGACGCCGAAGATCAGCGCGATGCGGATGATGAAGAGCTGCTTCATGGGCGTGCCCGCTCGTAGACGCGCGCGCCGCCGACCCAGGTCGAGAGCACGCGCGTGGCCGGGAGCATGGCCTCCGGGACGCGCATGATGTCCTGGTCGAGCACGACGAAATCGGCGCGCTTGCCGGCGGCGAGCGAACCGAGTTCGGCCTCCTGGAAGGCGGCGTACGCCGGCCAGAGGGTCATCGACCGGAGGGCCTCGTCGCGCGTCATGCGCTGCTCGGGGAACCAGCCGCCGGCCGGCCAGCCGCGGGCATCCTGACGCGAGACGCTCGCCTTGAACGAGATGAGCGGATCGACGTACTCGACGGGGAAGTCGGAGCCGTTGGGGATGATCGTGCCGCTCTCGAGGAGCGAGCGCCAGGCGTACGCGCCGCGGAGCCGCGTGTCGCCGAGCCGGGTGCCGGCCCAGTACATGTCGCTCGTCTGGTGCGAGGCCTGCATCGAGGGGATCACGCCGAGTGCCGCGAAGCGCGGGATGTCATCGGAGTGGAGGATCTGCGCATGCTCGACGCGGAAGCGGTGGTCCGCGACGGGGACGGCCCGCAACGCCGCTTCGTACGAGTCGAGCACGAGCCGGTTGCCGCGGTCGCCGATGGCGTGCGTGTTGACCTGGAAGCCGGCGCGCAGCGCGCGCGTGGCGACGTCGCGGATGTGCTCGGGAGGCGAGACGAGCAACCCCGTGGTGGCCGCGTTGTCGGAGTAGGGTTCGAGCAGCGCCGCACCGCGGGAGCCGAGCGCCCCGTCCTGGTAGAGCTTGATCGAACGCACCCAGAGCGTCCCGTCGTACAGCGCGCTCTGCGGACCGCGCTTGAACCAGGCATCGATCGTCGCGGCGTCGTCGGAGATCATCGCGTAGAGGCGGATGCCGAGCGCGCCCTCGCGCCCGAGCTCCTCATAGAGCTCGAGCACCTGCGCCGAGGCGCCGGCGTCGTGGACGCCCGTGAGGCCCCAGCGGTGCATCTCGGTGATCGCCGCCTTGATCATCTCCTTCACCTGCGCGCGCGTCGCGGCGGGGATCGCGCGCCCGACGAGGTCCTGCGCGTTGTCCACGAGCACGCCGGCTGGTTCCCCGGCCGCGTCGCGGATGATCTCGCCGCCGGTCGGGTTCGCGGTCGCCCGGGTGATGCCCGCCTTCTGGAGCGCGAGTGCGTTCACGAGCCCGGCGTGACCGTCGACGCGCTCGAGATAGACCGGATGGTCGGGCACGGCGCGCGAGAGCGCCGCATGGGCCGGCCATCGCGTGTCGCCCCAGTCGTTCTGGTCCCAGCCGCGACCGATGATCCACTCGCCCTTGGGCGTGGTCCTCGCCTTCTCCGCCACGCGCGCGATGACCTGCTCGTAGGAGGTCGTGCCGACGAGATCGACCGATCGCAGCGACTGCCCGAGGCCGGTCACGTGCGCGTGGGCGTCCGTCATGCCGGGGATCACGGTGCGACCCTGCAGGTCGAGGGTCTGCGTGTTCGGGCCGGTGAGCGCGCGCGCACCCGCGCGGTCACCGACGAAGACCACGCGACCGCGGCGGATGGCCATCGCGTCAACGACGGGACGCGCTCCGTCGGCCGTGTAGATGCGGCCATTGGTGACGACGAGGTCGGCCGGCGACGCCGACGGGCCCTGCGCCGCGAGCGGCAGCGCGGCGACGGCGAGGAGGGCGAGGGAGCGGAAGGCGCGCATCAGGTGGTCCGGGAGTGGGAATACAGCGATCGATGATCCTGCGCGGTGTTGCGGTGTGCCACTAGCGCTGGCGGCTGCCGACCCAGGCGGCACGGAACGCGAGTTGCGCCGCGGTCGGCGTCCGCCCCGCATCCTCGAACGCCACCACCTCGACGTTCGGGTCCTCGGCCAGCTTCACCAGTGCCGACGTCTCGCCCGCGCGCCCGATCCACGTCAGGCGGACCGTGTCGCCCGGCTTCCGGTCCCCGAGCGCGGAGAGGAGATCCTGCGTGGTCGAGATCACCTTCTCGCCCACGCGCGTGATCCGTGCGCCGGCAGCGATGCCAGCGACGTACATCGGCGAGCCGATCGTCGTCGGGCCGGCGACGATGACCTCGCCCTGGGACGCCGAGAGGCGCGTGTCCCCCATCCACGCCTTCCCCGGCCGCGCGGGCCGCAGCAGGAAGGCGGCACGCTCGAGCAGCGGCGCGTAGTCCGGCAGCGCGCCACCGACGACGTAGTCGCGGAAGAATCGCTGCGCGAACGCGCTGTCCTTCGTGACGGTCGCGAGCGCGCGCTCCGCGTCGGCGAGCGTGTAGGGCCGCAGCGGCGCGAGCGCCGCGGTCTGCGCCTTGCCGTGCCGCACCCACATCTCGCGCATGAAGTCGTCGAGCGTCACCGCCGGCGTCCGTGCGCGGAGCGTCAGGTCGAGCGCGATCCCGAGGGCCTCGCCGTAGGTGTAATACGAGATGAAGGTGTTCTGCCGGTTGTTGGGGTCGATCGAGACGGCCGCGTCGACGAACGGGGCCTGCTGCGCCATGCCGACGGCGCCGGCGAAGGTCCGCGCCGGCGAAGTGGTGAGCGTGTTGATCGCCCCGCTCAGCCGGCGCGCGTAGTCATTCGGCGTGATGAGCCCCGCGCGCGCGATGATCAGCGGGCCGAAGTAGTTCGTGAACCCCTCGGCGAGCCAGAGCTCGCCACTCATGTTCGCCTCGGTGAAGTCGAACGGTTCGAGCGACCGCGGCCGGATGCGCTCGACGTTCCACGCATGGAAGAACTCGTGCGAGACCGTGCCGAGGAGGCCCATCGCATTCTGCGCGAGCGAGGCGCTCGACGTGACCGAGGTGGAGTTGCGGTGCTCCATCCCGTCGCCGGCGCAGTTGCTACGGTAGCAGGCGACGAAGGTGTAGGTGCCGAAGTCGAAGGCCGGAAGCTCGCCGAAGAGAGCGGCGGCCTCGAGGACGACCTTCTTGGTCATCTCGGTGAACTGGGTGGCCTCGGACTCGGTCCCCGTGTGATCGAGCGCGAGGCGGATGGTCTGCGTCCGGCCGCCGCTCGTCACGGTCCACTCGCGCACATCGAGCCGTCCCAGGTGCGTGGGCGAGTCCATGAAGTACTGCAGGTTGGGCGCCTTGAAGCGCTCCGGGTCGTCGGTGGGCTCGAGCTGCGTCGCGATCCGCCAGGAGGGATCCGGCCGATGGAACGTGACCTCGACTGCCCGCGTCGCCAGCGCCGGCGCGAAGGCGAACGTCGCCGGGATGTTGAGGTGCGCACGCGTCTCGTCGATCCCGGCGTAGGTACCGTCGGCGCGGTCGGCATAGAGCGTGTACCCGAACACCACGGCTCCCTGATGCCCGGTCACGACCCACTCGTGCGGGGAGACCCGCGTGACCACCAGCGGGCGCCCGGTGAGCGTTGCCGCCTTCACCGCATAGACGTTCTTGGCGAACTCGTGCAGCGCGTAGCGTCCCGGAGAGCTGCGGGCCATGCGCACGCGGAGCGGGCCGGTCGGCACGGTGTGGAAGGTGACCGTCACCTCTGCCTCGCGGTGCACGGCATTGGGGAAGCGGATGTCGTAGATGACCGGTCGGGCGGGAGCGGCCGGCTGGGCGGCGGGGACCGGCGACGCCTGGCCGCGCACGCCGACGGGCGAGGCGACGAGCAGAAGGCCCAGGCTGACGAGCCGGACGGGGAGGGATCCGAGGTTTCGCATCGTGACCGTGACGGAGGGATGCTGGAAGTTGGCACCGACTCGTGAGAATGTGGAGTATGTCACGGCCCCGCCGCCGCCGCCTCCCGGTCACCCTCCTCGCGCTCGTCGGCGCCGTCGCCTGCGGTGAGGCGCCACGCCCGGTGTCACGCCAGGTGCCGCGTGACGTGGCGGTGATCGCGCACCGCGGCGCGAGTTGGGATGCGCCAGAGCACACCTTCGCCGCCTGGGATCTCGCGCTCGAGCAAGGGGCCGACTGGCTCGAGTTCGACCTGCAGCGCACGGCCGACAGCGTGCTCGTCGTGTTCCATGACGACTCACTCGACCGCGTCGCGCGCGGACCCGCGGAGGACTGCACCGGCCCCGTCGCCGCGCACACGCTGGCGCAACTCCGACGGTGCGACGTGGGGCGGTGGTTCAACGCACGGCATCCCGACCGGGCGCGGCCGGCGTACGACACGCTCCGCCTCGCGACGCTCGACGACGTCCTCGCCCGCTACGGCGCTCGCGCCCGACTCTACATCGAGCTCAAGGATCCCGATCGCGCCCCCGGGATGGAGCGGCAGCTGCACGCGGCGCTGGTGGCGCACGGGCTGGTCGGCGCGGGCGCCACGCCGGGCCGGTTGCTCGTGCAGTGCTTCTTCCCCGACGGACTCACCCGCTTCCACGCGCTCGCGCCGGAGGTCGCACTCGTCCAGCTCATGAGCGACTCGATCCCCGCCGACCGGCTCGAGGCGGCACTCTCGCAGGTGGCGCGGTACGCGAAGGCGATCGGGCCGAACCACCGGCTCGTCGACGCGCGCCTCGTCGCCGCCGCTCATGCGAAGGGCCTCGCGGTCCACCCGTATACGGTGAACGACGAGGCCCGGCTGGACGCCCTGATCGACCTCGGGGTGGACGGGATCTTCACCGACCGTCCCGGCCTGCTCCGACGCCTCCTGCCGCCGCGCTGAGCGCGGCGGCACCGGCTACTCGACCTTCGCCTCCGCCACCGTCGAGATCGCCGCGGTGTTCACCGCCACCTCGCCGAGCTCCGCCTGTTCGGGGAGCAGCACCGCCCGCGAGAGCCCGGCGAACTTCCCGCACTGGTGCAGATAGTCGCTCATCCGCTGCATCGGGGCCAGGTACATCACGCCGCGGATGCGTTTGCCGCCGATGAGGTGCAGTTCCACCTCGCGCTCGCCCTGGCCGGTGACCGCCTGGCTCACGGCATTCACGTTGTGGTCGGGCGCGGTCGCGAGCACCACGAGGTCCGCCTGCACGATCAGGTGACCGGGCGGCTCCTGCAGCTTGGGGCGGCGCGCATCCATCATGTTCATCCAGCCGCCCTTCCGGCTCCCCAAGAAGGTCACGAGGGACATATCCTCGGCGGTGTGAACGTGGCCCTCGAGCAGCGACCCATCTCGCATCACGAGATGGAGTCGCTTCTGCTCCTGCGGGCGTGATCGGGCGGTGGGTGCGGTCATGGCGGGGCCTGGAGGGAAGGGTCCAACGCCAAAGACGACTGAGCGCGGCCGGACGGCACGGGAACGCCACCAGGAGCCTTGCGGCGGCAGGGGGGGACCCCCGAGCCTTCCCCGATGCCCCCGAGCGTCCGGCGAGCGATCGCCCTCATCTCCCTCATGGCGAGCCCCACCGTCCTCGCGGCGCAGGCGACGGAACGCCCCCTCCGGTCCGCCCCCGTCTCGGCGCTCCGATTCGAGGTCCAGCTCGCCGCCGAGGAGGCGTTCCTGCAGAGCCTGCGCGTGACCGCCAGCTTCCGCGTGGAGGGTCGCGACCCGGTGCTCCTCTCGATGCCCGCCTGGACGCCGGGCTCGTACGAGATCGCGAATTTCGCGCGGCAGGTGTCGGCATTCTCTGCGCGGCAGGGAGGGCGCGAGCTGCGATGGGACAAGCTCGATCCCGACACGTGGCGGATCATCCCGTCCGGGCGTGGCGAGATCACGCTGAGTTATCGCGTGAAGGCGGACACCCTCGACAACGCGCGCGCCTGGACCCGGGAGGACTTCGGCTTCTTCAACGGGACCACCGTCTTCCTCATGGTCGAAGGGCATCCGGACACGCCGGCGACGGTGCAGGTCCGCACCGAGCCGGCGTGGCGCGTCGCGACCGGGATGACCCCCGCCGCCGCCCCGAACAGCTATTCCGCGCGAGACGTGCACGACCTGATGGACCATCCGTTCTTCGTCGGTCGATTCGACCTCGACAGCCTGCGGGTCGCCGAGCGGTGGATGCGGCTCGCGACCTATCCTGAGGGGTCGGTGAGCGGCGAGCGCCGCGCGCGGTTGTGGAGCGCGCTGAGCCGCAGCGTCGCGCCCGTCGCCGCGGTGTTCGGCGAAGTGCCCTGGCGCAGCTACACCGTCCTGCAGGTCGCCGACTCGGGGTACGGCGGGATGGGCGCGCTCGAGCACGCGGAGAGCGAACTCGCGATCGTCGGGACCGAGTACCTGGACGAACCGTTCGTCGTCGCGATCCATGCGCACGAGATCGTGCACGCGTGGAATGTGAAGCGGCTACGCCCCGCGGATCTCACGCCGTACCAATACGAGCGCGTGCAGGCGACGCCCTGGCTCTGGATGAGCGAGGGGATCACCGACTACTACGCCGACCTCGCACTGGTCCGCAGCGGGCTCACCGACGAGGCGGGCTTCCTCTCCGCGACGCTCGGGAAGATCGATCATGTCGCGAACGTCCCGGAGATCGCCCTCGAGGACGCGTCGCTGCAAAGCTGGCTCGGGGTCACCGACGGCACCGCCGATCTCTACTACGACAAGGGATCGCTCGCCGGGCTCGCGCTGGACATCCTGATCCGTGATGCCTCCGACGGCGCGCGCGGGCTCGATGACGTGATGCGCGAACTGTGGACGAGCACCTGGAAGGCTGGACGCGGCTTCACCGGCGATGACTTCTGGAACGCCGTCACCCGCGCGGCGGGCGGGAAGGCGTTCGGGCCGTTCGAGCAGCGGTATGTGGACGGGCGCGCGGCCTACCCTTGGCACGAGTGGCTCCCGCTCGCCGGCTGGCGCATCGTCGAGGACTCCACCCACGAGCCGCGGCTCGGCGCCCTGCTCCGCGCCGACTCGCTGGGGGTGCGCGTGCACGCGATCGACTCGCTCGGGGCGGGCGCGCGCGCCGGGCTCCGCGTGGATGACGTGATCACCGCGATCGGTGGCCGGTCCACCCTCGACCCGAGCTTCGGCGACGCGTGGCGCGACTTCTGGGGGAAGCGTCCCGGCGCGGTGATGACGCTCGAGGTGCGTCGGGGCGGCGGCACCCTGCGGATCGACGTGACGGTCGAGGTGACGACGCTGATCGACCGCCACGTCGCGCCGGTCGCGAACCCCAGCCCGCGCGCACGACGCGTGCGCGCGGGGATCCTGCGGGGGCGGGGCCCCGCGGCTACGGCGCCTGCTGGCGACCGCTCTTGAAGCGGCGGTAGCGCTCCACCACCGCGGGGTCGCGGCGCGTGCGCGGCTCGGCGAGCACCTTCTCCACCTCGTCGATCTCGCGCGGGACGATCGCGCTCGGACGCAGCACCCCGTTCGCCGTGACGAGATAGTCGTCCTCGATGCGCACGCCGATGTCGGCGTAGCGGCGCACCGCCGCGCCGATCCTCGCCTTCATCTCGCGATTGCGTGGCGTGTCGGTGATGATGTCGAGGAGGTTGCCGCGCACGTAGACGCCAGGCTCGATCGTGAAGGCGCTTCCCACCGCGAACTTCCCCGTCGTGGTGTACTGGTCGGGGTCGTGCACGAGGAGGCCGATGCCGTGGCCGAGGCCGTGCATGTAGTAGAGGCCCATCTGCGGGCAGCTCCGCGGCTGGTCGGCGGAGCCGCAGTCATAGGTCGCGGTCGGGGACTCGATGAGTCCGAGCGCGGTGAGTCCGGCGGCGAGCACCGCGTTGGACGAGTCGGTCATCGCGCGGGCCGGGCCGTCGACGCGGATCTGCCGTTCGGCCGCCTTGTGCGCGTCGAGGACGATGGTGTAGACGTCGCGCTGTTCCTTCGTGAACCGGCCGCTGACCGGCACGGTCCGGGTGATGTCGGCCGCGTAGTTGTCGAAGTAGGCCGCCATGTCCATCACGATCACCTCGCCGGCCTGCGCGGTGCGGTCGTTGCGGTTGTAGTGCAGCGTGGTGGAGTTGGGCCCCGAGCCCACGATCGTGCCATACGACGGGCCGTCCGCCCCCTCGGCGCGCCACGCGCCCTCGGCCGCCGCCTGGAGCTCGAACTCGCCGATGCCCGGCTGCACCAGCCGGAAGGCCGCGAGGTGGCCCCGCGCACTGATCTCGCTCGCGATGCGGATCCGCTCGAGCTCCGCGATGCTCTTCCTGCCGCGGAGCTGGAGGATCGCCCGCGAGGCCGCGCGCGAGTCCACCGTCACGCCGGCGTTCGCCTGCGCGACCGCGTCCACGAACTGGTCATGCACGGAGCGTTCCGTCATGCGGGCGCCGATGTCGCCGAGCACGTGCAGCGTCCGGCTCGTCGCCAAGAGCGAGTCGACGACGGTGCGGAGACCGGTCGCGTCGCGCCCTTCGATGCCCATCGTGCTTCGCACGCCGTCCACACCCAGGCGCGCGCCGTTCCAGACCTCCTGTGCCGGATTGCGGCCGCGCACGAAGAGGATCGTGCGGCGGGAGGCGCCCTGCTTCACCATCACGAGGGCGCCGCCCGGCTCGTCGAAACCGGTGAGATAGAAGAAGTGCGGATGCTGGTGGAACGGGATGTAGTCGGGATTGGGCTCGCTATTCCCGAGGACGAGCACCACGCCGTCGGGGAGCGCGTCGAGGAGCGCCGCGCGGCGCGCGGCGAACTCCGCCTGCGCGACCTGCGCGGAGAGCGGTCCGGCGCCGAGCGTCAGCAGCGCGAGGACGGCGCCGGTGGCGGCGAGATGACGCCCGCGCTGGCGCAGCGTGGAGGGGAGGGGCGGACGGCGCACTGGGGACTCCGGGATGGTCGCGAGGCGATCGCACGGCGATCAGACGTCCCACAAGATGGCGCGGGTCGGGGGACTCCGCACGGGGCCAGCGGACTGGCCCCGGCCAACGTAGACTAAGGCTCGCACCCCTCACCTCAGGGAGTCACCCCACGATGTCCTGGCGCTCCGTTCGTCATGCGCTGGCGCTCACCGCGGTCCTGTCCCTCTCGGCAGCCGCCCAGCAGCGTCTCACGTCCCCCAAGGACTTCTTCGGCCACGAGATCGGCGCCGACTACGTCCTTCCCAACTACACCAGGTTCGTCGAGTACTGGCAGAAGCTCGCCGGCGAGTCCGACCGCATGGAGCTTGACACCATCGGCTTCTCCGCCGAGGGGCGCCCGCAGCTGATGGCGATCGTCTCGAGCCCCGAGAACCTGCGGAACAAGGAGAAGTACCGGCGCATCGCCGAGCAGCTCGCGCGCGCCGAGGGCATCACGTCGGCGCAGGCGGCGCAGCTGGCGAAGGAGGGGAAGGGCATCGTCTGGATCGACGGCGGCCTGCACGCGACCGAGGTGCTCGGGGCGCAGCAGCTCATCGAGACCAACTGGCAGCTCGTCTCGCGCGACGACGAGGAGACGACCCGGCTCCGCAACGACCTGATCATCGTGATGGTCCACGCGAATCCGGACGGCATGGAGCTGGTGAGCAACTGGTACATGCGCGAGTCCGACCCGCGCCGCCGCAACATGAACATCCCGCGGCTCTACCAGAAGTACATCGGCCACGACAACAACCGTGACTTCTACCTCGCGTCGCAGCCCGAGTCGGAGAACATGAACCGGGTGCTGTACACCGAGTGGTATCCGCAGGTGATGTACAACCATCACCAGACGGGGCCCTCGGGGACGGTGATGTTCGCGCCACCGTTCCGCGACCCGATGAACTACAACCTGCACCCGCTCATCCGGACCGGCCTCGACATCGTCGGCAGCGCGATGCACAACCGCTTCGTGCTCGAGGACAAGGGCGGCGTGGTGATGCGCTCGACGACCGGCTACTCCACGTGGTGGAACGGCGGCCTTCGCACGACCGCCTACTTCCACAACATGATCGGGCTCCTCACCGAGACGATCGGCAACCCGACGCCGATCGAGATCCCGTTCGTCCCGAACCGCCAGCTCCCGCAGGCGGATGTCCCGCTCCCCGTGAAGCCGGGGCCGTGGAAGTTCCGCCAGTCGGTCGACTACTCGGTCACGGCCAACTACGCCGTGCTCGACGTCGTGGCGCGCAACAAGGACCACTTCCTCTACAACATCTGGAAGATGGGCCATGACCAGATCGTGAAGGGCGGCACCGACAGCTGGACCGTCTGGCCGCGCCGCATCGAGGCGATCCAGAACCAGATGGCCGCCGAGAACCGCGCGCGCAACACCGGCGGCGGTGAGGGGCCGGTCGCCGGCGGCGGCTTCGCCGGCGCCGGGCAGTCGCGCTCGGGCGAGGCGGCGCAGGCGCTCTACAACACGCTGCACTCGCCGGAGCGCCGCGATCCGCGCGCCTACATCATCCCGGCCGACCAGCCGGACTTCCCCACCGCGGTGCGCTTCATCGTCGCGTTGCAGAAGAACGGCATCGACGTCGAGCGCGCCACTGCGGCGTTCTCGCACGGCGGCAAGCAGTATCCCGCGAACTCCTACGTCGTGCGCACCGCGCAGGCCTTCGGCTCGCACGTGCTCGACATGTTCGAGCCGCAGGACCATCCGGACGACTTCCGCGTGCCCGGTGGCGCGCCGACGCCGCCGTACGACAACGCCGGCTGGACGCTCGCGATGCAGATGGGCGTGAAGTTCGACCGCGTCCTCGACAACGTCACGGGTCCGCTCACGCGGATCCCGCCGCTCGAGCGCGTGAAGCCTTCGGCAGGCACCGTCGCGAGCGGCGGCACCTGGGCGCTCTCGGGCGCGACGAACGACGCGTTCATCGCCGTGAACCGCCTGCTCAAGGCCGGCGCGACCGTCTCCCGCGCCGCTGACGGCACCTGGATCATCCCGAGCAACGGGACGAGCCGTCCCATCGTCGAGCGCGCTGCACGCGAGCTCGGGCTCAACTTCACCGCCGGATCCGCCGCGGGCGCGACGCCGGTCAAGTCGCTCCGCGTCGCGCTCTGGGACCGCTACGGCGGCTCGATGCCGGCCGGCTGGACCCGGTGGCTGCTCGAGCAGTACGAGTTCAACTTCACGGTCGTCTACGCGCAGGACATCGACGCGGGCAACCTGAACAGCAAGTACGACGCGATCGTCTTCGTCGACGGGGCGATCCCGGCGCGGCAGACCGGCGCGCCCGCAGGCGGCCGCGGCGGCTTCGGTGGCGGCGGACCGGACACGGCCTCGCTCCCCGCCGAACTGCGTCGCACCGTCGGCAACATCTCGGCGCAGCGCTCCATCCCCGAGATCAGGAAGTTCGTCGAGAACGGCGGCATCATCATCACCATCGGCAGCTCGACGAACATCGCCGAGCATCTCGATCTCCCGCTGTCGAACCACCTCGTGGAATCGGCGCCGAACGGCACGCCGCGCGAGCTCGGCAACACGAAGTTCTACGTCCCCGGCTCGCTCCTCGAGGTGGCGGTGGACAACAAGCAGCCGGCGACGGTGGGCATGGGGACGCGCGCGATCGTGATGTACGACAACAGCCCCGTCTTCCGTCTCGCGCCGGACGCGCTCGCGCGCGGCGTGAAGCCCTTGATGTGGTTCGACACCGCGACCCCGCTGCGCAGCGGCTGGGCGTGGGGCCAGAACTATCTCGAGGGCGGCGTGGCGGCGGCGGACGCGACGGTCGGGCGCGGCACGGTGCGCCTGATCGGACCTGAGGCGCTCTTCCGCGCGCAGCCGGCCGGCACCTTCAAGCTGGTCTTCAATGGGCTGATCGGGGCGAACAAGCCGACCATGTAGTGGGCACTGGAGCACGCTGGACGAGCGGGGCGGGAGCCGAGCGGCTGCCGCCCCGCTCGTCCAACATGGCAACCATCCGCGGTCCAGAGGGGTCGAACTGGTCATCCTCCACGTTCGCACGCAACGATGCGACCTCCGATATCGTCGACCTGCGCACTGATCTCGACGCTCCTGCCCGTCGTCGCCGCAGGGCAGGTCGTGCGTCTCGACCGACCTGCCGCCGTCCTCGATGAGCCGTTCTCGTTCGTTCGAGGCGTCCGTGAGCTCTCCAACGGTCGCCTGATCATCGTGGACTGGATCGAGAATCGCGTGGTGCTCGCGGATCTCTCGACGAACACGGCGCGCCTCCTGATGCGCGAGGGGCCCGGGCCGCAGGAGGTGCGCCTGCCGAGCGGTCT
Organism: Gemmatimonadaceae bacterium; assembly: GCA_044229035.1. Taxonomy (GTDB): domain Bacteria; phylum Gemmatimonadota; class Gemmatimonadetes; order Gemmatimonadales; family Gemmatimonadaceae; genus Pseudogemmatithrix. Next base: position 2,840 of record JBGATT010000024.1, on the reverse strand, counting down.
CGTCCGCCTTCGCGGGGACTCGACACTCCTCTACGATGACGGGAACAACCGCACTCATGTGCTCGGCCCCGACGGCCGCTCGGGGCGGACGATACTTGCCGACGTGCCGGGACGCGGGGGAATCCGCGGTGTCGATGCGCCGGGAGCGTACCTGCACGCGATCCCGGCATGGGCCGAAGGGCCGAACACGCTGCCGAACGATTCCGTGCGCATCGTGCGCTGGGATCCGCGCACCGCGGCGGCAGTGCGCGACGTCGCGGTAGTGCAGGGGACGCGATATCGAAGGGATCGGTCGCCCTCGATGCAGCCGCGACTTCCGATGGTCGGTTTCGCGGCGCAGGACGCCTGGGCCGTCACGCCGGACGGCGCACTCGTGATCGTCCGCGCGAGCCCGTATCACGTGGAGTTCCGGATGCCGGGTCGCGCACCGATCATCGGGCCGGCGTATCCGGCAGAGGCGCGCCCGGTTACTCGCTCCGACAGACTCGACTTCGTCCGTGCGTTCGCGGCGGGAAGCCCGGTCAGCGGGCGAGGCCCGAACGGCGGCATGGGGCGCGCGGAACGGATCGACGAGCGAGAGGTCGAGCGATTGGCGGAGACGGCTGAATGGGCGGAGCACTTCCCGCCCTTCGACCCCGGAGCGGTGCTCGTCGCGTCCGATGGTCGCGTCTGGGTCGGGCAGGCGCTTCGGCGGGGAGCCGTGCCCCGGTACGACGTCTTCGACGCGAGTGGCCGTCGCGTGCTCCAGGTCGAGCTCGCGCGTGGTCGCCACGTGGCACACGTGGGCAGCCGGGGCGTGTACGTGATCGCGGAGGACGACGACGGTGTGCAGTCGGTCGAGCGGTACACGCTGCCGTAGGGGAGCCACGGCCGCGGCGCCCATGGCGTCAGGGCACGCCGCGCGGCGAGCTTTCCCCGATGCACCGCGCTGGCCTCCTCCTCCTCTCGCTCGGCACACTCTCCGTCGCGTTCGCGTACGGCGCGATGCTGCTCGGGCTCGGTGTCTCGGCGGCCCCGTGGTGGCTCGCATCGGGCACGACCGCCGTGCTCGCCGGGCTCGCGTCGCTGGGCGCGGCGCGCCATGGCCGTCGGACGCCCGTCCTCGCCGCCGCGATAGCGGCGAGCTTCGTGAGCGTCGCCGCCGGGTTCCTCATCCCGCTCGCGATGCCCGCGCCGGACGCGACCACGCCGCTCCTGCTCGGGCTGCCGCGGCCGACGGCGATCCTGATGCTCCTCGTGCACGCGGTGCCGCTCGTGCTGCTGCCCGTCGCGTACGGCGTCGCATTCGAGCGCGAGGTCCTCGACGACACGGATCTCGCGACCCTGCGGGACAGCCGATGATCGTCGCGGTCGGGATCGCGTACTTCGTCGCGTGCGCCGGGATCGGCTGGTGGGCCGCGCGCCGGACCCGCACGACCGAGGACTTCTTCGTCGCCGGGCGCAACGTGGGACTCCTCCCCTTCGCGATCGCGGCGATGGCGACCACGCTGAGCGGCTTCACCTTCATCGGCGGGCCCGGGCTGATCTACACGGTCGGCGTGACCGCGCTGTTCATCTCGCTCCCCGCGTCGCTCACCAACACCATGGGCGCGCTCGTCCTCGGCAAGCGCATGCGACTCCTCGGCGAGATGCGGCGGCTCGTGACCGTCCCCGACGCGATCGGCGCGCGCTACCGGTCACGTGCGGCGCAGGGACTGAGCGCCGTCGCCATCCTCGTCGGCGTCGTCGGCTACCTCGGCACCAACGTGCTCGCGCTCGGGATCGTGGTCGACGCGCTCTTCGGCGTCGGGCTCGCGCCCAGCCTCTGGGCCGGGACCGCCGTGCTCCTCGCGTACTCCGTGGGCGGCGGGATCCTCGCCGGCATCTGGACCGATGTCTTCCAGGGGCTGCTGATGGCGCTCACGTCGACGTTCGTCTTCATCGCGGCGCTCGACGCGGGTGGCGGCCTCGCGGCCATCACGCGCGCCCTGCAGTCCGCGGACCCCACGCTGATCGGCCCGTGGGGCGCGCGCGGCGCGATGGTCGCGCTCTCCTTCTTCTTCGTCTTCGGCGTCGGGTCCTTCGGGCAGCCGCATGTCGCGCACAAGTACTACATGCTCAAGGATGTGCGGCGACTCCGCTGGTACCCGCTCCTCATGACCGGCGCGATGACGCTCGCGCTCCTGCTCTTCTTGAGCGTCGGTCTCGCGGTGCGCGCGCTCGTCGCGCGCGGCGACCTTCCCCCGCTCGCGCGCCCGGACGATGCGACGCCGACCTTCCTCCTGGGGTACCTGCCGCGCGTCGTGGCGGCGGTGGTCTTCTCCGGGGTCGCCGCGGCGATCATGAGCACCGTGAGCTCGTTCCTCTCGGTGGGGGCGGCGGCGATCACGCATGACCTGCCGAGAGCATTCGCGAGGGCCCGTCCGCGTGACGACGTACGCGCCCTCCGCGCCGGTCGCGTCTGGACCGTGCTGCTGTGCGTCGCCGGTGCCGTCCTCGCTCAGGCGTCGGGTACGCTCGTGGCCTTCCTCGGGATCTTCGGCTATGGGCTCTTCGCAGCGACGACGCTGCCCGCGCTCGCGATCGGCCTCAACTGGGAGGGGGCGACGCGAGAGGGCGCCATCGCCTCCATCGCCACCGGGCTCGTGATGACCCTCGCCCTCGAGACCGCGGCCTACGCGAAGGTGTTCACACTGCCGACGGGAGTCACGGTCACGGGACTCACCCTCGTCGCATCGCTGCTGGTCTTCCTCGGGGTCTCGTTCGCCACTCGCGATCGCGCACCGGACCAGCTGGATGCCGACGTCCGGACCGTGATGAGGCTCTAGCGATGCATGGACGGAGGAGGGCGAGGCCGCATG
>JBGATT010000191.1:0-5904 GCA_044229035.1 Gemmatimonadaceae bacterium | reverse complement strand
GTCGACGATGTCCGGCGTGACCGCGACGCCCCACGCCCCTTCCGTGGGCGCCTCGAGCATGTTGCCGAGGTTGACCCCGCGACCGAGTGCCGCAGCCGCGCTCCGCGCACCAGACGACGCCCCGGGCGGGGAGCCGAAGGGGACCGGCGGGTACTCGTGGATGGACGAGCCCGGTGTGCCCGGGCCGGCTGGCGCGCCGGCGTCGCTGCACGCCGCGATCGCCGCGAGTGCGCCTGCCGCGACGACCGCCGCGCCCACGGCGAAGGCGCGTGCGGAGGCACGTCGGGATCGCGCACGGGAGGGCATGACGCAATCTCCGCGGCCGACGCCGGTGCAGGCAAGGGTCGCGACACCCATATTCCCCTCGCCGACGATCCCTTCGCCAACTCTGGAGACCCTCGATGCGCGCACTCGTGCTCCCCATCGTGCTGCTCTTCGTGCCTTCCGCCGCGGCGATCGCCCAGCCGACCGCCGTCCCCGCCGTCCCGCACACGGAGCAGCGCGCGATGGGCGGCGAGCGCCCGACGCCCGTCGTCGCGAGCTTCGACGGACTCGGCGTCGGCTTCGTCGGGCCACAGGGTAACTCGCATCAGCGCAATCCCTCCGACAACTCGCTCGCGGTCGGGCCGGATCACATCGTGCAGACCATCAACACGCGCGTCGCGATCTTCACCAAGGCCGGCGCGAAGTACGACTCCACCGGACGGGTCCTCTACGGCCCCGTGCCCTCGAACACCATGTTCAAGGACTTCGGCGGGGCCTGCGAGCAGAACAACAACGGCGACGTCGTGGTGCGCTACGACCAGCTCGCGGAGCGATGGCTCTTCGTGATGCCGGTGTTCCGCCGCGTCGCGCCCCGCACCACTCCGCCCGGGCCGCGTGAGGCACCGCTCTTCATCCCTCCGCCGGCGGCACCGACCCCGCCGCCCGCGGCACCGGCTCCGAACGCGCCCCGCGCGCCGCGTCCGCCGGAACTCGGGCCCACCGAGGGTGCGTATGCGATGTGCTACGCCGTGAGCGCCACCAGCGACCCGATGGGGCGGTGGTATCGCTACGAGTTCACGCGCCCGCTCTTTCCCGACTATCCGCGCCCCGCGGTCTGGCCGGACGGGTGGTACACCCCCACCAGCACCGGGGACGACGTCATCGAGAAGCACGTCTGCGTCGTCGACCGCCGCATGATGCTCCTCGGCGCGGATGCGACCGAGCAGTGCATCATCGTGCCGGGCGTGAACTTCCTGAATACCGCCGACCTCGACGGTCGCGCGGTGCCGCCGGTCGGGTCGCCGAACATCGTGCTCGCCGCCGGAGGGGCGCAGCTCAAGGGGGACACGACCGCCAGCGAACTGCTCGCGTGGAACATGCACGTCGACTGGGCCGATCCGTCGCGCACCCGGCTCGTCGGCCCGACGCGCATCGCCGTTGCGCCGTACACGTATCTCTGTGGCGGCCAGCTCACCCGCTGCATCCCGCAGCCGGGCTCCGCCATGCGCCTCGACTCGCAGGGGGACAAGCTGATGGCGCGGCTCGTCTATCGCCGCTTCTCCACGCACGAGGCGCTCGTCGCGGTGCACTCCGTCGCGACGGCCGCGGGCAGCGGGGGCATCCGCTGGTACGAACTGCGCGTCCGCGACGGCCGTGCCCTCGAGCTGCTGCAACAGGGGACCTTCGCCCCCGACCGCGCCTACCGCTGGATGGGGAGCCCCGCGATCGACCGCTTCGGCAACATCGGCATCGGCTACTCGTACGGGAGCGCGACCGCCTTCCCGGGGCAGCGCTTCGCCGGCCGCACGCACGAGGCCGCGCGCGGCGAGCTCAACATCGCCGAGACGGTGCTGGTGGAGGGCGGCGCCGCCCAGGAGAGCACGCTGCGGTGGGAGGACTACACGCAGACGGCGATCGATCCGGTGGACGACTGCACCATCTGGTACGTCGGCGACTATCTCAAGCGCGGCGAGACCGCGTACTCCACGCGCATCGGTGCGTTCCGGCTGCCCGGCTGCACGGGGGCGAGCGCGCGACCCGTCCGCCGCGCGCCGTAGCCGCGCCTCAATCGAATCCGTCGTGCTCGCCGGTGCGCATCGCCCCGGGGAGCACGCCCGCATCGACGAGCACGCCCTCGACCGCATCCGGGATCATCGTCGGCCAGAGCACGAAGCCCTGCAGGGCGACAAGGGGGCGGGGGGCGCGCCCGCGCGCGCGGTAGTGGTGGCGCGCCCAGAGTTCGTAGGCGAACGACACCACGCCCCCGAAGGTCGCGAAGAGACACCACGTGACGACGGCGTCGAGCCAGGGCAGGGTGACCAGCATCCAGACGAGCGCGCCGTAGGCGAGGCCGAGTCCCATGACGCGGATGCTCGTGAGCACCGGATTGAAGACGAGGCAACCGGTCGTCCAGAGCGCGACGCCGAGCAGCATGAAGGCCCAGAGGAGGTCGATGTGCCAGATGATCATGGGAGTCTCGTGGCGCGGACGTCGATCTTGTCCGTGTCATTGCGCACGACGAATCCGGTGACGCGCCCGTCCGCGCCCCGCGAGAACTCGGCCACCCACGTCGTCTCCACCTCGTAGATCTCGCCCTTCTCGAAGAGCGCGAAGCTGTACCAGTCGCGCGTGGAGTGCACGCGCACCAGCGCGAAGTCACCCGGCCAGGTCACGGGGCGCAGGGTGCCCATGAGGTAGCCCCGGTCGGGGCCGAGCGTCATCAGATAACGCGTGGTGTCGCCCTCCGCGAACCGCCACTCGTACCGCCCCGCGAGCTGCTCGGCCTCCGCCACCGGCGTCGTCATGCGGAGCGAGGGCGTGACCGTGACGGGCATGGCGATGCGCGTCGTGCCCCATCGGAGCTCGAGCGTCGCGCCCGAGACGGCGAGGTCGGTGAAGGCGAAGACGAGCGCCTCCTCCGGCGGTCCGGCCAACGGGGTGACCGGGAACCGGATCTGCGAGGGTACGGAATCGGGGAGCTCGGTATGGAACGCGCGCCACTTCGGATCCATGACCATCGTCCACGGGCGGGCCGCGTGCGGGATCACCCAGAGCGAGTACTTGCCGGCCGGGATCGGCCGCCCAGAGAGCGTGATCGCCTTGCTCGTCTCGAGCGTCGTCGCGAAGTTCGCGCCGGGTGTCCACACCTCCTCCCAGTGCACGATCGACCGTCCGCGCTCCCCGAACATCACCGGGCGACCGCGGACCCTGGGGCGCGAATACTCGAGCGTGATCACCGTCCCGTCGATCGTCTGCCGGGTGACCGCGAGCTCGCTCGCGCGGATCTGTGCCCGCATGCCGGACGGCGCCGACGCGAGGAGCATGAGCAGGGTGGGGAGGAGCCGGGCGTGTGGTCGCATCGAGGGAGCGGCAGGGGGAGGGGGTACCGGCGCGTCGTGCGTCGACGGGTTCGGCACGGTTCAGCCGTACTTCGCGTCCAGCGCCTCGCGGATCTCCGCGAGGGTCGCGCCGTCCTTGTGCAGGCGGGCGGCCATGCGCCCCTCCCCTTGGCAGATCGGGCAGATGAGCGCCATCGCGCCCGTGCCCTCGTAACAGGAGAGGAGCGAGTAGAATCCGGGGATCTCCGCGCATCCGCAGTGGCATCGCAGGCCGTCGATCACCTGCGGGATCGCCCGCACCGCCTCGAACGCATCCGCGACGTCACTGCGTTGCGCCAGCTCGGCGGGCGTCATCATCTTCGCCGCCGTGATGCCCGGCCGCGGCGTCGGATGAGGGCCGAGCCCTCGCGGACGATGGCGCGGCATGGCGAAGGCCCGCCCGGGCACGGCCACGGCGAGCCAGGCGACGCCGAGCGCGCGCCCGAGCAGGGCGCGGCGGGTCAGGTGGCGCGTCGACATCTCGCTCACCGGTGCTGATCCACCAGGATGGTGTTCCCGTCCGGATCGGCGATGACGAAGCTCGCCGGCCCCGTCGTGCCCTCCGGTGCTTCGGTCGCGAACACGATCCCCTTGGCCTTCAGTTCGCGCTGCAGGTCGCGGATGTCGGTGAACGATGCGGTCTCCTTCGCGTCGCCGTCCCAACCAGGGTTGAAGGTGAGGATGTTCTTCTCGAACATCCCCTGGAACAGGCCGATCACGCAGCCCTCGTTCTTGAGGATCAGCCAGTTGGTGCCGTTGCCGCCCATGCTCGAGAATCCGAGCGTCTCGTAGAAGGCGCGCGAGGCCGCGAGGTCCTTCACGGCGAGCGAGACGGAGAAGGTGCCGAGCTGCATCGGTGGCTCCGGGCAGAGGAAAGGGGAGGGCGCGCGCGTCAGGTGATCCACTCGCGCGCGGCGGCGGTCCGCGCGAACACGACCAGCAGCACGGCGACGACCGCGACCATCCCTTGCATCGCGTACACGGCCGCGTCGATCGGCACGCCGCTGAGCCCGAAGAGCCCCACGTCCTGGCCGATCACGCCGAGCAGCGACGCGAGCAGGGCGCCCTTCGCCCACTTCTTCCGCAGGAGAAGCCCGATGCATCCCAGTGCACCTCCCCACACCGCGATGGCGGTCATCGCGACCGCCCACGCCGGGCGGGAGGCGTAGAGGGCCTGCTGCTCTGCCGTCATCTGCGCGAGCGCCTCGGGCGTGATCGTGACGTCGATCAGGTAGGCAGCGCAGCCCATCAGGTTCCAGATGAGGGCGATCACGGCCAGCGGCTTGTACCACTTCGGCAGTGGGGGCATCGGGGGGACTCCGAGTGAAGGTACGGAGAGCTTACGCTCTGGCGGGCTGGCGCGCGACCCGGCTCAGCATGAGCGCGCTTGCCAGCGTGAAGAGGAGCCCCACGGGTAGCGGCTCCAGGAGCGTGATCGCGGCGTTGTACAGGGGTCGGTCGTACTTGGCGGCGAAGGCCGCCATCTCCTGCGCGGCGGCCGCGAGTCTTGCCTCGCTCGCGCCGGACTCCCGGAGCCGGTCGAGGGTCATGCGCGTGTACTGTGCCGTGAACTCCGCACCGTAGTCCAGTTGGAAGTAGATGAACTCCCACGTCGCCACGTAGCAGGCACTCGCCACCAGCGAGATCAGGCCCCCCACGAGAAGGGCGCGGCCGAAGGAGATGCGGCCCCCGAGCACCTGGTCCCGGTACGACCGGACGCCGAAGTACACCATGAGGAAGGCCATCACCATCGCGGTGTAGCCGAGCAGGACACCCTTGTCGCCGATCTCGTCGGTGAAGGGGAGGGAGCCGAGTTGCACCGAAGACATCACGGCGCCGCCCAGCAGGCCGAACGTAAGGACCACCTTGCGCATCGAACGCTCCGGGGAGGTGAGGGTCAGGCGATCCTAGCGTGGTTCCCCGGCCGCGCGCGTCACCCGAAGGGGTGATTTTCGCGTTCGAGGCGGGAAATCACCCGAAAGGGTGGTGCGGCGGACGCCCCCGGACGGCTCAAGGGATGAGCCGGAGCGCCTTGCCGCGTTGCACGGCCTGTGTCCTGCGCCCGGCACCGAGCTTCTCGAAGACGCGGCTGACGTGGGTCTTGACGGTGTTCTCGCTGACGAAGGCCCGTTCGGCGATCTCGCGGTTGCTCAATCCCGCGGCGAGGAACGCGAGGATCTCCAGTTCGCGCGGCGTCAGCCCAAGCGCGGCCGCCTGGGCGTCGTCGCGCACGAAGTCCGACCGGGCTGGCACTTCCACCGGCACCTCGACCGGGACCTCCACCTGGACCTCGCGGATCACCACACGCTCCGCGCGTCCGGTGATCCGCAATCCGAGCCAGATCCCGACGCCCGCGAAGAGTGCGGCGATGACCGCCCCGTAGATCTCGACCCGCCGGTCGACCACCAGCCACCGGTACTCGATGAACTGGAGCAGGGCGATGAGGAGGCCACAGAGGAGGCCGTAGAGCAGGATCGGGCGCCGCATGCCGCAATTCTACCGTGGCGCCCAGCGGCCGGCACCAGGGAAAGTGATGCGGGGT
>JBGATT010000023.1:0-26718 GCA_044229035.1 Gemmatimonadaceae bacterium | reverse complement strand
ACCGGGCGCGAGTGCTTGTAGGAGCAGTGCTCGCTCCAGAGCGCGCTGATGATACCGAGTTCCGTGAACGTGGGCGTGCGGCCCAGCATGTTCACGAGCCGGTCGTACTCGTCCATCGTGAGCCCGTGCTCGGCGACGAGCGCGGGCGTGATGGTCGGGTCCCCCGGGCGGGGCGTGGCCCCAGTGGCTCCAGTGGTCACTTGCTGCGCAGTCCCTTGAAGAGGTCGCGGATGAACGTCCCGGTCGCGCTCTCGCTCGTGCGTCCGATCATCTCGATCTCGCCCGCGTCGAGCCACATGCCGTGGCAATCCGGGCAGCGGTCGACCTTCACGTGCGAGAACTCGGTCTCGACGAGGTCGGCACCGCACTTGGGGCACTTCATGTGATGCGCCCGCCGTTCCGCGGCTTTGCGCTCGGCGTCGAGCCGCGCGCGCTGGGCCTTGAGGAGTTCGGCGTCCTGCAGGAGGAAGTACTCGTCCTCGTTCTTCGACGGCTTTTCGGTCGACATCTGGATGAAGGCTGAAGGATGGAGGATGAACGCGATTACGCCTTCACGGCGGAGAGCAACGACTGGAACAGGACGAGCCCGTCGGTGGAGCCGAGCAATGGCTCGAGGGCGCGTTCGGGGTGGGGCATCATGCCGACGACGGTGCCGGATTCGTTGGTGACGCCGGCGATGTTGCGCATCGCGCCATTGGGGTTGGCGGCCGCGGTGGCGGCGCCGGTCGCGTCGACGTAGCGGAAGGCGACGCGCCCCTCGCCCTCCAGCCGGTCGAGCGTGGCGTCGTCGGCGGTGTATCGGCCGTCACCGTGGGCGATGGGCATCGTGAGGAGGCTGCCCGCTCGCGCGGCATTGGTGAACACCGACGCGGTGTTCTCCACCTTGAGCGTCACCGCCATCGAGCGGAACTGCAGCGAGGCGTTGCGGAGCAGGGCGCCGGGGAGCAGTCCGGCCTCGCACGCGATCTGGAAGCCGTTGCAGATCCCGACGACCGGGCCGCCCCGCTTCGCGTGCGCCACGACCTCCTGCATGATCGGCGAGAACCGCGCGATCGCGCCGGAGCGCAGGTAGTCGCCGTAGCTGAAGCCGCCGGGGAGGATGATGACGTCCGCACCCTGCAGGTCGTGATCCTTGTGCCAGAGGAGGACGGCCGTCTCGTGGAGCTGCTCCACGATCGCGAACAGCGCGTCCTCGTCGCAGTTGGACCCCGGGAACGAGACCACGCCGACCTTGAGACCGCTCATGCCGCGGCCACCGGGGTCACGGCGGCGATCTCGTAGTCCTCGGTCACCGGGTTCGCGAGCAGGCGGCCGCACATCTCCCGCACCGAGGACTCGGCATGCGCGGCATCGCTCGCACCGGTCTCGATCACCAGGTGGCGACCGACGTGGACGTCGGCGACGGCGGAGAACCCGAGCGTGTGGAGGGCATCGGCGACGGCCTTGCCCTGCGGGTCGAGCAGTCCCTTGCGCGGGACGATATGGACGGAGACGCGGAACCGCTTCACGGACGGGCACCCTCGGGGGAAAGGCCATCGCGCGCGTCACCCTCGGGGGTGTCGTCGAACGGCGGCGGGAGTTCGAACACGTTGCGCAGGATCGCGAGCACGATCCCGGTGATCACGTACACCACGCCCACCGGGAAGAAGAACTCCCGCGGCAGGAAGAACAGCGCGAAGATCGACGAGAAGAGCACGGTGATGCCGAGGATGCCGTGCAGCGTGCGGAAGCTGAACTTCGGCCACGCCGGGTACGGCACGTCGGAGATCATGAGCGCCGAGAGGGTGAGCATCAGGTACCGCATGATGGTCTCCCAGGGCCAGTCGACGAAGAACTCGTTGTAGAGCGGCGTCTGGCTGAACCAGTAGTAGGTCGCGAGCGTGCCGCCGGCGGCCGGACTCGGCAGCCCCTTGAAGTAGGCGGCCTTCTTCGCCTCGCCCGCCGACTCGATGTTGAAGCGCGCGAGCCGCATCACCGCGCAGGCGGCGAAGATGAAGACGAGGATCCAGTCCCATCCCGAGTGCCGGAGCACGGCGAAGTACATCATGAACGCCGGGGCGACGCCGAACGAGATCGCGTCCACCAGCGAGTCGAGTTCCTCGCCGAAGGCGCTCCCGGTGTTCGTCGCGCGCGCGATGCGGCCGTCGATGGCATCGCAGAACGCGCCGAGCACGATGTACCACCCCGCCTGCACGTGCTGGCCGCGCGAGGCCGAGACGATGGCGAAGATGCCGAAGAACAGGTTCGCGAGCGTGAAGCCGTTGGGCAGCATCACGAGCGAGGGGCGCGGGAACCGTCGGCGCTCGGGCTTCATTTCGGGAGCTCCGCCAGCACCGTCACGCCCGCCTGGGGCCGCTCGCCGAGCGTCACCTTCACGACCGAGCCGACCGGGACGAAGACGTCGACGCGGGACCCGAAACGGATGAGGCCCATGCGCTCCCCCTGTTCCGCGTCATCTCCCTCGCGGCTGTAGGTCACGATGCGCCGGGCGATGAGCCCGGCGATCTGCCGGAAGAGCACGCGATGCCGGGCCGTCTGCACGCCGATGGAGCTCTGCTCGTTCTCGAGCGACGCCTTGTCGGCCGCGGCATTGAGGAACTTGCCCGGGTTGTAGTGCACGTAGGCGACCTTCCCGCTCACCGGGTACCGGTTGACGTGCACGTTGAAGACGTTCATGAAGACGGAGATGCGGATCGCGCGGCCCTGCAGGAAGGCCGGCTCGTCGACCTCCACGATGTCGATAACGCGGCCGTCGGCGGGCGAGATCACCAGCTGGTCGCCGCGCGCGCCCGCCCGTTCGGGGTCGCGGAAGAAGTACGCCACCCAGAGCACGAGGAGCGTCAGGACGAACGCGAGCAGCCAGAGCGGCCACGAGCGGCGCGCGAGCGCCCCCGCGTAGGCCGCGGCGGCGAGCGCCATGGCGATCAGGATGAAGGGGATCCCTTCACGGGCGAAGTTCACGGGAGTCGGGTCAGGTCGAGGGGGGAGCCGGTCAGGCGCTCGAAGGCCTCGAGGTAGCGCGCGCTCGTCGCGGCGACCACCTCGTCGGGGAGGGTCGGGGGCGGGGCGTTGCCGTCCCAGCGCCCGGCACGGCGTTCCACGTTGAGCCAGTCGCGGAGCGGCTGCTTGTCGAAGCTTGGCTGGCCGCGCCCCGGCGCGAACTGGTCGGCAGGCCAGAAGCGCGAGCTGTCGGGGGTCATCACCTCGTCGATGAGCAGCACCCGTCCGTCGCCCGCGCGCCCGAACTCGAACTTGGTGTCGGCGATCAGGATGCCGCGCGTCGCCGCCAGTTCGCGTCCGCGGCCGTACACCAGGCGCGCCAGCCGCTCGAGGGTCGCGGCGGCGTCGCCGCCCACGACCTCCGCCATGTGCGCGATCGTGATGTTCTCGTCGTGCCCCGTCTCCGCCTTCGTCGCGGGGCTGAAGATCGGCGGGTCCAGGCGCTCGCTCTCGCGCAACCCGGCCGGAAGGCGTTCGCCGGCGAGCGTGCCCTGCGCCTGGTACTCCTTCCACGCCGACCCGCTGAGGTAGCCGCGCACGACGCACTCCACCGGGAATACCTCGGTGCGGCGGCACAGCATCGCGCGGCCCGCGAGTTCGTCGCGGTGCATCTGCACCGCGGGCACGGCCCTGATGATCTCCTCCACGTCGCACGAGAGCATGTGGTGTGCGACCTCGCTCTCGAAGTGGCGCAGCCACCAGGCCGTGATCTGGGTCAGCACCGCCCCCTTGAAGGGCACCAGCTCCCGCATCACCACGTCGAATGCGCTCACGCGGTCGCTCGCGACGAGCAGCAACCGCTGGGCATCGACCTCGTAGACGTCGCGCACCTTGCCGCGGCGAAGGAGGGGGAGGGGGAGATTGGTCGCCCCGACGAGCAACGGACTCATACGCGGACCTCCTCGCGGGCGGGGCCCGACTCGCCGGACGCGGACAGGATGGGGGCCACGACCTCGGTGAGGAAGTCGTCGACCTGATGCGCCGAGCGCCCGATGAAGCGCGCCGGGTCGAGCGAGTCGCGGAGCGCGTCGCCCGGGACCGTCCACGCCGGGTCGCCGGCGAGGCGTTCGAGCATGTCGTTGGGCTTACCCTCGTCCTTCATCGCGCGCGCCGCCGCGATGGAATGCACGCGGATCACCTCGTGCGCGTCCTGCCGCGACATCCCGGCGCCGACGGCGCGCACGATGAGCGACTCGGTGGCCATGAAGGGCAGCTCCTCGCGGATCCGCTGCCGGATGCGCGCCGGATGCACCTCCAGGCCGCTCGCCACGTTCTCCATCAGGATGAGGATCGCATCGGTCGCGAGGAAGGCCTCGGGGATGACGAGCCGGCGGATGGCCGAGTCGTCGAGCGTGCGCTCGAAGTACTGGACCGCATGCGTCTGGTTGGCCGTGCCGGCGACCTGCTGGACGAACCGCGCGAGACTGTTGATCCGTTCCGAGCGCATCGGATTGCGCTTGTACGCCATCGCCGACGAGCCGATCTGGTCCTTCTCGAAGGGTTCCTCGATCTCGCCGAAGCTCTGCAGCATCCGCAGGTCACTCGCGAACTTCGCCGCGCTCGTCGCGATCCCGGCGACCACGTCGAGCACGTGCGCGTCGATCTTGCGCGAGTACGTCTGGCCGCTCACGGGGATGGAGCCGGGGAACCCCATGGCGTGGCAGACGCGGCGGTCGAGCTCGCGCACCTTCGCATGGTCGCCGCCGAAGAGCTCGAGGAAGCTCGCCTGCGTCCCCGTCGTGCCCTTCACGCCGCGCATGGGCAGCGTCGCGATGCGATGGTCGAGGTCGGCGAGGTCGAGGACGAGGTCCTGCAGCCACAACGTCGCGCGCTTGCCCACCGTGGTGAGCTGCGCCGATTGCAGGTGCGTGTAGCCGAGCGTCGGTTCGGCGCGCCAGTCGCGCGCGAACGCCGAGAGGCTCCGGACAAGCGCGATCACCCGGCCCCGCAGGAGCTCGAGGCCGCGCCGCATCTGGATGAGGTCCCCGTTGTCGGTCACGTAACAGCTCGTGGCGCCCAGATGGATGACGCCCTTCGCCGCGGGGGCTACATCGCCGAACGCGTGCACGTGCGCCATCACGTCGTGCCGGAAGCGCTTCTCGTACCCGGCAACGACGGCGAAATCGATGTCGTCGAGGTGTGCGCGCATCTCCTCGATCGCCGCCGCGGGGATGTCGATGCCGAGCGCCCGCTCGTGCTCCGCGAGCGCGAGCCAGAGCCGGCGCCAGAGCCCGTGCCGGGTCTGCGCGCTCCACAGTTCGAGCATCGCCTTGGAGGCGTAGCGTTCGGCGAGCGGGGACTTGTACTGCGCGTGCGTCATGAGATGCGGAAGTCGGTGGAGTAGACGGTCCCCGCGCGCTCGAAGAACATGCGGATGGGCCCGCGGCCGCTGTAGTACTCGAGCACCCGCGCGGCCTGCTGCGCGTCGGTGACCGGCGTGCGGTTGATCTGGATGATGACGTCGCCCGGCTGGAGTCCGAGGGCCTGCTGCACGCGCTCGGTGACCTGGTAGACGACGGCCCCCTGCGCGCTCCGGACCCCGCGCTCTGCGCGGATCGCCGCCGTCAGGGAGACGAGCTCGAGCTCGCGGAGGACCGCGACCTTCTCCGCGCCCACCTCCGGCAGGTCCTTCACGCGCACGCTCACCGTCTGCTCGCGGCTGCCGCGCCGCACCTGCAGTTGCGCCGTCTCGCCCACGCGGAGCTCGAGCAGCTCGGCCTCCCAGTCGTACGGGTTGCGGATGGTGCGGTCCCGCGAGCGGATGATCACGTCCCCCTCGCGCAGCCCGGCCTCGGCGGCCGGGCTGCCCGGCACGATGCGCTCGATGGTCGCGCCGGCGGTGAGCGACCCGCGGCCGGCGCTCGCGCCGGTCTGCACGACCTTCACGCCGATCCACGGACGGCGGACGCTGCCGTGCGCGAGCAGGTCCTCCGCCACGCGACGCGCGCGATCGATCGGGATCGCGAACCCGAGCCCGATCGAACCGCCACTCGGCGTGTAGATCGACGAGTTCACGCCCACCACCTCGCCGGTCGCGGCGATGAGCGGCCCACCCGAGTTACCGGGGTTGATCGACGCGTCGGTCTGGATCATGTCCACATACACGCCCGGTCCGTCACCGCGGCCCGTGAGGTTGCGGCCCACGCCGCTCACCACACCCGCCGTGACGCTCGGCTCCGAGTTGCCGAGCAGGAAGCCGTAGGGGTTGCCGATCGCGATGACCCATTCGCCGATGAGCAGGCCGCGCGAGGTCCCGAGCGGCGCGGTGGGCAGGTCCGTCGCGTCGATCTTCAGCACGGCGAGATCGTTCAGCTCGTCCTCGCCGATGACCGTCGCGGGGTAGGTGGTGCCGTCGCGCAGCGCGACCTGCACGCGGCTCGCGCCGCTGATGACGTGCGCGTTCGTCACGATCACCCCGTCGGCCCGCACGATGAAGCCCGACCCGATGCCGGAGGCGACCTCCTGACCGGAGCGCGAGCCGAAGAACAGGTCGAACGGTGAGGCGGAGGTGCGCTGCAGGCGCTCGGTCTGCACCGTGACGACGGCGGGCGAGACCCGCGCCACCGCCTCGGTGATCGCCGTCCGGCGAGATCCCGCGATCGCCTGCGGCGAGGGGTCCGGCGCGGGCAACTGCGTGCTCGGCGCGCCCGCCGGAGGCCGCTTGGTGGTTTGCGCGTCGGACAGGCTCGGATTCGCGCCCTCGCAGGCGGCGAGCGCGAGGAAGAGCACGGGACCGAGATGGCGCACGAGGCGGGACATGCGTCGGCTCACTTGGTGCGGCGCGGCTTGGCGCGCCGGCTGATGTCGCCGAGGAACCGATCGAGACCGCGATCGGTGAGCGGATGCTGCAGGAAGCCGTGCAGCGCGGCCGGCGTGACCACCGCCGCGTCCGCACCAGCCGTCGCGAGCTCGGCGAAGCGCGTCGCACTCGGCGCGCCGGCCGCCACCACATCGCACTCCAGCCGCGAACGCTCGATCGCCTCGCGCAGCGCACGGATCACCGATTCCGGCGGGTGCCCGACGGCCTCGAGCGCGTCGACGGGCACCACCACGTGCGCCGCCCCCGCCTTGGCGGCGAGCAGTCCCTGGGCGACCGAGTGGACGAGCGTCGCCGCCACCCGGACGCCCTCGCTGGCGAGCCGGCGCATGGCCGGCAGGGCATCCTCCACCAGGGGCACCGCGACGATGAGGTGCTCCGAGAGCTTCGCCAGCGTCTTCCCGCCGCGCACGATCTCGGCCGCGTCGAGCGACGGGACCGACGCGAAGATCGGCAGGGTGGTGCGATCGGCGAGCTCTGCAAGGATCTCACGCGGGTCGGCGTGCGGCAACTCCGCCGCGAGCACCGCGGGCGTCGCGACCACGCCGTCGAGCAGCCCCGCCGCGGTGGCCCAGCGGATCTCTTCGGCGGCAACGGTGGCGAGATAGAGGCGCATCAGGGCGTCAGGTACAGGTCGGCGGGATAGGTGACCTCCTCGAGGCAGAGTCCCACCGACGGCGCGGGGGGCGATACCTCGTCATTCCGGTCGGCGGAGAGCAGTGCGGCGAAGTCGTCCTTCGGCCGCTTACCACTCGCCACCTCGAGCATCGTGCCCACCAGGAACCGCACCATGTGGTGCAGGAACCGGTTGGCCTTGATGTCGAACACCAGCCCTTCCGGGAGCCCCGCTGCTGCCGGGCGCCACCGGGCGAGATGCACGTCGCACCTGTGATCGTCATCCGCCGGCGCGGTACCGCGCACGGCGAACCCACGGAACACGTGCATCCCCACCAACCGCGGTGCGCACCATTCGAGCACCTCGCGGTCGAGGGCCCGGGTCCAAGGGAGCGTCCACCGCCGCCGGAACGGCGACGCAGCTCCCTCGTCGAGCCCAACCGCGTAACTGTAGCGTCGAGCGGTCGCACTGAATCGCGCGTGGAACCGCGGCTGCATCTCGTACGCCGCCGCGACCCACAGGTCCTCCGGGAGCTTCTCGTTCAGGACGCGCCGCATCTTCTCCGCCGTCCAGTGCTCGGCGACGGTGATCCCGGCGACCTGTCCTCGCGCGTGCACCCCTGCGTCCGTCCGGCCCGCCCCCGTAACGCGCACCGGGGCACCGGCCATCCCGGCCAACGTGGTCTCGAGGACCCCTTGCACGGTGCGCCGTCCGGGTTGGACCTGCCAGCCGGCGAACTCGGTGCCGTCGTAGTGCAGGACCAACTGGAGGGTGCGCTCCGCCATCACGGGAAACCTACCGTACGCGACGGATCGATTCAAGCAACGCGGACCACGTTCGGGCACAGCGGACGCGCGTTCGCGCTTCGATTGACTTTGTGCGTCGCGTGGGGGACCTTTCCCCCTCCATGACCGCGCGCACGCTCCCCTCGCTCGCCCAAGCCCTCGGCAGCGCCACCGACCTCGACGCTGCCCTCGTCTCGCTCGCCGGTGCGGTCGCCGAGAACGACCGGGAGGCGCACGTCGCGCTCCTCCGGTTCGACCCGCGACAGGGGCTCGTCCGCGAGCGGCTCGCGGTGCGCGACGGGCGGGTGGAACGGGTCCCGCTCGAGACGTCGCTGGAGCAGTTGCCGCGGCAGGTGCTCCGCACCGTGCAGGACGGCGGCACCTTCGGCGACGTCGGTGAGGAGCCGCCGGCCTACGCGCGACTCTTCAAGCTCGGGCCAGCCGACGAAGGGGCGACCGTGGCCCTCCGCGGGATCAAGGTCGACGGACAGCTCGTCGCCGTGCTCTCGCTGGTCGAGCCGAAGCGGGTCTTCGGCACGCGCGCAGTGGAACGGGTCGCGCCGCTCGCCGGGCTCTTCGAGCTCGCCCTCGCTCGCTTCCATGATCGCGAGGTTCGGGACGAGGCGCGGAAGACCCTGGAGGAGGTGACGCAGCGCGTCCACGGCGAATACCTCACGCGGCTCTCGGAGCTCGAGCGGCAGGTCGCGCATGCGCGGCTGACCGCCTCGCAGCCGGTCGTCGATCCGGCCGAGGCGGTCGCGCGCGAGCGCGAGGAGGCGCGTCGGGCGGAGGAATCGCGCCGGACGTTGCGCAAGCTGGCGGCCCTCGAGCACCAGCTCACCGCCTCGGTCGGTCAGCTCGAGCAGGCGCACATCGAGCTCCATCGGCGCAGCGAGGCGCTGCGGTCGCGCACCCGGACGCTCTACCTGCTCGACCGCGTCATGACGCTCGCCGCCGAAACGAAGGACCCTCATCGGCTCTCCGAGGGCCTTCTCGCCCTGGTGGGGGACGACATGCAGTCGCTCCGCTGCTCGCTCTTCCTCGTCGGGAAGGAGCCGGGGACGATCTACCTCGCTGCGGCGCGGGGCCTCGCGCCGCATGTGCAGATCGGCAAGGTGGTGACCATCGGACATGGGGTCGCCGGGCGCGTCGCCGAGCGGCGCGAACCGATGCTCGTCGTCGATGCGGTCGATGCGAAGCAGCAGCCTCTCCTCGGCGACGACTATCTGACCACGGGTTCGTTCATCTCGTTCCCGCTCGTGCTCCACGACGAGCTCGTCGGCGTGGTCAACCTGACCAATCGGGCCCAGCAGGGCCTGTTCGTCGAGGAGGATGTGGAGCGCGTACGCATGCTCGGCCTCGTGATCTCGCTCATCGCGAGCGAGGCGCGCCTCCCGGACCGGCTGCACGGCTCCATCCGTGAGCGGTAGCGTCATCCAGCAGGTCCTCCGGACGCTGGCTTCGGGCGAGACGCTGGACGGGGAAGGGGCGGCGGCGGCGTTCCGGGTCGTGATGTCCGGTGAGGCGAGTCCGGCGCAGATGGCCGCCCTGCTCATGGCGCTTCGCGTGCGCGGCGAGACCTCGAGCGAGGTCGCCGGTGCGGCCCGCGCCCTTCGCGAAGCGATGACACGTCTGGACGTCCCCACGGCCGACGCCCTCGTCGATACCTGCGGCACGGGCGGCGGTACGGTCACGACGTTCAACATCTCCACCGCGGCGGCGCTGCTCGCGGCCGGCGCCGGCGTGCGGATCGCGAAGCATGGCAACCGATCCTTCACCTCCCGCTCCGGGAGTGCCGACGTACTCGAGGCGCTTGGGGTCGCGATCGACGTCCCGGTGCAGAAGATGCGGCGCGTGCTCGACGACGCCGGAATCGTCTTCATGTTCGCGCCGACCATGCACCCGGCGATGCGCCACGTCGGTCCGGTCCGTCGCGAGCTCGCGATCCAGACGGTCATGAACCTCGTGGGGCCGCTGGCGAACCCTGCCGGCGCCGGGCGTCAGGTCGTCGGAGTCGCCGATCCCGCCCGGCTCGATCTGATCGCCGGGGCGCTGAGCGAGCTGGGGACCGCG
Source organism: Gemmatimonadaceae bacterium (assembly GCA_044229035.1). Classification (GTDB taxonomy): domain Bacteria; phylum Gemmatimonadota; class Gemmatimonadetes; order Gemmatimonadales; family Gemmatimonadaceae; genus Pseudogemmatithrix. The sequence continues at coordinate 16,427 of JBGATT010000023.1, read as the reverse complement.
CACTCGCTCGTGGTGCACGGGGCGCCCGGCATGGACGAGATCTCTCCGCTCGGGCAGACGACGGTCCTGGAGCTGAAGGATGGGCGCATCGCCCGGTGGACCATCGATCCATCCGCTCTGGGATTCCGCGATGTCAACGCGGCGGATCTCGTCGGCGGCGAGCCGGCACAGAACGCGCTGGTGATCGAGCGCGTGCTCATGGGGAAGGGCCCCGCGGGGGCGGAGGCGGCAGTCCTCCTGAATGCCGCGGCGGCAATCTACGTCGCGGGACTGGCCACCTCTATCGAGGCCGGCCTTGGCGCGGCTCGTTCGGCGCTTGACTCGGGGAAGGGGTGGGACGCCCTCGGCCGCCTGCGTGCTGCCGCCGCGACGCACCGATGAGCTGCGGCGACTCTCTCTCCACGTCGTCGGCTTCCCCTCGCCGCTAGTACCTCCGCATCACCCCGACCACGATCCCCTGCACGCGCACCTGGCTCTCGTGGACGTAGGTCGGCGTCATGGTCGCGTTCGCCGGCTGAAGCCGGATCCGTCCGTCGCGTTCCCGGTAGTACCGCTTAACTGTCGCGCCCGCATCCTCGACCATCGCGATCACCATCTCCCCGTTGTCTGCCGACGGCCGGTCATGAACGACGACGTAGTCACCGTCGGAGATCTGGTCCTCGATCATCGAGTTGCCGCGGACCTTGAGCACGTAGTGGTTGCCCGCACGCCGCACGAAATCGTCCGGGACGGCGATCGTCTCGTGCGTCTCGAAGGCCTCGATCGGTACGCCGGCCGCGACCGCGCCGAGCACCTGAAGCTCAATCGCCTTCGGGAAGATGTCCGACGGGAGGATCTCGATCGCGCGGCTCTCGTTGTACGAGCGCTTGATGTATCCCTTCCGCTCGAGGTTCGACAGGTGCTCGTGCACCGTGGCGAGTGAGTTATAGTTGAACTGTTCAGCGATCTCCTCGAAGCTCGGAGCGTATCCATGCTCACCGGCGTAGCTGGTGAGGAAGTCCAGGATCTGGCGCTGGCGCTTGGTGAGCGGCATCTCGGCGGTCCCTGCGGATGGGGATGAGGGCGGCGTGGCCAACGGTGGCCATCGTGCGTTTGACTCCCGAACAGTACCCGAAGTAACGGTATCCGAACATTGCCCGAAGCACAAGCCATGCCTGCCTGGATCCCTCCCGTCGGTCCCCTCGGCGAACTCACGGCAAGTTCTGAGGCGCGCGCCCGATTGGCAGCGGCCGACCGCGAGCGGGTCCGCTGGCTCGAGACCAAGGCGGATGGGATCGCGGTCCCGCCGTCGTTCGCGCAGGCGTTGCGCGGGCCGTGCGTCCGCGTGATCGCCGAGCTCAAGCGGCGATCCCCGAGCAAGGGCGTGATCAATGATGCGATCGACGCGCCCTCGCGGGCCGCGACGTATGCCGCGGGCGGCGCCGCCGCACTCTCGGTGCTCACCGAGCCCTCGCGGTTCGGTGGCTCGCTCGAGGACCTCGAGGCCGTGCGTGCCGCGGTCGCGCTCCCGCTTCTTCGAAAGGACTTCCTCACGCATGAGGTGCAGCTCCTCGAGGCACGCGCGGCAGGTGCCTCGGCGGTGCTGTTGATCGCGCGCGCGTTGCCGGCGGATCGGCTCCGGGCGCTGGCCGCCGTCGCGCATGCGCGTCGGCTCGAGTGCCTCGTGGAGGTGCGCACCGAGGCGGAACTGCTCGTGGCCCTGTCGGTGCCGGGCGCGATCGTCGGCGTGAACAATCGTGATCTCGAAACGTTGCGGATCGACGATGCGGCGGGGATCCGACTGCTGCCCCTCGTGCCGCCGGACCGGGTGGCGGTCTACGAGAGCGGGGTGACGAGCGTCCTCGAGGTCGAGCGGGCCGCTGCCGCGGGGGCGGACGCGGTACTCGTGGGCTCGGTGTTGTCGGTCGCGGCGGACGGTGCGGCAGCGGTCCGTGCGCTCTCCGGTGTCGAGCGACGAGCTCGTGCCTGACCTCAAGTTCTGCGGCCTCACCCGGGCCGAGGATGCGGCGATCGGGGCCGAACTCGACGCGCGATACGCCGGGGCGATCTTCGCGCACGGTCCGCGGCTGCTCGACGCCCCGCGGGCGCGCGCAATGTTCGCCGGCCTCGAGGGGAGTGCGGTGCAGCGGGTCGGTGTCTTTGTCGTGCGAGAGGTCGACGCGGTGTTGCGGATCGCGGACGCGGTCCAGCTCCATGTGCTACAATTGCACGGTGGCGGAACGCCAGACAGCGTTCTATCGTTGCGAGAACGGTATGCGGGCGCGATCTGGGTCGTCGTGCGCGTGGCTGGCGGGACCCTCGAGCGGCTCCACCCGGAGGTGCTCGCGGCGGCGGATGGGGTGGTGCTCGACACGGCGGTCGGCGGCCGGTCCGGTGGCACGGGGGTGGCCTTCGATTGGGCCGCGTCGGTCCCGGCCGTGGCGGCCCTCCGCGACCGGACGATGGTGATGCTGGCCGGCGGCCTGCGGCCGGAGAACGTGAGGGAGGCGGTGCGGACGCTCGCACCCGCGGCAGTGGATGTGAGTTCCGGCGTCGAGGTGTCGCCGGGCATCAAGGACCATGGGCTGATGCGGGCGTTCGCCCAAGCGGCGCGCCTGCGCGAGGTGTGATGAGTTCGGCCACGACCGATCGGTTCGGAGCATTCGGCGGGCGCTATGTGCCCGAGACGCTGATCCCCGCGCTCGACGAGCTCGAGGCGGCGCTCGCTTCGGCGCTCGCGGATCCCGCCTTCCAGGCGGAGCTGGACCATCTCCTCGCGACGTACGTGGGCCGCCCCTCCGCACTCACCGAGGCGCCGCGGCTGTCGGCGCACATCGGCGCGCCCGTCTGGCTCAAGCGCGAGGACCTCAACCATACCGGCGCGCACAAGATCAACAACGCGCTGGCGCAGGCCCTGCTCGCGAAGCGGATGGGGAAGCAGCGGATCATCGCCGAGACCGGCGCGGGGCAGCACGGCGTCGCCACGGCGACGGTCTGTGCGCGCCTCGGGCTCACCTGCGTCGTCTACATGGGTGAGGAGGACATGCGTCGCCAGCAGCTCAACGTGTTCCGCATGCGCCTGATGGGGGCGACTGTGGTCCCGGTGACGGCGGGGACGCGGACGCTGAAGGACGCGACGAGCGAGGCGATCCGCGACTGGGTCAGCACCTGCACCGACTCCCACTACATCATCGGCAGCGTGGTCGGTCCGGCGCCGTATCCGCGCATGGTGCGCGACTTCCAAGCGATCATCGGCCGTGAGGCGCGGGCGCAGATGATCGAGCGCGCGGGCCGTCTCCCGCGCAGCGTGATCGCCTGCGTGGGCGGCGGCTCGAACGCGATGGGCATCTTCCACGCCTTCACCGCGGATGCCGACGTCGAGTTGATCGGCGTCGAGGCCGCGGGCGAGGGGATCGACACCGGCCGCCACTCGGCGTCGCTCAGCCTGGGCGTGCCCGGCGTGCTGCACGGCACCCTGAGCTACCTGCTGCAGGATGCGAACGGTCAGGTGCACCCCGCGCACTCGATCTCCGCCGGCCTCGACTATCCCGGCGTCGGGCCCGAGCATGCGTACCTCAAGGACTCGGGGCGCGCGACCTACGTCGCGGTCACCGACGACGAGGCGCTCGGCGGGTTCGAGCTGCTGAGCCGCCTCGAGGGGATCATCCCGGCGCTCGAGACCTCACACGCCATCGCGTGGATGGCTGCCCAGCGGGGTCGCTGGGCCGACGACGAACCGGTGCTCCTCTGCGTGAGCGGACGCGGGGACAAGGACGTCGCGCAGGTCGCGCCGATGCTCGAGGTCCGGGGCACGCCGTGAGCACCCCGCTCGCGCCCGATACGGAGAGGGAGGAGCCGCCGTTCGCGCCTTCCATCGTCGAGGACATGTTCAAGCTCCTCGACAAGGGCGTGCGGGCGCATCAGCTGTACATGCACAACAACCCGACGTACCTGAAGGCGCTCGAGAACGTCAAGCGCTCATTCGGTCCGCTCTGGGAGCAGACCGACACGCTGACGATCACGGTGACCGAGACGCAGTTCACGTGGAGCGGGGTCGTGGTGCACGCGTCGCCGGAGAAGAGCGGCGACTCGATCCCGTGGCTCTTGTTCAAGGACGGCCTGCGCGAGTTCACGTGGACGTCGGGATTCGAGGAGTCCGAGCTCGAGAAGTTCATGGCGCTGCTCCCGCGGGTGCGCCGCGCGACCGCAGCGGAGGACGACCTGCTCACGATGCTGTGGGAGCAGGACTTCACCTGCATGCGTTATCGCTACGTCGAGCTCAACGACCCGTCCGCTCCGCTCGATCCGTCCGCCGAGCCGGGCAAGTGGCCTGCGCCGCTCGGGCGGTCGCATGAGCCGCTCAGCAACGCGATCGACGAGGCCAAGGACGAGCAGGCGCAGGAGCAGACGCAGGAGGGCGGTGCCGCGCCTTCGCGACAGTCGGGCGTGGTCCGCATGGAGGACTTCGACTCCACGCTCTACTTCCTCGACGCGAACGAGATCGAGTACCTCCGACAGGAGACAACGCGGGAGTACGACCTCGACCTCCGCCGCCTCGTCCTCTGCGCACTCCTCGACATCTTCGAGCTCCAGGTCGATCCGCTCGTGCGCACCGAGGTCGCGAACGACCTCGAGGCCCTCGTGCTGCATCTGCTCTCGGCGGGGCAGTTCTCGAGCGTCGCCTTCCTGCTGCGCGAGGTCGGGGCGACGATGCAGCGCGCGCGCGAACTGACGCCGCAAGACAAGGAACGTTTCGGGCGGCTCGCGGACCGGCTCAGCCATCCCGATGCGCTCGCGCAGATGCTTCAGGCGCTGGAGGAGTCCGCGTCGCTGCCGCCGAAGGAGGATCTCGCACAGCTCTTCGGGCAGCTCAAGCCGACCGCGCTCGCGGTCGTGCTCGACTCCATCGACCGCACGCAGAACGTCGGACTCCGGCCGTTGCTCGAAGCCTCGGCCGAGCGGCTGGCGCAGTCCAACACGGGCGAACTGGTGCGCCTCGTGAAGGACGCGAAGCCAGCGGTCGCGCGCGAGGCCATCCGCCGCGCCGGGGCCATGCGCACGGCGGCGGCGGTGCCGTCGCTCGGCGAGGTGCTCGGCAGCGGCGCCGAACGCCCCCTTCGCGCCGCAGCGGTGACCGCCCTGACCGAGATCGGCACTCCGGGCGCGCTCTCGGCCCTCGAGACCGCGCTGAACGACGAGGACCGAGACATCCGCATCGCGACGATCCGCGCCCTCATGGCGCGCACGCACCGTCCCGCTTTGGCGAAGGTCGACGCGCTCGTGAAGGGGAAGGGTGCGAAGGACGCCGACCGCACGGAACGGATCGCGCTCTTCGAACTGTACGGATCGATCTGCGGAGACGGCGGGATCACGTTCCTTGACGGACTGCTGAACGCGAAGGGCGGGCTGTTCGCCCGCAAGGAGGATCCGGAGTTGCGCGCCTGCGCGGCGCTCGCGTTGGGGCGCATCGGTTCCGCCGCGTCGCGTGCGGTGCTGGAGAAGGCGGTCGGGGAGAAGGAGGTCATCGTGAAGAGCGCGGTGTCGCGGGCGCTCAAGGGCGGTGCCGCATGAGCGACACCCAGGGCACGCCGCCGGGCGGACGCCCGTCGGTCGCGCGCACCGGCACCATGCCGACGGGCGCCGGCCTCGGCGAAGGGACCGTGCGGACGATCGGGCGCAGCTGGATCCTCGGCCTCTATGTCGCGCTCCGCAACCTCAAGCTGTATCCCGTCGAGAATGCCGTCGTGCAGAAGGCGCTCGACGACCTGGCCGGGCTCTCGGGCGACCTCATCGCCGGCGATGGCGAGTGCGAGTTCCGGCTCGCGGGCGAGTTCATCTTCCTGAACTCCACCCGCATGAAGCTCGACCTCGACAACTACACGAGCTTCTCGTACATCCTCGGTCGCTGCCGCGACGCGGGCGTGGGCCTCATCCGGTTCCACGAGAAGCCTGCGGTCCGCGACTGGACGATCCTCCTGTCGTTCCTGGCGAACCCGCAGGGGCGCGGACCGGCCGAGCGCTTCGATGCGCTCCTCAAGCGGCTCGCCGATACCAACGTCGGCGTCTTCGAGGTCACGCCGCCGATCGAGGCCGCCGATGATCCGCAGGACGCCGTCGAGACGAAGGAACGCGCCAAGCGGACGTACCAGCAGTCGGTGAGCACCACGAAGGAAGTGATCAACTCGGTGCGCATGGGCGCGAGCCCGAACATCAAGAAGATCAAGCGCGTGGTGCAGGGCATCGTCGACCAGATCCTCGCCGAGGAGACGTCGCTGATCGGGCTGACGACCATCCGCGACTACGACGACTACACGTTCACGCACTGCGTCAACGTCTGCATCTTCTCCGTCGCGCTCGGGCGCCGCCTCGGACTCTCCCGTCTGCAGCTGTACGACCTCGGGTTCGCCGGGCTCTTCCATGATATCGGCAAGTCGCGGGTCCCCATCGACATCATCCGCAAGCCGGAGATGCTGAACGATGACGAGTGGAAGCTCGTCGCCGCGCATCCGTGGCTCGGCGTCCTCGCGCTGTTCCAGCTCCGGGAGCAGTCGGAGTTCCCGTATCGGTCGATGCTCGTCGCGTACCAGCACCACATGAAGCGCGACCTGACGGGATACCCGCGTTCGCTGCGGATGCAGGAGATGACGTTCTACAGCAAGATCGTCGCGGTGGCCGACGGCTTCGACGCGGCGACGACGCGGCGCATCTACATGTCCGAGGCGCTCGATCCCGCCGAGGTGCTGCGCGAGATGCGCGACAACCCGCGCCGCGGCATGGACCCGGTGGTCGTCAAGGCCTTCGTCGCGCTGCTCGGCATCTACCCGGTGGGCACCTTCGTGGTGCTCGACACCTTCGAGCTCGCGATCGTGCATGGGGCGAACCCGCTGCAGGACATGATCTCGCGTCCGATCGTGCGCATCGTCAGCGATGCGCTGGGCAACGTCCAGCATCCCGGGACCCTCGTCGACCTCGCCGAGCGCGACGACTCGGGGAACTTCCGCCGGACCATCATCAAGACGGGCGACCCCGAGCGGTACGGGGTGCGCGTCGGGGACTACTTCCTCTGAGTCGTTCGCTCTCGGGTCATCTTGCGACGCTGCGTGCTGCCCGTCGCCGTGCCCTCGTCTGCTATGTCACCGCCGGTCACCCCGACCGTGCGGCCTCGCTCCGACTCCTCCGGGAGCTGCCGGCGGCGGGTTGCGACGTCCTCGAGGTCGGCGTCCCGTTCTCCGATCCGCTCGCGGACGGGCCGGTCATCCAGGGGAGCTCGCAGAAGGCACTCGAGCAGGGGATGACGCTCGACGGGGCGCTCGCGCTCGTCGCCGAGGCGCGGCCCGGGGTCCCGGTGGTGCTCTTCAGCTACCTCAATCCATTGCTCGCCGCGGGGCCCGACGTCCTCGGGCGCGCCGCCGCGTCCGGCGTTCAGGGAGTGCTCGTGACCGATCTCCCGGTCGGGGCCGATCCGGTGCGCGAAGCATGGCTTGGCGAGGGGCCGCTCGAGTTCGTGCGCCTTGTCGCCCCGACGACGCCGCGCGAGCGGATGGCCGAGATCGTCAAGCATGGGCGCGGCTTCGTTTACCTGATCAGTCGGCTCGGCGTTACCGGCGTGCAGCCACAGGTGGCGGCGGATCTGCCGCGCTGCCTCGCGGACCTCCGGGCGGTCTGCGACCTCCCGATCTGCGTCGGGTTCGGCATCTCGACCCCGGAACAGGCCGAACAGGTCGGCGCGCTCGCCGACGGAGTCGTCGTCGGTAGTGCGCTCGTGCAGGCGGCGGACCAGCGGGGCGTCGACGCGGCGCTCGCCCTCGTGCGCGAACTTCGGGCCGCCCTCGACCGGATCCCCGCGTGAACTTCGTCCTGACCCTCTACCGGCTCGCGCTCTCGACCATCGGCGCGCTGTTGCTCGTGGCCGGGGTCGTGCTCTTCCCGGGATGGCTCGATCGGCTATCCTGGATCGCGGCGATCACCGCCGTCACCGCCTTCCTCCGGCGCGATCAGCTCGCCGTCACCAAGTACGCCGCGATCCATCTCATCGCGCCCCTCGCGGTGGGCGGGGCTCTCATCATCGGCGTCGTGCCGACCGCGCTCGGGCTCGCGATCGGCATCTTCGCCGCCGATCGCACCTGGCTGCGGCGCAACACCAGCGCCGCGTGGCAGAACGCGGCGCGCGAGGTCACCGCGCTCTTCGCCGCCTTCGGCTGGTATGCGCTCGCGCGCGGGCCGCTCGGCGCCGACAACTCGGTCCTCGACGGCCAGAGCGTTCCCGCGGTCGCGGTGTTCGTCCTCGTCCACTTCCTCATCTCGAAGGCGCTCTACTACTTCACGCTCTCCATCCGCGGAAAGCTCTCGGACGAGGAGTTCTCGCTCATCCTCCGCTACGAGGTGATCGGCCTCGGCACCGGGGCGATGGGGCTCAGCGCGCTCCTGCTGGCGCTCGGGTTCCTCGGCTGGACGGGCGCCGGCGTCGTGCTCGTCGTCCTGGCGTTCGCGGGCCTCCTCCTCAAGCGGATCCTCGAGGAGAGCATCGCGGCGGAGGAGCTCAACACGGTCCTCGCGATGGAGATCGCGGTCGCCACCGACGCCGACCTCGGCGACGCGATCAAGCGGCTCGAGAACCTCGCGAACCGGCTGCTCGAGTGGACCGAGATGCGCATCCTGCGCGTCGAGCGCGATCGCCTCACGTTGATCTACCGGTCGAGCACGGGACTCCTGCGGCCGCCCGAACCCCCGCCGCGCGACGGCGAGCAACTGCGGCGCGAGGCGATCGACACCGGGCGTCCGGTGATCCTCGTGGACGCCGACAAGGATCCGCGCGTCGAACGGCCGCTCCCCAGTGCCGCGTCGCGCGCGGTGGTCCCGCTCCGGTTCGGCGACCACACCATCGGTCTGATGGAGCTCGACACCCACAAGCGCGGGTCGTATGGCGCCAAGGAGTCGGTGCTCATCCGTCGCGTCGCGAACCAGCTCGCGACGACGATCCACATCCTCGACCTCCGCAAGCCGCTGCTCGAGACGGTCGACCGCCTCTCGCGCGAACTGGCCACCCTCACCACCTCGGCGCGCACGCTGCGCGGGGGCGGGGAAGCCGTGGCGCGTACGGCCGGGGAGATCGGGCGCGCCGTGGTCGAGGAGTCGGAGCAGCTCGCGCGAGGCATCGAGTCCACGCAGGGCCTCGATGCGCGCGCCCGCGCGACCGCGCAGGACGCGCGCGAGGCCCACGAATCCACGCGCAAGGCGAGCGCCATCGCCACCGAGAACCGCGGGACGGTGCACACCGCGATGGAGCGGCTCGTCGGCGCCCAGCGGGTGGTCGCGGAAGGGGCGGACCGCATGCGGGCGCTCACGCAGACCACGACGCAGGTGACGGGCTTCATCGCCGTGATCCGCGAGCTGGCGGTGCAGACGAACCTCCTCGCGCTCAACGCGGCGATCGAGGCGGCGCGCGCGGGGCACGAGGGACGCGGTTTCGCCGTCGTCGCCGACGAGGTGCGCAAGCTCGCCGAGGAGAGCGGGCGCGCCGCCGACGAGGCGCAGGGCGTGTTGCGCGACTTCGAGCAGCGCGTGCGCGATGCGGCCTCGCTGATGGGACGGGGCGAGGCGCTCATGCAGGACGCCGAGACCCTCTCCGGCGGCGCACGCGAGGCACTCGGGAGCATCGTGAGTGCGACGGGCGGCGCGGCGCAGCAGGCGGCGCGCATCGCGATCTCCGCCGATGACCAGGGGACCGAGGTCGCCCGCCTGCGGGAGCGCATGGGGCGCGTGGTGGACATCGCGGGTCGCAATCGCGCGGGCGCCGAGGCGGTGGCCGCGGCGGCGGGGGACCAGGCGGCCGCGTTGCGGGAGATGGAGGAGGCGACGACGAGCCTCAAGCAGGTCGCGAGCGAGCTCTCCGAACTCACCCGTCGGATCACGAACGCGCGATGACCGAGCGCCCCCTCGACCTGCCAGAGTGGGCCCAGGTCGGCGAGAAGCGCCGCGCGCACATCGGGCGCGTCACGGCGCTGCTCGATCACTGGGCCACGAAGCTCCGCCTCGACACCGCCGAGGCGCAGGCCTGGCACGATGTCGGGCGCTTCCACGATGCGCTGCGCGATGCGCCGGAGGCGGAGCTGCGGCGTCTCGCCGCGGGACACGACCTGCCCCTCGACGTGCTGCACGGTCCCGCCGCGGCGAACCACCTCATCGCACTCGGCGAGGCGCGCCGAAGCGTGCTCGATGCCGTCCGGTGGCATACCGTCGGCTTTGCCGGCTGGGATCGCACGGGCCGGGCACTCTACATGGCCGACTTCCTCGAGCCCGGCCGCGGCTTCATGAAGGCCGACCGCGCCTTCCTCGCCGAGCACCTACCGCATGATTTCGATGGCGTCTTCCGGCAGGTCGTCCGGATGCGGCTCGAATGGACGTTGCGCGAAGGGAAGGCGCTCTTCCCCGAGGCCGTCGGGCTCTGGAACTCGGTGCGGTGAGGAAGCCCGGTCGCTGGATCCTCCTCGCGCTGGTGCTCGCCGGGATCGGCGCGTGGTGGTGGTCTCGGGAGGAGGCGCCCACCGGCACCGCACGCTCTGAGGCGGCGGAACGTGTCGAGCGGGTGAAGCGCGTCGTGCCGGCCGACGTGCGCATCCGGGTCGAGGTGCTCAACGGCACCGGGCAGCGCGGCCTCGCGCGACGGGGGACCGCGGCGTTGCGCGATGCCGGCTTCGACGTGGTCTCGACCGGTAACTGGGACACGCGGCTCGACAGCTCGCTCGTGCTCGTGCGGACGGGCAATGCGGAGTGGGGTGCGCTCGCCGTCCGGGCGCTCGGTGCGGCGCGCCAGGAGGCGCGCCCGGACAGCTCACGCTACGTCGACTTGACGATCGTGCTGGGCGCCCGCTGGCGCCCCCCGCCGCAGCCGCTCGACCCGTAGCTGGCCGCAGGCCGCAGCGATGTCGATGCCGCGGCTCTTGCGGATCGCGACCTCGACGCCGGCGTTGCGGATCCGCCGCGCGAACTTGGCGATCGCCTCGGGGCTCGTGGGGGTGAAGCCCATCGACCCGCCGGGATGCAGCGGGATGAGGTTCACGAAGGCCTTGCACCGTCGGGCGAGCGCCGCGAGCTGGTCGGCATGGGTCGGTGCATCGTTCACCCCGCCGAGCATCACGTACTCGAACGTCACGCGCCGGTCGAACTCGGCGGCCGCGTCGATCACCTCGGCGAGCGGGAACTTCGTGTTCACCGGCATGAGCTGCTGCCGCAGCGCGTCGCTCGGGGCATGGATCGACAGTGCGAGGCGGAACTGCTCCTTCCGCTTGCCCAGCTCGACGATGCCGGGGAGCCACCCGACGGTCGAGACCGTGATGTGCCGCGCTCCGATCCCGAAGCCCTTCGCATCGTTGAGGATGGTGAGCACCCGGTCGACCGCCTTCCAGTTCATCAGCGGCTCGCCCATCCCCATGAAGACGATGTTCGTCGCGCGCACCGGCGGGTCGAGGAGCGCGAGTTCACGCACCTGCCCGGCGATCTCGTGGACGTCGAGGTTGCGGGCGAACCCCATCGCGCCGGTCGCGCAGAACGCGCACTGGAGCGCGCACCCCGCCTGCGACGAGATGCAGAAGGTCATCCGGTCCTCGTCGGGGATCGCGACCGTCTCGATCGCCTGCCCGTCGGCCATGCGGAAGAGGAACTTGCGCGTCCCGTCCTTCGAGGCCTGCTGGGCCTCGAGCGCGAGGCGGGGCAGGGTGAAGTGCTGCGCGAGCAGGTCGCGGAAGGCGACCGGGAGGTCCGTCATCTCGGCGAAGGACGCCACCGGCTTCAGCCACAGATGGGGCACGACCTGGCTGCCCCGGTAGGCCTGGTGGCCATGGGTCGTCGCGAACTCCCGGAGGGTGCGCTCCGCCTCGGCGGGCGACAAGTCGAGCAGGTTCAGCATCTTGCACAGTACCCGGCCGAGGGGGGGCGGGTCAACGCCGTCGCCTACCACCAAGTGTTGACGGCAGTTAGATTTACCCCCTGTCATGACCATTGGATTCGCCCCCGGGATCGCCCGGTCCGAGCCTTCCTCGGACCCGCGCGTCGCTGCGTGAGTCACCCGCGCAGTGCCGCGGCGCCCCCGGCGCCGCGGTGGTGGCCCGTGATCGTCTGGGCGTGTTGCATCCTCGCGCTCACGTCCTGGCCTTCGCCGCCCGAGGCGATCACTTCGGTGCCCGGTTCCGACAAGGTCGCGCACTTTGCGGTGTATGCGATCCTCGGGTACCTGGTCGCGCGGGCGCTCCTGACACCGGTGTCGGTGCGGGGCCGTCTCAACGCGATCACGGCGATGGTGATCTTCGGCTTCGTCGACGAACTGCACCAGGTGCTGATCCCGGGGCGATCGGCCAGTCTCTGGGACTGGACCGCTGATGCGGTCGGCGCCACGACCGGACTCCTGTTCGGCCTCCACCTCCTCTCGCTGGCGCGTGCGCGCCAGGACCTCACGACGTGACCGCTCCCTCCGCCGCCGCCCTCGCCACCACGCTCCGCACCCACCTTGGCGGCGCGCTCCGCCGCGCCGACGTCGGCGCTCGCGTCACCCTTGGCGGCTGGGTCCATCGGTCGCGTGACCTCGGCGGTCTCGTCTTCGTGTCGCTCCGCGATCGCGAGGGGATCGTGCAGGTCTCGTTCAATCCCGACTGGACGGCCCCCGAAGTGATCGCCGCCGCCGCGGCGGTGGGGGTCGAGAGCGTGGTGCTCATCGAGGGGACCGTGCATGCGCGTCCCGATGACCAGCACAACCCCGAGATGGCGACGGGCGACATCGAGGTGCGCGCGACGAGCCTGAAGGTGGTCGGCCCGGCGGAGACGCCGGCGATCCCCGTCGCGATGGGGAAGGACGCGAAGCCGCCGGCCGAGGAGCTCCGCCTCCGGCACCGGGTGCTCGATCTCCGCAAGCCGGAGCTCCAGCACGCGCTGATGCTGCGGCATCGCCTCGCGCAGGTCACGCGCAACTACCTGAGCGGGCTCGGCTACCTCGAGATCGAGACGCCCATCCTCACCAAGCCCACGCCGGAAGGCGCGCGCGACTTCCTCGTGCCGAGCCGCGTGCACGCCGGGGAGTTCTACGCGCTGCCGCAGTCGCCGCAGATCTACAAGCAGCTGTTCATGTGCTGCGGGTTCGATCGCTACTTCCAGATCGCGCGCTGCTTCCGTGACGAGGATCTCCGCGCGGACCGGCAGCTCGAGTTCACGCAGATCGACATCGAAGCCTCGTTCATCGGCCGCGAGGATATCGTAGTGATGGCCGAGGGGTTGATCCAATCGCTCTGGGCGGAGGCGGGGATCGCGATCGAGACGCCGTTCCCGCGCATGAGCTATGCCGAGGCGATGGAGCGGTACGGCTGCGACCGGCCCGACCTCCGCTACGGGCTGGAGATCGTCGACCGCACCGCGCTGTTCGCCGCGAGCGAGTCGGGGATCATCCAGGCGGCGCTCGCCGCGGGCGGACGCGTGCGCGGCATCACCGTGCCGGGCGCTGGTGCGTGGAGTCGCAAGCAGGTCGACGAGCTCGAAGCGATCGCGAAGGGGGCCGGGGCGGGCGGGCTCGTGCGCCTCAAGGGCGCCGGCGGCGCCGTCGAAGGGCCGCTGGCGAAGTTCCTCTCGCCGGGATCGCAGGCTGCGCTCGGCCTCGCCGATGGAGACCTCTTCCTCGGCGTCGCGGGCCTCGACCGCATCTCCAGTCCGGCGCTCGACCGCGTGCGTCAGGAGTGTGCCGCGCGGCTCGGTCTCGTCGATCCCGCGGTGCGGAAGTTCCTCTGGGTGCTCGACTTCCCGATGTTCGACCAGGACCCGGAGACGCAGGCGCTCGCGGCGGTGCATCATCCGTTCACGTCGCCCAATGCGGACGACATGGCGGCCTTCCCCGACCGGCCGGAGAAGTGGCGGGCGCTCGCCTACGACTGCGTGCTCAACGGCACCGAACTCGGCGGCGGGTCCATCCGCACCGCCGACCCGGCGGTGCAGTCGCGCATGTTCGGCCTGCTGGGGATCGGCGACCCGGCGGAACAGGAGCGGCGGTTCGGGTTCCTCCTCGAGGGGCTCCGGGCGGGGGCCCCGCCGCACGGGGGCATCGCCTTCGGCTTCGACCGCATCGCGATGCTGCTCGCGAACGCCACGTCGCTGCGCGACGTGATCGCGTTCCCCAAGACGACCGCGGCGCGCGCGTTGTTCGAGGGGGCGCCGAGCGTGGTGCCCGCGCAGGACCTCGAGGAGCTGCACATCCGCACGGTGGGGACCTGATGACCGACGGTACGACGAACGGCGAGTCGACCACGGCGCGCCTCTCGACCGAGGGGGCGGACCTCCTCTCGCTCGCCGGGGCGGGGGACACCAACCTCGCCGAGCTCGCGAAGCTCTTCCCGGTGCGCGTGACGCTGCGGGGCGAGGCGATGGTGATCACCGGCGCCGCCGACGCGGTGGAGAAGGCCGTGGTCGTCGCGACGCGCATGATCGACACGACGAAGCAGCGGCAACCGCTCGATCCCGATGATGTCCTGCGCTTCTCGATGGAGGGGCCGGCGCGCGAGACCGGCACGCCGGGGAAGTTCGTGCTGCCGGGCGTCCGCAAGATCATCCAGCCCAAGACGCAGGGGCAGGGCGAGTACATGCAGCAGATGCTCGACAACGAGATCGTGATCGGCATCGGGCCGGCGGGCACGGGGAAGACCTATCTGGCCGTCGCGGCCGCGGTCGACGCGCTCGCGCGCAAGCGAGTGAAGCGGATCGTCCTCGCACGTCCGGCGGTCGAGGCCGGCGAGTCGCTCGGCTTCCTCCCCGGCGACATGCAGGCCAAGGTCGACCCGTACCTCCGTCCGCTTTACGATGCCCTCGACGACCTGATGCCGCCGGAGCGCGTCGCGCGGGCCCTCGAGACGCGCGTGATCGAGATCGCCCCGCTCGCGTACATGCGCGGGCGCACGCTCGCCGACGCGTTCGTAATCCTCGACGAGGCGCAGAACGCGACCAACGCGCAGATGAAGATGTTCCTCACGCGTCTGGGGCTGAACTCGCGCGCGGTCATCACCGGGGACAAGACGCAGATCGACCTGCCCAAGCGGGAGGAGAGCGGTCTGCTGCAGATCGAGCGGATCCTGACCGGCATCGAGGGCATCGCGTTCCATTACTTCACGGAGACGGACGTGGTGCGCCACCGGCTGGTGCGGGAGATCGTGAAGGCCTACGCCGCGGACGCGGGCGCATGAGCGCGGCGCCGGTGGTGACGGTCCAGGCGGACGGCGTGCGGAGCCCGGTCTCTCGCGCCCGGCTGGCCGCGGCGGGCGCGCTCGTGCTCCGCGCGGAGCGGGCGTCGGCGGCGTTGCTCTCCATCACGCTCCTCTCGCGTCGACGCATCGCGGCGATGAATCGCGAGCATCTCGGGCACGCGGGGCCCACGGACGTCATCTCGTTCGGGTTCCGCGATCCGCAGGGCGCGGTGATCGGCGATGTCTACGTCTGCCCCGAGGTCGCGGCCGCGAACGCCAAGCGGCACGGCCGGCCGGTGCGCGAGGAACTCCTGCGCCTCGTCATCCACGGGACGCTCCACGTCCTGGGCCATGATCACCCGGACGGCGAGGCGCGCACGGCGTCTCCCATGTGGAAGCAGCAGGAACGCCTCCTCGCGCGGGCACTGCGCGCGTGAGCTTCGCCGCCGTCCTCTTCGCGCTCGGCGCGGCCCTCGTGGCCGCGCTGTGCGCGTTCGCGGACGGAGCCCTGCTCGGGATCGACGAAGAGGAGCCTCCCTCCGAGCCGCGCGTGCGCGAGCTGCTCGGGCGCCGTGAGCGGGCGCACCGGGCGCTCGCGTTCGGGCGCATCGTCGCGCAGCTCCTCGCGGGCGCGGCGACGTCGGTCGCGCTGCTCTCGAGCCGGTGGGTGCCCGCGGCGTATCTCGCGCCGGTGATCGTGGTCGCGGGCATCGCGCTCGTGATCCTCACCGAGGTCGGGGCTCGCGCCGCGGGCGATGCGGCCGGCGTCCGCGGCCTAGTGCCGGTGATCACGCTCGTCGGGCTCGTCGAGACGGTGTGCGCCCCGGTCGTCGCCGTCGGGATGTCGCTCGAGCGGGCGATCGAGACGGTGCTGCCGCCCCCGCCGCCCGACGAGGGCGACCGCGAGGATGCCGTCGAGCGGTTCCGCGAGGTCGTCGCGGCCGAGACGGAGGTCGAGGGGTCGAGCGAGGTGATGCTGCACGGGGTCTTCTCGCTCGGGGACACGCGCGTGCACGAGATCATGGTGCCGCGGGTCGATATCGTCGGGCTCGAGCAGGACACCCCCTGGTCCGAGGTGGCCGACCGGGTCCGTAGCGCGCAGCATGCGAGGCTCGTGGTGTTCGATGGCACGCTCGACGAGGTCGTGGGCGTGCTGTATGCGAAGGACCTCCTGGGCGCGCTCCTCGCGGACGAGGAGCCGGCCGGCGGTTGGCGCTCGCTCGTGCGGCCCGCGCTCTT
>JBGATT010000022.1:0-42350 GCA_044229035.1 Gemmatimonadaceae bacterium | reverse complement strand
GCGCTCGTCAAGCTCCACCGCTCCGTTCGGGACGAGGCGGCGAGCGAGCCCGCGCCCGTGAGCACCGCCAAGCCCACCAAGGAGACGCAGATCATCGCGATCTACGGCAAGGGCGGCATCGGCAAGAGCTTCACGCTCTCGAACCTCTCGTACATGATGGCGCAGCAGGGGAAGAAGGTCCTGCTGATCGGTTGCGACCCGAAGAGCGACACGACGTCGCTGCTCTTCGGCGGGCGGGCCTGCCCGACGATCATCGAGACGTCCTCGAAGAAGAAGCTCGCCGGCGAGGAGGTCACGATCTCCGACGTCTGCTTCAAGCGCGACGGGGTCTTCGCGATGGAGCTGGGCGGCCCGGAGGTGGGACGCGGTTGCGGCGGGCGCGGCATCATCCACGGGTTCGAGCTGCTCGAGAAGCTCGGCTTCCACGACTGGGGCTTCGACTACGTCCTCCTCGACTTCCTGGGCGACGTGGTCTGCGGCGGCTTCGGCCTGCCGATCGCGCGCGACATGTGCCAGAAGGTGATCGTCGTCGGCTCGAACGACCTGCAGTCGCTCTACGTCGCGAACAACGTCTGCTCGGCGGTGGAGTACTTCCGCAAGCTCGGCGGCAACGTCGGCGTGGCGGGCATGGTCGTCAACAAGGACGACGGCACGGGAGAGGCGGCGGCGTTCGCCGCGAAGGCCGGCATCCCGATCCTCTCGGCGATCCCGGCGCACGAGGATATCCGTCGCAAGAGCGCGAACTACGAGATCGTCGGCATCCCCGGGACGCAGTGGGGACCGATGTTCGAGACGCTCGCGACGAACGCGGGCGAGGCGCCGCCGGTGCGGCCCAAGCCGCTCACGCAGGATGAGCTGCTCGGGCTCTTCGCGAGCGACGTGGTCGGGCGCAATGTCGTGCTCGAGCCGGCAACGGTGTTCGACATGGTCGGGCGCGACGATGTCGCGAAGCCGTCCCTCGAAGTCGTCTACGACTCGGTCTGATCCCGTGGCCACCTCCCTTCCGGTCGTCGAGAACGCCGCCGCCCTCACGGGCGACGGCCTCGGCTGTCATTCGGGCAAGGAGCAGCTCGCCGCCGCCGCGCGCGCGGCAGGGAAGTCGGAGACGCTCGATCGGTACGCACAGGACTATCCGAAGGGTCCGCACGACCAGCCGCAGTCGATGTGCCCCGCCTTCGGTTCGTTGCGCGTGGGGCTGCGCATGCGCCGCACGGCGACCATCCTCTCCGGTTCGGCCTGCTGCGTCTACGGGCTCACCTTCACGTCGCACTTCTACGGCGCGCGCCGAACGGTCGGCTATGTGCCGTTCAACTCGGAGACGCTCGTCACCGGTCAGCTCTTCGAGGACATCCGCGACGCGGTCCACAAGATGGCCGACCCGGCCCTCTACGACGCGATCGTGATCACGAACCTCTGTGTGCCGACGGCGTCGGGTGTGCCGCTGCAGCTCCTGCCGAAGGAGATCAACGGCGTCCGGATCATCGGCATCGACGTCCCGGGATTCGGCGTGCCGACGCACGCCGAGGCGAAGGATGTGCTCTCGGGCGCGATGCTCCGGTACGCGCGCACGGAGGCGGAACTCGGGCCGGTGGCCGCGCCGCGCGGCGGGAAGAGCGAGAAGCCGACCGTCACGCTGCTCGGCGAGATGTTCCCGGCCGACCCGGTCGGCATCGGGATGATGCTCGAGCCACTCGGCCTCGCGGCGGGTCCCGTGGTGCCGACCCGCGAGTGGCGCGAGCTGTATGCGGCGCTCGACTGCGCGGTCACCGCGGCGATCCACCCGTTCTATACGGCGAGCATCCGCGAGTTCGAGGCGGCCGGGCGTCGCGTGGTCGGCTCCGCGCCGGTCGGGCTCGATGGCACGGCGAGCTGGCTCGAGTCGATCGGGGCGGCAGCGAACGTCAGCGCGGAGCGGATCGATGCGGCGAAGGCCCGCATCCTGCCGGCGATCCAGGGCGCGCTGGCCAAGCAACCCATCCGCGGTCGCATCACGATGAGCGGATACGAGGGCTCGGAGCTCCTCGTCGCGCGGCTCCTCGTCGAGAGCGGCGCGGATGTGCGGTACGTCGGGAGCGCCTGCCCGCGCACGAAGTGGAGCGATCCCGACCGCGAGTGGCTCGAGGCGAAGGGCGTGCACGTCCAGTTCCGCGCCTCGCTCGAGCAGGACCTCGCGGCGATGCACGAGTTCCAGCCCGACCTGGCGATCGGCACGACGCCGGTGGTGCAGAAGGCGAAGGAACTCACGATCCCCGCCCTCTACTTCACGAACCTCATCTCGGCCCGGCCGCTGATGGGACCGGCCGGTGCGGGTTCGCTCGCGACGGTCGTGAACGCGGCGCTCGGCAACAAGGCGCGCTTCGAGACCATGCAGGAGTTCTTCGCGGGCGTCGGCGAGGGACATGCGGCGGGCGTGTGGGAGAACGTCCCGGAGGACAAGCCCGAGTTCCGCGAGCACTACAAGCGGCACCTCGCCAAGCTGGCGAAGCAGCGCAAGGCCGAGGAGATGGTATGAGCCTGATCCTCGACCATGACCGCGCGGGGGGGTACTGGGGCGCCGTGTACGTCTTCACGGCGATCAAGGGCCTGCAGGTGGTCATCGACGGTCCCGTGGGGTGCGAGAACCTGCCGGTGACCTCGGTGCTGCACTACACCGACGGGCTGCCGCCTCACGAGCTCCCGATCGTGGTGACGGGCCTGGGCGAGGAACAGCTCGGACGCGAAGGCACCGAGGGCTCGATGAAGCGCGCGCACAAGGTGCTCGACCCCGAGTTGCCGTCGGTGGTCGTCACGGGATCGATCGCCGAGATGATCGGCGGCGGCGTGACGCCCGAGGGGACGGGGATCCAGCGCTTCCTGCCGCGCACGATCGACGAGGACCAGTGGCAGTGCGCGAACCGCGCGATGTTCTGGCTCTGGACCGAGTACGGCCTCAAGAAGGGCACGCGGCCGAAGAAGGCGGAACGGGCCCCGGGCGCGAAGCCGCGCGTGAACATCATCGGCCCGGCATACGGCACCTTCAACTCCGCGAGCGACCTGCACGAGATCCGGCGCCTGGTGGAAGGCATCGGCGCGGAGATCAACCTGGTCTTCCCGCTCGGGAGCCACCTGCAGGACGTGCCGCGGCTCGTCGATGCGGACGTGAACGTCTGCATGTACCGCGAGTTCGGGCGGATGCTCTGCGAGGCGCTCGAGACGCCATATCTCCAGGCGCCGATCGGCCTGCACTCGACGACGAAGTTCCTGCGCACGCTGGGTGAAATGCTTGGGCTCGACCCCGAGCCGTTCATCGAACGCGAGAAGCACACGACGATCAAGCCGATCTGGGACCTGTGGCGCTCGGTGACGCAGGACTTCTTCGGCACGGCGAGCTTCGCGATCGTGGCGAACGACACCTACACGCGCGGCGTGCGGCACTTCCTCGAGACGGAGATGGGGTTGCCGTGCACCTTCGCGGTGTCGCGCCTCGCCGGCAAGAAGACGCTGAACGACGAAGTGCGCGAACTCGTGAAGACGAAGACGCCACTGATCCTCTTCGGCAGCTACAACGAACGGATGTACCTCGCCGAAGCGGGCGGCCGCGCGATGTACATCCCGGCGTCGTTCCCGGGCGCGATCATCCGCCGGCACACGGGCACGCCGTTCATGGGCTACGCTGGTGCCACGTATCTCATCCAGGAAGTCTGCAACGCGCTCTTCGATGCGCTGTTCC
Organism: Gemmatimonadaceae bacterium; assembly: GCA_044229035.1. Taxonomy (GTDB): domain Bacteria; phylum Gemmatimonadota; class Gemmatimonadetes; order Gemmatimonadales; family Gemmatimonadaceae; genus Pseudogemmatithrix. The sequence continues at coordinate 38,641 of JBGATT010000022.1, read as the reverse complement.
ACATCCTCCCGCTCGGGACGGAGATGGACAAGGTCGAGGCGACGCCGTCGCGGCTGCACGAGGAGATGTCGTGGGACGACGAGGCGAAGGCGCTGTTCGACGAACTCGTCGAGGCGCAGCCGATCCTCATCCGCATCTCCGCCGCGAAGCGGCTGCGTGATGCGGCGGAGCGCGACGCGCGCGGACTCGGCGACGCGATCGTCACGCGCGACCATGTGCTCGCGTCGCGCCGGACGCTCGCGGGCGCGGGAGTCTAGATGGCGCGGATCACCGCCTCCGTCTCGCCGGGCCGCTCCTCGTGGAGCAGGTGCCCCGCGCCGTCCCAGGCGACGACCGTCGCCGCGGGGATGCGTGCGGCGGCGGAGCGGAGCTCGGTGATGGGGACGAACGCATCCCGCGTGCCGTGCACGAGCGTGACGGGCGGGAGCGCGGCCGTCTCGAGCGAGCGCATGAGCCCGGCGATGTCCCAGTTGGCCATCAGCGCCATGGCACCGCGCACGTGCGCCGGGGCGGCGAAGAGCGCGCGGTACCGCGCGCGTTGCGGCTCCGGGACGCTCGAGCCGGTGGCGGAGAGCAGCGTGTCGGCCACGAGCCGCTGGGCGCCGATGGCCGCGCCGAGCGCGGCGGTGAACGACGAGGTGACGAGCGGGTGGATGAGCGGGGCGAGCAGCTCGCGATACACGGCCGGTGGCGCGACGAGCGCGGCACCGAAGCCGGCGATGCCGCGGAGCGGCAGCATCGCATCGCGGGCCATGGCGAGCAGGATCGCGGCGCCGGCGGAGTGCCCGGCGGCGACCTCGGGCCTCACACCGAGCGTGACACAGAGCGCGCGCACCGCGCGCCCCATGGCGGAGATGGTGGGCGGTTCGGGCAGCGCCGTGCTGAATCCCTGGCCGGGCAGGTCCGGCACGATGACGGTGCGGTCGCGCGCGAGGAGCGGCAGGACGTCGCCCCAGGAGTGCGTGGCGCCGCCGGTGCCGTGGAGCAAGAGGATGGCCGGTCCGCTACCGGCGACCTGGACGTGCCAGCGCAGCCCCGCCGATTCGATGAATCGGCTGTGCTCGCTGTTGGGCCAGGTCGCGCGGAGCGCGTCGAAGTCGGGCAGGTCGGCAGCAGGCATGATGGGACGAAAGATGGCAGGACCCCGGGTCTCGAGTGAGCCCGGATCCCGGACCGCGCGGGTACACGCGGGACAGCATACCCACTTGGAGGTGGAGTATGAGTAACAATGGCGGAAGCATGAACGAAGAAGACGCCCGTCGTTTCCACGGACAGTTCATGTTCGGGACGGTGGCGTTCGTCGCGGTGGCCGTCGTGGCGCATTTCCTCGCCTGGTCGTGGCGTCCGTGGCTCTGAGCCACCTGACCACCACACAACCCTAAGGAGGAGGAATCATGCATCGCATCTGGATCGGCCTCGAGCCGCGTCAGGTCCTGGGCTTCACTGGCGTCTTCGTCGCCGGGACCGTGTTGGTCATTCACATCTTCGCCTTCGGTGTCGTCGGGTATCCGAAGACCACGAAGATGAAGTACAACCCGCCTGCGGTGGCGTCGGCGATCCGCTGACCGCCCGACGGTACGGCCGAGTCACCTGGGTCCGGGCGTCTCTCCGGAGCGTCCACCCAGCGTGCTCGGTCGGGGACCCAATCCTTCACGGAGAGCTTGTATGCACCGCATCTGGTTGATGTTCGACCCGCGTCGCGTGATGGTGGCCCTCACGGGCTTCCTCGCGGTGCTGGCGCTGTTGATCCACTTCATCCTGCTCAGCTCGAGCCGGTACGGGTGGATCGAGAACGGGACGCTGCCGGCCGCTTCGGCGCCGGTGGGCGCCTCGGCCCCGGTCGCTGCCGCCGAGATGGCGCCGCTTCCTGCGGGCCGGTAGGCGGTTCCCGGGCCTGGTGGCGCGGGGCCGGGGTGCGCGAGCATCCCGACCCCCCCACCGGCGCCCGTGGGCTGTACGCCGGTCGCGTCTGCCGGCGTGAAACGCTCAGACGCCCTCATTGGAGAACTTCGCGATGGCGATGCTCAGTTTCGAAAAGAAGTACCGAGTGCGAGGCGGGACGCTGCTCGGCGGGGACCTGTTCGACTTCTGGTTCGGTCCCTTCTACGTCGGCTTCTTCGGCGTGACGACGGTGTTCTTCGCCGTGCTCGGTACGCTGCTGATCATCTACGGGGCCGCGATCGGGCCGACGTGGAACATCTGGCAGATCAACATCGCGCCGCCGGACCTGTCGTACGGTCTCGGCATCGCGCCGCTCGCCGAGGGCGGCCTCTGGCAGATGATCACGATCTGCGCGGTGGGCGCATTCGTCTCGTGGGCACTCCGCCAAGCGGAGATCTCACGCAAGCTCGGGATGGGCATGCATATCCCGTGGGCGTACGGCATGGCGGTCTTCGCCTATGTCACGCTGGTGGTCATTCGTCCGGTGCTGCTCGGGGCCTGGGGACACGGCTTCCCGTACGGCATCTTCTCGCACCTCGATTGGGTGTCGAACGTCGGGTACCAGTACCTGCACTTCCACTACAATCCGGCGCACATGATCGCCATCACGTTCTTCTTCACGACCACGCTCGCGCTCGCGATGCATGGGTCGCTGATCCTCTCGGTGACGAATCCGAAGAAGGGTGAGCCGGTGAAGACGAGCGAACACGAGAACGTGTTCTTCCGCGATTTCCTCGGCTATTCCATCGGAGCGATCGGCATCCATCGCCTCGGCCTCTTCCTCGCGCTCAGCGCGGGCTTCTGGAGCGCGGTCTGCATCGTGATCTCCGGTCCGCTCTGGACGAAGGGTTGGCCCGAGTGGTGGGGCTGGTGGCTCAATCTTCCCATCTGGCGCTAACGGAGATTCCCATGCTCGAATACCAGAATCTCTTCACGCGCGTCCAGATCCGGACGGCCCCCGATCCGGGGCTGCCGATCGACGAGACGTTCGGCCAGCGCTACGGCACCGGCACGTTCAACTACTGGGCTGGCAAGATCGGCGACTCGCAGATCGGGCCGATCTACCTTGGCTTCTGGGGGATCGTCTCGCTGCTCTGCGGATTCCTCGCCTTCGAGATCATCGGCCTGAACATGATGAAGTCGGTGGGGTGGAGCCCCGTCGAGTTCATCCGGCAGTTGCCGTGGCTGGCGCTCGAACCGCCGTCGCCGCAATACGGCCTGCGCTTCCCGCCGCTGAACCAGGGCGGCTGGTACCTGATCGCCGGCTTCTTCCTCACGAGCGCGATCATCACGTGGTGGATCCGGACCTACACCCGCGCCCGTGCGCTGGGGATGGGGACGCACCTCGCCTGGGCGTTCGGCGCGGCGATCTTCCTCTACAGCTCGTTCTTCTTCCAGCCGCTCCTCGTGGGCAGCTGGAGCGAGATGGTGCCGTTCGGGATCTTCGCGCACCTGGACTGGACCGCGGCGTTTTCGATCCGCTACGGCAACCTGTACTACAACCCGTTCCACGCACTCTCGATCGCCTTCCTCTACGGGTCGGTGCTGCTCTTCGCGATGCACGCGGCGACGATCCTCGCGGTGAGCCGCCTGGGCGGCGAGCGCGAGATCGAACAGATCACGGATCGCGGGACCGCGGCCGAGCGTTCGGCGATCTTCTGGCGCTGGACGATGGGCTGGAACGCGACGATGGAGTCGATCCACCGCTGGGCCTGGTGGTTCGCGTCGCTGGTCGGACTCACCGGTGGCATCGGCATCCTGCTCACGGGCACCGTCGTGGACAACTGGTACCTCTGGGCGGTCAAGCACGGCGTGGCGCCGCAGTACAAGGCGCAGAACATCCTGACCCCGGAGCAGCTCGAAGCGCTCCGCGGACAGTACCCGAGCGCGCTCGATCGCGGATTCCCGACGTACACCGTCCCGGCGCCTGCGCCGGCCGCGCCTGATACCACTGCCGTCGCGGCGCCCGCGCCGGGAGGGAACTGACATGCGCACTCTCAGGACCCTCCAAACCGCGGCGCTCGCGAGCGCCCTGCTCCTGACCTCGGCCTGCCAGTTCTTCGGCTCGGTCGATCGCGTGGTCGTGCAGAAGGGCGAGCGTGGGACGGCGATGGAGATCAACTACGTCGCGCGTGACCAGGCGGCGGCGATGGCGAACCTGCAGGCGGCCATGCCGGCGATCCTGCCGCCCGCCGGCCCGTCGCCCGAAGGTCCGCTGCCGTGGCAGAACGTGCAGGTGCTGAATGACATCCCCGTCGCGGAGTTCAACCGGACGATGATCTCGATGGCGACGTGGGTGGCGGGCGCGGCAGGCAACTGCGGCTACTGCCACAACCTCACCAACTTCGCGGCGGACACCTATCCGGACGGCAAGGCCATCTACACGAAGGCCGTCGCACGACGGATGATCCAGATGACGCGGCAGATCAACACCGAGTGGACGGAGCACGTCGCCAACACGGGCGTGACCTGCTACACCTGCCACATGGGGAAGCCGCTGCCGAACGGGCTCTGGTTCTACACGAACGAGAACCAGATCCTCCGGCACTACCTCGACGGCGCGGGCGCCCGCGTGGTCTCGCAGACCGTCGCGCCGAACGCGGTGAACCGCTCGAGCGTCAAGCAGACCGAGTGGACCTACGCGCTGATGATCAGCCAGTCGCAGGCGCTCGGGGTGAACTGCACCTTCTGCCACAACTCGCGGCAGTTCGCGAGCTGGGAGCAGGCGCCGCCGCAACGCGTGACGGCCTTCGCGGGCATCCAGATGCTCCGCGACCTGAACACCAACTTCCTCGCGCCGCTCGCCTCGACGTATCATCCGTCGCGGCTCGGTCCGATGGGCGACGCGCCGAAGGCGCAGTGCGTGACCTGCCACAACGGGGTCTACAAGCCGCTGTACGGTCTCCAGATGGCCAAGCACTATCCGGCACTCTGGGGCGGGCACACGGACTGGACGACGCCGCTGGCGGCACCGTACACGAAGCCGGTGGCCGTCGATGCGGCCGCGATGCCGGTGCTGGACTCGACCGGCGCGGTCGTGACGGACACCGTCTCGAAGCAGCCGCCGCAGTAGTCGGCGGAGGTCCAGGACGACGCGGGGCCCGGCGGAATCGTCCGCCGGGCCCCGGTCGCATCTTCCTTGCCTCCTCGCCCTCGGATGGCGGGGTCAGCGCGTGGCGCGAAGCGCGGCGCGCTTGCGCTGGTGGTCGGCCTCGACGCGGCCGCACATGAGATCGCAGAGCCGGAAGACCTCGTCGTCCGACAGCGAGTAGTAGGCGAAGGTCCCCTCCTTCCGTCGCGTGAGGAAGCCTGCAGCGCAGAGCTGCTGCAGGTGCTTCGACACGTTCGCCTGGCCCAGTCCCGTGCTCTCGACGAGCTCGGACACGCTCCGCTCGCCGTCGCGCAGCGCCGCCAGGAGCTGGAGACGCGCCGGCTCACCGAGCGCCTTGAACCGGTCGGAGAGCTCCCCGAGCAGGCTCGGCGTCATCACCTTCGGCGCGGTCATGAAGCGCCTACCGGTACGGCGTCCTTGACCACCGCGTGTCCCGCGGCCTGCCAGGCCGCGAAGCCGCCGACGAGATCGATCGCGTCCGTCACGCCGAGGCGGTGCATCACCGACGCGGCGATGGCGGAGCGCGCACCGCCCTGGCACTGCAGCACGATGGGCTTGTCGCGCGGGATGCTCGCGACGCGCTCGCTGAGATGGCCGACGGGGATGTGCAGGGCGCCCGGCAGATGGCCCGCGTCCCATTCGGTGCGGTTGCGCACGTCGATCACGGTGACCTCGTCGCGCGCGAGGCGCGGTGCGAGGGCGTCGGCGTCCGTCCGCGTGATGGTGCCGATCGCACCGCCGTCGCGCGCCCATTCGTCGAGGACCGAGAGGGCGTACCAAGTCGTCACGCGGTCGAGACCGATCATCACCAGCTCGCGGACCGCACGCGCGACGGTGGCCTCGTCGTCGGCGATGAGATGGATGTCGACGTCGTACCGCACCAGCCAGCCCGCCCAGGTGGAGAAGCTCTTGTTGAGCGGGATGTTCAGCGTGCCGGGCACGTGCCCCGCGGCGAAGTCCGGGGCGGGCCGGAGGTCGATCACCGCAGCGCCGGCGGCGAGCGCGTGGGCGAGCACGGGGCGCGTGGCATGCGCCGGACGGGGAAAGCCGCCGAGCACCGGCGGACCGTCGCGGTTGATCCGCTTCATCTCAGCGAAGTACAGCGGCGGTTCCGGCTGGCCCGCGAGGACAAGCTCGACGAAGTCGGCTTCGCTCGTGGTCCCGACGCCCCAGTTGAATCGCCGCTCGTACCCGACCGTGGACGTGGGCACGGCGCCGAGCGACTTGCCGCACGCGGAGCCGGCGCCGTGACCCGGCCAGACCTGCACGAAGTCGGGGAGTGCGCGGAACCGCTCGAGCGACTTGAAGAGCGTGCGCGCCCCGGCCTCCATGGTGTTCGCGACCTTGGCCGCGCGCTCGAGGAGGTCGGGACGCCCGACGTCACCGACGAAGACGAAGTCCCCCGACGCGATGCCGATCGGCGCGTCAGCGGCGGCGGTGTCGGTGACGAGGAAGCTGATGTGCTCCGGGGTGTGCCCGGGCGTATGCATGATCTCGAGCCGGATGTTGCCGACCCTGAGCACGTCGCCGTCGCGGACCAGCGTCGCCTTGTCCTCCGCGGCGAAGCGGTACTGCCAGTCGGTGCCGCCCTCGGCGCTGAGGTAGAGCGTCGCGCCGGTGGCGTGCGCGAGCTCGCGCGAGCCCGAGACGTAGTCGGCATGGATGTGCGTCTCCGAGACGTGCGTGATGCGGAGCTTCTCGGCGGCGGCCGTCGCGAGGTAGGGTTCGATGTCGCGGTTGGCGTCGATGACGATCGCCTCGCCGGTGGCGGCGCAGCCGATGAAGTAGGACGCCTGCGCGAGCCCCTCATCGTAGAATCGCTTGAGGAACATGTGACCGTCCGTGGTCAGATGGTGAGGTACTGATACATGATGAGCGAGCCGACGACGACGAGGAGCGACGCGAAGGCCTGCTTGAGGGCGCGCTGCGGGATGCGCGCCACGACGAACGCGGCGGCCACGAGCCCCGCAGCGGTGCTCGCGCCGAACGGGAGGATGATGTCCCACCGGACGTCCGCGGCCGAGCGTTGCGCGATGAACGAGACGGTGGTGCTCATGGCGATCACGAGGAGCGAGGTCCCGACAGCTCGCCGCAGCTCGAGGCCGCCGAGCACGATGAGGGCCGGGACCATGAGGAACCCGCCACCGACGCCGACAACGCCGGTGAGCGCGCCGACCGCCACACCGATGCCGAGCAGTGCCGGCCAGGTCGGCTCTCCGCGCGGCGTCGGCGGAGCCTTGCGCAGGGTGTCTCGCAGCATCGCGAGCCCGGCGGCCACCATGGTGACCGACAGCAACGCGAAGCGGACCTGCCCGTCGAGCCCGAGCGAGAAGACGAGCTGCGTGCCGAGCCCGGCCCCGACCATGGCCGCGAGTCCGACGGGCACGGTGGTGCGGAGCGCGATGGTACCCGCTCGCCAGTGCTGGATGGCCCCGATGAGGGCCGCCCCGCCCACGATGGGGTACCCCATCACGATCGCCGACTGCGGATTGATCCCGACGACGTAGACGAGCGCGGGATTGGCCAGGATCGACCCGCCGCCGCCCACCAGCCCCAGGGTGAGGCCGATGGCGAAGGCGAGAACGACCGCGGCAATTGACATATGCCTAAATAGTAGAATATTCCTCTTGTCCCGGCAAGGGTCGGGACACGAGGGCACTCGGAGCCAGGGAGCACCATTTGGAAGGGATGACGACGATGGTGGGCACCGGTGCGGCGATCGCCCTTCTATTGATGTTCGGACTCTGGCTCCTGCACCTCCGACTACGGAATGCGGCGGTCGTCGACGTGGGGTGGTCGGTCGCGATCGGGCTGCAGGCGCTGGTGGCGGGCCTGTTGGGGCCCGGCGACCCGACGCGGCGGTGGATCGTCGCCGCGGTCGGGATGCTTTGGTCGGCGCGGCTCGCATCGCATCTCGCCATGCGCGTGGCATCTGAACCGGAGGATGCGCGCTACGCCGAGATCCGCGCGCGCTGGGGCGGGAATCTCGTGCTCAAGTTCCTGGCCTTCTTCCTGTTCCAGGGGATCCTCGCCACGGTACTCGCCGGGCCGTTCTTCCTCGCGGCCGCGGACCCGTCGCCGAACCTGCATCCGTTCCTGCTCGCCGGCGTGGCGCTTGCCGCGGTGGCCGTGCTCGGCGAGGGGATCGCGGACGCGCAGCTCCGCCGATTCAAGGCCGACCCCGCGAATCGCGGAATGGTCTGCCGCGTGGGGCTGTGGGGGTGGTCCCGCCACCCCAACTACTTCTTCGACTGGCTCATCTGGTGCGCGTTCGTGCTCCTCGCGCTCGGCTCGCCGTGGGGTTGGGTCACGGTGGTGAGTCCGGCGCTCATGCTCTACTTCCTGCTGCGCGTCACCGGCATCCCGGCGACCGAGGCGCACGCCATTCGGTCGCGCGGCGAGGCGTACGCGCGGTATCAGCGGGAGGTGAGCGCCTTCGTGCCGCTGCCGCCGAGTATCTTTCGGTGATGCGGTCCCCCCGGCCAGCGATCCGTTCCCGTTCCGTCGACCTCGCGCGTGGCGCGCTCATGGTCCTGCTCGCGGGCGCGAGCATCAGTGCGTGCGCCGAGCGACCGTGGCATGGGATCGTGCTCGATCCCCCGTCGGCGGCGCCTCCGCTCGCGATGCAGCGCGGCGACGGTACGCCGACGACGCTCGCCGCGGCCAAGGGCGACGTGGTGCTGCTCTACTTCGGCTACACGCACTGCCCGGATGTCTGTCCCACGACGATGTCGAGCTGGGCGCGGGCGAAGCGCGCACTCGGCGCGGACACCTCCGGCGTGCGGTTCCTGTTCCTGAGCGTCGATCCGTCGCGGGATCCGCCGGCGGTCGCGGCCGCTTACGCCCAGCAGTTCGACTCGTCGTTCGTCGGTCACGGCGTAACCGACGCGGAGCTCGCGCGGATCCTGCGTGATTGGGGCATCGCGGCGTATCCCGAAGGGGATCCGCGCACGCGCGACTACTCCGTCGCCCATCCCGCCCACACGTACGTGGTCGATCGTGCCGGGCGACTCCGACTCATGATCCCTCCAGGAGTGCGTGGTGAAGAGATCGCAGACGATGTGCGCCGCCTGCGCTAACGGAGTCGCACGAGCGAGGCGGCTGGCGTCGGCGCTGGCGATCGCGTCCCTCATGGGCGCGTGCGGCGCATCGACCGAACGTCCGGGGACCGAGGCGGCGCCTCCGGCACCACCCCGGCCGGAGCTGGCCGTGCACGAGGCGTGGGCGCGCAGCGCGGACAGCGGGGCGATGACCTCCGTCTACTTCACGCTCACGAATCGGGCGACCGTCTCGGACACGCTGCAGGGCGCCACCAGCGCCGCGGCCGAGGAGGTCGGGTTGCACATGTCGATGCAGCACGGCAACACGATGCACATGGCGTCGGTGCAGTCGCTCCCCGTGCCGGGCGAGGACAGCGTACTCTTCGCGCCCTTGGGCGCGCACGTGATGCTCACGCGGACGACGCGCGCGTATGCCGCGGGGGACACGATCGCGCTCACGTTGACCTTCGCGTCCGGCCAGTCACTCGAGGTCCGTGCCGGTGTCCGTCAGCCGTAGTCTCCTGGTGCTCGCGATCGTCGCCGGCACGGCATTCATTGCGTGGTCCACCTGGCCGCGCCCGTCGGCGGTGATCCGCATCGCGCGGGGCGGTGTGGCGACGGTGGACGGTGCACCCCTGCCGGAGACGCTGTTCGTCGCGGCACGCGGCCGCCGCACCGTGGTGCGGGTGGTGAACGCGGACACGCTGCGTCATTCGCTGGCGCTCTTCGCGGCGAACGCGCAGTCCACGACCGACTTCACGATCGCCTATCCCGGCACCTACGGCGGGACCTGTTCCGCGCACGCGAGCGGCAATCTCACGTATGTGGTCAGGTGACCCGATGACTCCTTCGACCGCCCGGATCGCGCTCGGCCTCGCCCTGCTCCTCGTCGGTTGGCCGATGGATGCGCAGGAGGGGGCCAGGGTCCGGCTTCCCGCCGGTCGCGCGGAGTCTGCGCCGCGCGAGGCGTCCGCACGGACGGTGCCGTATCGCGAGCCATGCGCGCTCGCCGAGCCGACGTGCGTGCCGCCGGAGATCGCGCGCGAGTTCCGCGGGGTCTGGGTGGCGACGGTCGACAACATCGACTGGCCGTCGCGTCCAGGGCTCCCGACGCGACAGGCGCAGCGGGAGCTGATCGCGTTGCTCGACCGCGCGCGCGCCAGCGGCCTGAACGCCGTGATCCTCCAGGTCCGGCCTGCTGGCGATGCGCTCTACCGCTCACGACTCGAACCCTGGTCGGAGTACCTCACCGGCCGGCAGGGCCGGGCGCCGTCGCCGGGGTGGGATCCGCTCGCGTTCGCGGTCTCGGAGGCGCACAAGCGCGGGATGGAACTCCACGCCTGGTTCAATCCCTACCGGGCGAAGCATCCGTCGGCGAAGGGAAGGCTCGCGGCGACGCACCTTGCGCGCACGCGCCCGGCGCTGGTGAAGACCTATGGCACACATCTGTGGATGGACCCCGGCGAACCCGAGGTGCGGGCGCAGACGGTGCGCGTGATCACCGACGTCGTGGCGCGCTACGACATCGATGGCGTGCATCTCGACGACTACTTCTATCCGTACAAGGAGCGGGATCGCGGGGGCGCGACGATCGCGTTCCCCGACTCCGGGAGCTACGCGCGCTATGCCGCGGCCGGCGGGACGCTCGAGCGCGACGACTGGCGGCGAGAGAACGTCGATCGCCTCGTGGAGGAGCTGTATCGGGCGATCCACGCGACGAAGCCGTGGGTGAAGTTCGGCGTGAGTCCCTTCGGCATCTGGCGACCGGGGAATCCGGCGATCGTGCGCGGGTTCGATGCGTACACGGAGCTCTACGCCGATGCGCGGAAGTGGCTCCGCGAGGGGTGGGTCGATTACTTCACCCCCCAGCTCTACTGGCCGATCGGCGCGCCGGCACAGCCCTATCCGGTGCTGCTGCGCTGGTGGGCCGAGCAGAACGTCGCGGGGCGCAACCTGTGGCCCGGGAACTACACGAGTCGCGTGGGGGAGCGGTCGCGCACGGCGTGGCGGACGGACGAGATCGTGGCGCAGGTCGATGCGACCCGCGCGGAGGCGGGCGCCACGGGGAACGTGCACTTCTCGGCGAAGGTGTTCCTGGAGGACCGGGACTCGCTGGCGACCCGGATGGGTTCCGAGTCATATCCCGCGCTGGCACTGGTGCCGACGTCGCCGTGGCTCGCCGTGGAGCCGCAGGGGGAGCCGACCGTGGAGGTGCGGCGGAAGCTCTTCGGGGGGCTCGAGGCGCGGCTCACGCCGTCGGGTCCCGCCCGCCCGCGCTGGTGGCTGGTGCAGGAGCGGACGACGAGTGGGCGGTGGCGCGGTTCGCTCGTCCGCGGTGACGTGCGGACGCTCCCGTTGGCGGCGTCGGTGGACCGTCTCGCGGTGCGCGCGGTGGACGGCGCGAGCATCGAGGGTCCGGTCCGCGTGGTGCGCGTGCGCGACTGACCCCGCACGGGCGCGCCGGATCGACTATCCTTCGCGCATGCGAGACGACTACGAAGAACCGGAAGAGGCCGAGGACGGCGACGCCGAGACCGAAGCGACCGTGAGCTGCCCGCACTGCGGGGAGTCCGTCGAGATCACGCTCGATCCCAGCGGCGGCGACGTGCAGGAATACATCGAGGACTGCGAGGTCTGCTGCAATCCGTGGACGGTGCGCGTGCAGTTCGGCGCGGACGGGCACGCCGACGTCGAGGGGGCGGATGCGCATCGCCCAACCCCCCCCATCGTGCGTTCGCTCGGACAAGTGGCGATCGCGCAGGTATCGATCGTAGGCCTTGAACATCTCCTCGACCTCGAACGGGAAGCCGCTCGAGTCGCCGCCGGCGCGGCGCTCGACGCGAAGCACCTGCTTCATCGTCTGGCCATCGACGGTCATCGACAGGAGATAGTCGCCCTCGTTGGCGATCGGGACCGCGCCACCGAAGCCGCCGCCACCACCGCCACCGCCCTGCGTCACGCCGAGGGCGCGCATGATGTCGAACAGCTGGCTCTGGTCGAGGCCCATCGCCTGCTGGCCGCCGGGCGCCGGCGCGGCGCCCCCTCGTCCACCCTGACCGCCGGCCGGCGCGCCCTGCTCGCCGGGACGGTCGACCCAGCGCTGCGGACCGGCGCCGCCGAAGCCGCCTCCGCCGCCACCACCACCACCACCACCGCCGCCGCCGAAGCCGAACGCGCGGGCCATCGCCTGCATGCCCTGCGCGCCCTGCTCCATGCTGCGACGGATCATGTCGAGCGCCGGCTTGGGCACCGTGCCAGCCTTCTCGATCGAGTCGAACGCGGCGACCATCCGCCGCGCCTGCAGGATCGAGTCCCGCAACGCAGCGCCACGCAGAGCGGCGCGCGGCGCCGGACGTCCGTTGTAGGTCCAGGTCACGCGGTGCAGGCCCGCGCCACCGGGGCCGGTGAGCGTCTGCAGCGTGTCACCCTTCGCGTCCTGCACGACGATGCGCGTCGGGCCGCCCGGCTTGGTGAGCCGGTACCAGATGTCCGCGCCGTACTGCGGGCTGGGTGCCTGGAAGAGGAGGTGTCCGGTCGACTCGCCGTTGTACGGCTTCTCGCCCCACTGGAAGGCGGTGCGCGGCGCGAAGAGGTGGGCGGGCGCGGCCGCGACCGTCGCCGTCATCTGCTGCAGCGGTGCGATGTCGACGATCCAGAAGGCGCGGCCGTGCGTCGCGGCGATGAGCTCCGACTCGCGCGGATGGATCGCGAGGTCGTGCACCGGGACGTTCGGCAGGCCGGTCATGAACTTGGTCCAGGTCGCGCCCTTGTCGAGCGAGACGTAGGCGCCGACGTCGGTGCCGGCGAAGAGCAGGTTCGGGTTCTTCAGGTCCTCGCGCACGACGTGCACGAAGTCGGCGCCGCCGCGCGGCAGGCCGCCGGCGATCGACTTGAAGGTGCGCCCGCCGTCCATGGTCACGAACGCGTACGGCGTGAAGTCGCCGCGGCGATGGTTGTCGTACGTGACGTAGAAGGTGTTGGCGTCGTGGTGGGACGGCTCGATGCGCGAGACGTAGGTGCCCGCCGGGACGTCCTTCACGTTCGCCGTGAGCTCCGTCCAGGCACCGCCGTCGTTCTCGGTCTTCCACAGCCGCCCGTCATCGGTGCCGGCGTAGAGGTAGCCCGGCTTGAGCGAGGACTCGTTGAGCGAGACGATCGTGCCGAAGGTCTCGGCGCCCGTCGCATCGACGGTGATCCCGCCGGTGGTCCGCGTCGAGACGCGGATCTTCATCGTGTCGGCGTAGGAGAGCTCGGGCGAGATCGGGTACATCTCGTCGCCGCGCTTGGTGCTCTTGAGGACGCGGTTGGCGCCGAAGTAGAGCGTGCTGCTGTTGTGCGCCGAGATGAAGAACGGCGTGTTCCAGTTCCAGCGGAGCTGGAGCGCGGCCGAGTCCGACTTCTGCCGGGCGCGGAGCTCGCCGATGAGGCGGGTCTGCGCCGGCGTCACCGGCTTGGTGGTGTCGCCGCGCACATTCATGATGCTATCCTCCCACGCCATGTACTGCGCGCGGTAGTTCGGCTTCTGAAGTGCGGTGCGCTGACCGGCAGAGACCACGTACCGGCCGATGTTGCCACCCTGCGACTCCCCGTAGATGATGTCGGGGTTCGTAGGGTCCTGCGCGGTGACGAATCCGTCGCCACCGTTGTAGGTGAACCACATCGAGTTGGTGATCGGGCCTTGGCGCCGACGGCTGGGGCCGCACCACGAGCCGTTGTCCTGCAGGCCGCCGCAGACGTTGTACGGGACCGCCATGTCGAACGAGACGTTGTACGGCTGCCCGATGGCGAAGGCGTTCGGGAAGATGTAGCTGCCGCCATTGTCGTTCGAGATGCCGATGCCGCCGTCGTTGCCGACGATGTGTCGCTGCGGATCCTTCGGGTCGATCCACATCGCGTGGTGGTCGACGTGCAGGCCGACGGTCGCGTTACGCGCGTTCTTGCCGCCCTCATCCGAGACCTTTACCGGCGTGGACGAGAACCAGACGCGGTCGGGGTTGGTCGGGTGGACGCGGACCTGCGAGTAGTAGAACGGACGCACGTTGTCGGTCGCGGTGCGCTCCCAGGTGCGGCCGCCATCGGCCGAGCGGTAGAGCCCGCTCAGGAGTTGCTGCGCGCGGGAACCGGGGGCCGGCTTCGGATTCGGGTTGGAATCGGCCTCAACCAAGACGTACACGACGTCGCCGTTCGACGGCGCGACCGCGATCTCCATGCGGCCCTTCGTCGTGGCCGGGAAGCCACCGCCCTTCACCTCGGTCCAGGTCTCACCGCCATCGGTCGACTTCCACAGCGCGGAGCCTGCGCCGCCGGACTTGAGGAAGTAGGGACCGCGGAGCCGCTGGTAGCTCGTCGCCCAGAGCACGTCCGGGTTGCGCGGATCGAGATCGACGTCGACGAAGCCGGTCGTGTCATTGATGAACTTCTTGAGCTGCCAGGTCGCGCCACCATCGGTGGTCTTATACAGCCCGCGCTCCTTGCTCGGCCGCCAGGCGGCGCCGAGGGCGGCGACCCACGCGACGTTCGGATTGGTGGGATGCACCTGGATGCGGCCGACGTGCTCCGTCTCCTTGAGTCCCACGAACTTCCAGGTCAGGCCGCCATCGGTCGACTTGAAGACGCCACCGCCCGGCGAGATCGAGTTGCGCGAGTTGGGCTCGCCGGTGCCGAGGTAGACGACGTTCGTGTCGCTCGGCGCGATCGCGAGGTCGCCGAGCGAGGCGACGCCGTAGTTGTCGAAGACCGGACGGAAGGTGGTGCCGTTGTTGGTCGTCTTCCACACACCGCCCGCGGCCGCGGCCACGAAGAAGGTGCGGGACGGCCACGGGATGCCTTCGACGTCGGCGATGCGACCCTGCATGTTCGCAGGGCCGATGTTGCGCCATCGCAGGCCGTCGATGACGGCCTGGTCGACGGTCTGCGCGTGCGCGGTACCGGCGGCGAGGGCCGCGGCGCCGACGCAGGCCGACAGGAGTCGGTGCAGTCGCATGAGGGTGGGGCTCGGGCTGGGGTTAGTGAAGAGTGCTGCCAACCCAATTCTACGGTCGCCGCCGCGTCCGCGTTGGGGGTGGTGAGCAGGCCCTTATGTGGGCAGATTCCTCACGCGATCCCCCCGGGTCACCAGCAGGCCAGAGGCACGTGATGATCCCCGGTGCTCCGAATCCCCGGCGAGCGGTGTCGCTCGTCGCGCTCTCCCTTTTTGCTCGCCGCCGCCGGCTGCGGCCCCGAGCGTCTCGAGCGCACGGAATCCGACCTGCGCGCGGCGATCGCAGCGGCGGTCCAGCGCGGCGACACGGCCACCCTCCGGCTCTTCACCGAGGTGCCGTTCGCCTTCGACGTGGTCTATATCGCCGGGCCGCGGACGCCGGCCGATTCGCTCGCCCGCGTGATGGGGAGCGCGTGGCGGCCGGAGTTCTCGCGGGGGCTCGAGGCGGACGACCGATTCCACCTGCTCGTCTTCGTCGTGCGCGATCAGCTCATTCCCGCGACGCTGCCACGCAGCGTCGCAGAGATCGCGCCCGAGCTCACGGGGCGCCTGTACGGCCCCGAGACGGCGGTGTTCCGCGTGCGGCAGGCGCCGGGCGCGGCGGTACCGTCGCTGCTCCCTCGCTAGCGGGCAGGAGGGCGCGCGGGATCCCGAGCTCGTCAGGCGGCGGGATCCGCTGTTCGCGGGTGAAGCGACGGCGGGCGCGATCCATGGCGCTCGTGCGCTGGACCCAGGTGAGGATCTCGGCGTCGTACCGCGCGAGGTTGTTCTGCAGCCAGTACGGGCGGTTCTCCGCGCGCCAGGCGCGTTCGAACAGCTCGCGCGTGAGGACGTAACCGTCCCGCATGTCCTGCAGGCGGCCGTTGATCCCCGAGAGCTCGGCGAGGTCGAGCCAGGTGGCGGTCCCGGCGCGCGCCGCCGAGTCGGCGCGTGCGTACGCCATCGCGATCTCGTCGGCGAACTGGAACTTCGCCGCGAGCCAGTCGATGCGGCGCGCGCCGAGCTCCATGGCGTCGAGTGCCGTGAGCTCACGCAGGTGGCGCTGCTGGCGCGCCTGCGCGATGAGGACCAATGCCGATTCAGCGTGCACGCGGACCCGCGAGAGCACCGGGCGGAGCCGGATGAGGTCGTGGACGCCCTCGTCGCTGTACGGATCGACGAAGAAGAGGTAGCTCGAGGCGTCGCCGGCCCGCGATTCCTGGAGCGCCGCCTGCGCCGCGTCGAGGTGCCGGTGCGCCGCGTCGATGCGGCCGGTGGTGTCACCATGGAACTGCAGGCCGTACGACGCGCGGAACCGCGCGATGTCGGACTCGCCACTCTGCCAAGCGGCGGCGGCGCCGAAGACGACCCCGAGCCAAACCTGTTCGAAGATCGCGTCGCCGTTGTCGTCCCACTGTGTGTTGAGCATGCCCGTGGCGCCACCGGCCTGTCCTTCGCGCGCGAAGCCCTGGATGTTCGGGAGCGCGACGTTGTTGTTGGGCCAGATGCGATTCCAGTTGGTGACGCCGGGCGCGATCCAGGTCTCCATCCCGGCGTCGCGGAAGGGCTTGAGGAACCGGTCGAAGTTGCGCGAGGCCGCGTACTCCCATCCCACCGCGATCATGTCCTTCGGGAGGAGCGGCACCAGCGCGGGCTGGCGCATCGCGATGTCGCCCCAGAAGAGGAAGCGCTTCCCCGGGCGACGCAGGGTACCCTCGATATCGCGCAAGTACTCGAGGTAGACCTGACTGAGTCCGGCCGAGTCCACCCGGGGCTTGGTCTGACCCTTGCCGAGCTCGAACGTCTCGTCGGCGCCGAGATGCACGAACGGCGACGGGAACATCGAATCGATCTCGGCGAACACCGACTTCGTGAACTCGAGGGACCCCGGCTGGCCGGGCGCGAGGACGTGCCCGTGCGAGGTCTCGGCGAGGGGCGCGTACAGCTCCAGCTTGAGCATGTGGTGCAGGTGTCCGAACGTCTGCTGCTGCGGGACGACGATGATGTGGTAGCGCTGCGCGTACTCGACGAGGGCTTGCACGTCGGCCCGCGACATCGATCCGCCCGGTGGGGCGATCACCGGATTCGAGGCGAACTGGAGCGTGTGCTCGAAGTAGGGCGAGTAGACGTTGATCTTGTACGCGGCGAAGAGCCGGACCTGCCGCTTCTGGTACTCGAGCGTCGGGACCGGGCCGCGCGAGAGGTCGTCCTGCACGCCGCGCCAGCGCATCGCCGGCCAGTCGCGGATGAGGGCTGGGGTGAGCGTCGCCTGCTCGCCCGCGCCGGTGAACAGCTGCTTCAGGGTCTGGAGCGCGTAGAACACGCCCGCGTCGCTCGCGGCGACGATCGAGGCTCCACGGTCGCTCGCCGCGAGGACGTACCCCTCGTCGCGCATCGCATCGTCGAACACCAGCTGGGCGGTGCGCAGGACATCGGCGGCGGCGTCGGTTCCCACGCGGTGGACGGCGATGGTCCAGCCGCGATCGACCGGCGTGACCTCCGCGCGGTACCCCCGCTCGCGCATCGCGTCGGCGAACTCGCGCGCGGCGGCGCGATCGTCGGCGTCGGCGAGCGGTGCGAAGGTGATCGGACCGCGGAAGCGGATCGGCACCGAGGGAGTGGAGACCTCGCGCGGCGCGGGGATGAGGCGAGCGTCCTGGGCCGATGCGCCCGAGGCGAGGAGCGTGGCGAGCGCGAGCGCGCGGTGCACGGGGCGGAGCGGCATTCGGGCAATGTCGCCCGCCTCTCGCGCGTGGACAAGCGTGCCGGCCGCCCCGTCGTCGTTGCGCGTTGCCCTCACCGGAGTCGGTCCGCCGCGTGATCTCCGCCCGGGCCGGTCGCTCGTCGCCGTCCTGCGGTTGGCCGCTCCGGTCGCGTGGTCCGGGCCGACCTTAGATTCCGGCATGACGACGCCCGATCTCGCCGCACTGCTCGCCGCCCTCGAGGGAGACGCTTCCCTCGAGGGCGGTTCGCCGTTCCTGCGGCTCGCCGCCGACCAGTTCGCACGGACGCGCGCGGGGGACGGTCCCGTGTCGACCGCGCGAAGCGCCGCCGATCTCGCGGCCCGGTTCGACGAACCGCTCCCGATGGGCGTGCGCCCGCTCGATGAGGTCGCCGCCCGACTCGAGCGCGACGTCCTCTCCGACGTGAATCGGCTCACGCATCCGATGTATCTCGGCCATCAGGTCTCGGCGCCGCTCGCGGTCGCCGTCTGGAGCGATGTCGTGATCTCGGCGGTGAACAACTCGCACGCCGTGCGCGAGATGTCACCCGCGACGACGCCGGTGGAGCGACGGGTGATCGCGTGGATGAGCGAGCTCGCCGGCTTCGGCGCCGGCTCGGGCGGGACGCTCACCTCCGGCGGCACCGAGGCGACGCTCACCGCGCTGCTCGCGGCCCGCGCGGCCTACCAACCGGAGGCCTGGAGCACCGGGCTCGTCGGCACGCCGCCCGTGCTCGTGCATGGCGAGCACACGCACTACGCCGTCTCGCGTGCGGCCGGCGTGCTCGGGATCGGCGCGTCCAACTGCGTGTCGGTCGCGTCGCGCGACCATCGCATGGACCCCGACGCGCTCGGGCGCATGCTCGGCGAGCTTCGCGCCGCGGGTCGTCCCGTGCTCGCCGTCGTGGCCACGGCCGGTTGCACCGCGACGGGGGCGTTCGACGATCTCGAGCGGATCGCCGACGTGTGTGAGTCGTCCGCGGCGTGGCTGCACGTCGATGGCGCGCACGGCGCGTCCGCCCTGCTCTCGGCGCGCCACCGGCATCGCGTTCGCGGGATCGCGCGGGCGCGCAGTCTGGCTTGGGACCCCCACAAGATGATGCTCCTCCCGCTCGCCGCGGGCACGGTGCTCCTGCGTGATGCGCGCGACCTCGCCCGGGCGTACACGCAGCAGGCGCCGTACCTGTTCCATGAGCGCACCGACGCGGTCGGGGCCGACCTTGGTCCGCTCAGCTTCCAGTGCTCGCGACGGGCTGATGCGCTGAAGGTGTGGGCGACGCTCCAGCGGTTCGGTGCTGACGGCATCGGGATGCTCTACGACCACCTCTGCGACCTCACGACCACTCTGCACGGCCTGATCGAGGCCCACGAGCGGTTCGAGCCGCTGCACGTCCCCGAGGCGAACATCCTCTGCTTCCGGTATCGGGCGGATGACGCGTTCAACGGCGAGCTCCGCGAGCGGTACAACCGATCAGGCCGCGGGTGGATCACCGCGACGACGCTCGGTGGGCGGCGTGTGCTGCGCGTGACGATCATGAACCCCCGGACGACCGCGAGGCATCTGGTTGACCTGTTGCGGGGGCTCGAGGCCGAAGCTACCGCGATGCACGGTGAGGCTGGACGCGACTCGGAAGGGGGTATATTTTAGTACTGAGATGACAACGGAAACCGACTTTCAGGCACCCGC
The DNA here is from genome assembly GCA_044229035.1 of Gemmatimonadaceae bacterium. Classification (GTDB taxonomy): domain Bacteria; phylum Gemmatimonadota; class Gemmatimonadetes; order Gemmatimonadales; family Gemmatimonadaceae; genus Pseudogemmatithrix. Next base: position 19,180 of record JBGATT010000022.1, on the reverse strand, counting down.
GCACCTCCTCACGGGACCGGACGCGCCCGCCGCACCGCCACAGGACGTGCCGACCGCGACCGCGCTGAAGCTCTGGGTGGTGCTTGCGCGCGCGAATGCGGCGATCGAGGCGCACGCCCGTGCCGACATCGAGCGCCATGGACTGACGCCCGCGGAGTTCGGGGTGCTGGAGGCGCTCCATCACAAGGGCCCGTTGCTCCTCGGCGACGTGCAGCGCCGAACGCTCATCTCCAGCGGTGGGACCACCTTCCTCATCGACCGACTCGAGAAGAAGGGCCTGGTCGAGCGGCGACTCTGCGCATCGGATCGGCGGGCGCGGTATGCGGCGCTCACGGCGCAGGGGCGGGCCCTGATGACGGAGGTCTTCCCGGCGCACGCGGAGGTGATCCGGCGCGCGATGGCGGGGCTGGGGCTCGCGGACCAGCGCGCGATCACCGACCTCCTCCGCGTGCTCGGCCAGGAGGCTGCGGCGCTGTCGCTCCCGGGCTGACGGGTCGGCATCCTGCACGCTGAAGGGGGCTTGACGGCCCCTTTCTCTTCGCTTAATATCTCAGTTGTAAGATATAAACTAGTCTAAGTCAGAATCTTGAGATTCTTAGACGCCGTTAGGAACGTCTCGTTCACTCACCCATGCGCCCAGTCCAGGGCGCGCCAGTACCCAACCTCCAGAGGGTCTCTCCCATGAAGTGGAACATCGATACCACCCACGCGAACGTCGACTTCTCGGTCAAGCACATGGCGATCTCCACCGTGCGCGGCGCCTTCAACGTCTTCAACGGCACCGGCGAGACGGACGCGGCGGGCGTCCCGACGCGGATCCAGATGGAGATCGACGCGACGAGCATCACGACCAACAACGAGCAGCGCGACGGGCACCTGAAGTCGCCGGACTTCTTCGACGTGGCGAACCACCCGACGCTGACCTTCGTGTCGACGCGGATCACCGGCACGCGCGACGACCTCACGATCGTCGGCGACCTGACGATCCGCGGCGTGACCAAGTCGGTGACGCTGAAGGGCGAGATGTCGCAGGAAGTGAAGGATCCCTGGGGCAACCAGCGCACGTCGATCGTCGCGAACGGGAAGCTGTCGCGCGAGCAGTTCGGGCTGGTCTGGAACATGGCGCTCGAGTTCGGCGGCGTGATGGTCTCCGACGAGGTGAAGCTGCATATCGAGGCCGAGGCGGTGGCGGTGGCGCCGGTGGCGGCATAGGAGCCGCCGGTATCGCGGAGTCGGGAAGCGCGATGCGGGGGTGAGGGCGCTGGCTGCTCGGTTCCCTCGCGCGCCTTCCCGACGTATCCTTGCCGGGGCCTCCCACCCGGTGCTTCCGATGCGCGTGCGCGTGATCGCAGGTCTGCTTTGAGCTTCTCCGCGGATCTCCTCAAGGATCGCGTCATCCTCATCACCGGCGGCGGGACCGGGCTCGGTCGCGCGATGGGGGAGCGGTTCCTTCAGCTCGGGGCGCGGATCGTGATCGCGTCGCGGCGCGAGGCGGTGCTGCGCGCCGCGGCCGACGAGATGATGGCCGCGCACGGCGGCACCGTGCTGCCCCTCGCCTGCGATGTGCGCGACCCGGATGCGGTGGATGCGATGGTCGCCGCGGCGTGGGACCACTTCGGTGGCGTGGACGGGCTCGTCAACAACGCGGCGGGCAACATCGCGTCGCCCACGGAGCGGCTCTCGCATCGCGCCGTGGACTCGGTCCTCGGCATCGTGCTCCACGGGTCGTTCTACTGCACGCTCGCGCTCGGCAAGCGCTGGCTCGCGACCTCGCGGCCGGGACGGGTCCTCTCGATCGTGACGACCTACGCCGAGGGCGGGTCGGCGTATGTCGTGCCGTCGGCGGCGGCGAAGGCCGGCGTGCTCGCCATGACGCGCTCGCTCGCGGTGGAGTGGGGGCCGCGGGGGATCACCTGCAACGCGATCGCGCCAGGGCCCTTCCCCACGAAGGGTGCGTGGGACCGCCTGCTCCCCGATCCCGGCATGCTCGACGCGGCGATCGACCGGATCCCGATGCGGCGGCCCGGCGAGCTGGTCGAGCTGGCGGACCTCGCGGCCTTCCTGATGTCGGATCTCTCGCTCTACATCAACGGCGACTGCATCACGATCGACGGTGGCGAGAAGCTCAAGGGTGGCGGCCAGTTCTCATGGATGTCGCAGCTCACGCCCGCGCAGTGGGGCGCGCTCGAGGCATCGGCGCGCGGGGCGACCAAGAAGGACCGCACGGGCGACGGCTGAGTCCGCGCGACCCGCACCGAGGTGACCACATGACCGCACTCCCGCTGGCGGAGATCCGCTCGTTCCTCGAGACGCACGCGCACCCGATGGAGCGCGCGTTCCTCTCGCGCCCCTTCGCCGAGCTGCTCCCGGAGCTCGGCGCGCTTCGCGAGGAGGTGAAGCGGCGTGGACTCTGGGCTCCCCACCTCCCGCCCGCCTTCGGCGGGCTCGGGCTGCCGCTGCCGGCGTTCGGCGAGGTGAGTGCGGTGCTCGGCGAGAGCCCGATCGGACACTATCTGTTCGGCTGCAACGCCCCAGACATCGGGAACGAGGAGCTCCTGCTCGCGCACGGCACGGACGAGCAGCAGGCGCGGTGGCTCGCACCACTGGCGCGCGGCGAGATCCGGAGCTGCTTCGCGATGACCGAGCCGGAGTTCGCCGGCTCCAATCCGGTCCACTTGGGGACGACCGCCGTGCGGGACGGCGAGTCCTACGTGATCTCCGGGCACAAGTGGTTCACGTCGTCGGCGGATGGCGCCGCATTCACGATCGTGATGGCCGTGACCGCGCCCGACGCGCCCGCCCACGAGCGCGCGAGCCAGATCATCGTGCCGATGGACGCGCCGGGATTGGAGTTCGTGCGCAACATCCCGGTGATGGGCGAGGGCGGGAGCGACTACGCGAGTCACGCCGAACTACGATTCGTCGACGTGCGCGTGCCGGTCTCGCACCGGATCGGCGCGGAGGGGCAGGGGTTCGCACTCGCGCAGGAGCGCCTGGGGCCCGGGCGCATCCATCACTGCATGCGTTGGCTCGGGATCTCGGAGCGCGCGTTCCGGATGATGGTGCAACGGGCCGCGACGCGCGAGCTGTCGCCCGGCGAGCCGCTCGGCAAGCAGCAGGTCGTGCAGCACTGGATCGCCGAGTGCCGCGCGGAGATGGACGCGGCGCGGTTGCTGGTCCTCGATGTGGCGCACCGGATCGAGCGGGAGGGGGCGCACGCGGCGCGGGACGGCATCTCGCTCATCAAGTTCCATGTGGCCGGCGTGCTGCAGCGCGTGCTCGACCGCGCGATCCAGGTGCATGGGGCGCTCGGGATGACCGACGACACGCCGTTGGCGTACTGGTTCCGTCACGAGCGCGGCGCGCGGATCTACGACGGACCTGACGAGGTGCACAAGTCGGCGGTCGCGCGGCGGATCCTCGAGGCCGCTGGGATGCCGCGCGGCCCCCGTCGGCGCGGATAGCGTCAGCGGGCGCCGTGGCGCCGCTGTCGATTCAGCGCAGGTAGTTGACGAGCCCCACGACGCCGACGACGGCGCCGGAGAGCGAGAGGATCCGCCTTGCGTCGCCTTCGCGCGAGAGTCCGATGAGCAACGTGGTGCCCCCGATCACGAGCATCGCCGCATCGATCGGCGTGGCCACGTGCCGCTTCGCGGCATCGGGTCGGAGGCCGGGCGCACGCGGTGCGATCGCGCGGGACACGCCGTCGCGCGCTGCCCGAGGTCCGAGTTCGCGAGACTGCGCGTGCATCCCGGCGGGGACGCCGACCGCGGCGATCGCGGCGAGCACGAGCACCGCGCGAGGGACCGCTCGGAGGCGGCGCGGCCGACGATCAGGCGCGCTCGGCATGACGCTCACCACCGGGTCTTGGCCGAGCGGTCTCCCGCCCCGGTGACGAGGAGCACCGTGCCGACGAGGATGGCGACGGTCGCGATCCAAGGGCTGATGGGGCGCCGTACCTCGGTGGTGACACGCAGGTCGCCGATGCGCAGCGCCTCTCGGGTGCCCGGGAACGAACCACCGAGGAGGAGCGTCGCGACGCCGGCGATGACGAAGATGAGTCCTGCGATCCTGCTGGGACGCATGGAGCCTCCGGGGGCCGCGCGTGGCCGCGCGACGATTCAGGTCACGACTTCGTCGGCTTCCGATCGCCGAAGATCGAGTTCGACAACTTCGGGTCGGTCGGGGTCACCGGCTCGTCGGCGACGGGATGATCGTCGATCGACGGCTGCAGGACGGGCGTGGTCGCGGTCTCGGGCGGGACCGGAACGACGAGCTTGGGGACTTGCATGGGGCCTCCGTGTTGGCCGAGTGCGCGGGACATCCGCATCACGCTCTCACGGTAGTCCCGGCGCGTGCCCGGGCGACATCGCCCGAAGGAGGTAGGTCGGCAGTAGGTCCCCGTCGCCCTGCGACTGGCAGAGGCCGGGAGCCACGGCCATCATTCACGCTCAACTCCACCCGTGAGCGACGCTGACCGATGCGTGAGACGAGACCCGTGCGCGACGGCGAGGAACTCCCGCTGGACGCCCTGAACGTCTGGCTCGCCGCCGAGCTCCCGCAGCTGGGGCGCGTGAACGAGGTGTCGCAGTTCCCGGGAGGATTCTCCAACCTGACCTACCTGCTCGGCTGCACGCATGGCGAGGCGGTGCTGCGGCGTCCGCCGCGCGGGGTCTCCTCGGGGAAGGCGCACGACATGCCGCGCGAGGCACGCATCCTGTCCGTGCTGGAGCTCCGCGGGGTTCCCGCGCCGCGGGCGTTCGCGACGTGCGAGGATGCGAGCGTCATCGGGGTGCCGTTCTACGTCATGGAGCGTGTGAAGGGCTTGATCCTTCGCGGGACGACGGCCCCCTCGGTGTTCACGCCGGAGAGGTTCCGGGCGCTCTCGGAGCGCTTCGTGGAGACGCTCGTCGCGATCCACGGGGCCACGCCGAGCGATCCGGTGATCGGCGGCCTCGGACGGCCGATGGGGTACGTGCAGCGACAGGTGGAGGGATGGACGGAGCGGTGGGAACGGTCGCGCACCGACGATGTGCCGGCGATGACGCAGCTCGGGGCCTGGCTCGCCGAGCGGCAGCCGAGCGAATCGGGCGCCTGCTTGGTGCACAACGACTACAAGTACGACAACCTCGTGCTCGATGCCACGCAGCCGGAGCGGATCGTCGCGGTGCTCGACTGGGAGATGGCGGCGCTCGGTGACCCGCTGCTCGACGTGGGGACGTCCCTCGCCTACTGGGTGGAGGCAGGGGACGATCCCGCGTTCAAGACCCTTGGGCTCGGCGTGACGGCGCTGCCGGGGAACTTCACCCGCGCGGAGCTGTGGGCGCGCTATCTCGAGCGGTCGGGGCGGTCGATGCGCCCCGCGTCGTGGTACCACGCGTTCGGGCTCTTCAAGGTGGCGGTGATCGCGCAGCAGATCTTCGCGCGGTACCGGAAGGGGCTCACGACGGACGACCGGTTCGCGCGCCTGGGCGACGCGGTGCGGTTGCTGGCCGAGATGGGTGTGACGGTCGCCGCAGGCTAGTCGAAGCGTCGGCGGCGTCGTGCGGTCCGCGGCGACGCGGTCCCGGCGCTCGTCGTGAGACGATGCACGAGTCGTTCGAGCGCCGGGACCGCGCGCTCGAGCGCCGCGCGGTCGGCGGAGGAGACGGCGTCGAGCGCGGCCGAGAGCGCGGCGAGTCGGCGCGCGCGCCCCGCGAGCAACAGTCGCTGCGCCGCGGCACTCGCCTCGAGGCGCGTTGCCCGCGCGTCGGCGGGATCGGGGCGCCGCCGGATCCATCGGTCGCGCTCGAGCCCGGTGACGAGTCGCGACATGGTGGGGGCGCTGACGCCCTCGGCGGCAGCGAGCGCGCCGAGGGTGGTCGGTCCGCCGAAGACGAGCACCGAGAGCGCCGAGAGCCGTGCGGGGGAGAGCCCGCTGGCGTCGTCCGCGCGGCGGAGGCCCCGGAGCAGATGCAATGCGCCGCGGTGGAGGGGTTCGGCGGCGGGATGCATCGCCGCCGTCGTGCGCGCCGCCGACGGGGCGCTCCTCGCGGCGGGCCTTGCGCGTCCTCTCGGCATGCCCGATAATATTTAGCATTGCTAACTAACGGGCAAGACCCCGCGACGCCCGGCGCGCCGCGGCGGCCCGATCAACGGAGGCGCCGATGGACGGGATCCGGTTGGGGAAGCTGCAGCAGGTCGCGCTGGTGCAGCATGACGTCGCGACGGCGGTGCCGTTCTACCGGGACGGGCTCGGGTTGCCGCTCCAGTTCGAGATGCATGGGCTCGCCTTCTTCGACGCGGGCGGCGTGCGGCTGATGCTGTCGCCGCCGAGCGCGCCGGAGTTCGACCACCGGAACTCCATCCTCTACTTCGACGTGCCCGACTGCGCGCGGGCGTACGCCGAGCTGCGCGCGCGCGGCGTGCCGTTCGACGACGAGCCGCATCTCGTGGGGAAGACGGCGACGCACGAGATCTGGATGTGCTTCTGCCGCGATCCCGAGCGGAACCTCATCGGGATCGCGGAGCAGCGGGCTATCGGATGAGCTGGATCCGATGATTGATCGGTGAGAGCCACTCCACCCCGCGTGCCGTCACCACCGCATCGTCCTCGAGCGGGATCCGCAGCTTCTTCCCACCCCACTCGGGGATGGGCGTGTAGGCGAAGAGCTCGATCGAGAAGAGGTTCGAGGGGCGGATCTCGAACCGGAGCCGCCCCGGGTTGAAGAACGCCATCGACGGCCCGATGCCGTGGCCCCAGTCGCCCACCGAGTGGCAGCCGATGATGAACTCGGTGGACGCGTCGGCGCGCACCTGGTTGAAGCCCCGCATCGCGGAGAAGCCGGCCGCGACGATCGCCGCGTTCACCTCGTCCATCATCGCCTGCGCGGTCTTGCCCGCCCTTGCGGTCCGGCGGATCACCTCGCGCACGCGCACGGCCTGGTCGAACGCGCGCTGATAGCTCGCGGGGAGCGCGACCTCGCCCGGCTTGAGCACGTAGGCGATGCGCTTCTGGTCGGTCCACATGTTCAGGTAGCCGACCCCGAAGTCGATCATGATGATGTCGCCGCGCTGGATGATGCGGTCGCTCGAGGTCGCTTCGATCCCGTTGGGGCCGGTGACGTAGATGCTCGGTACCTCGAACGATGAGCCGAGTCCCCGCACGAGCTGTTGCTCCTCGATCCACCAGGCGACGTCGGCGAGGGTGGTGACGCCCGGCGTGATCACCTCGTTGCTGAGCGCCCGCTCCGCGATCTGCCGACCGATCTCGGTCGCGTCGCCGAACGCGACGAGCTCGCTCGCGACGCGGCGCGAGCTGAAGTCGGAGACGAGCTTCTCGGCCGAGACGAGGCGTCCCGCGAGCGCGGGACCGAGCGCGGCGACGATCTGCGTGTGCAGGGTGTGGGAGAGTCCGTCGGCCATTCCCATCTCGGTGGAGAGATTGAGGCCGATGCGGCGCGGGTCCCGTTCGCGCACGAACGTGGCGAGGTCGAACCGTTCCGGCTCGGGATCGAACGCACCGCAGGCCTCGCGGTGATGGTCGGTCACGTCGACCGCGATGCGCTCGATGCGGTCCCCGCCGCGGTCGGTGAAGATGAAGTAGCCGGTGGTGCCCACGTAGCCGCGACCCAGCAGCTCCCACAACGGGTCGTGATGCCCCTCGCGCATCGCGACGATCCACATGTCGATGCCGTTCTCGCGCATCGCCTCGGGGAGGATGCGGTCGAACTTCTCGCGCCGGATCTCGCAGAGTCGCGCCCAGCGGTTGCGCGCCTCGAGGTGGGACTGGGCGCGGAGGGGGAGCGCGGCGGCGAGACAGCAGAGCGTGGAGAGGAGCAGTCGGCGCATGGGGAAGGGATGAGGGCGCCGTGAACATAGCCGCCGATCGCGCGGAGCGCCGCCATCCTCCTCCGGGAACGGGAACGCGGGGGTGAGCCATGGCTCACCCCCGCGTCGTCCTTCTCCACTCTGCCTTCCGCCTTCTAGCCCTCGTACAGATCCCGCGTCAGCAACAGCTGGATGTGTTCGGAACTCTCGCTCTCGATCGCCTGCACCGCGAGCGGGAGCGTGCCGTCCGGACGGACCATGCCCTTCACCTCGTCGTAGAGCGCGGCGGTGAAGTCGAGGACGTCATCGCGATTGCCGACGATGCGCATCTGCGTCTGGTAGACGGTGCGGATGGGCGGGTTGGAGAGCGAGATGTGCAGGCGCGCCGAGGCGCGGGGCGTGCGGGCACGGATCTCCGTCTCGATGGCATCGAGGCGTTCGGCGCGGGACATCGCGGTCGCGCGTTCGGCGGTCGTGTACGGCTGGGCAACAGTGGCCACGGGACATCTCCGGTGAGGAGTACACGAGGAAGGTCGTCGCTTGCACCAAAAGGTGCAAGTGATTAATCCCCTGCGGGTAGGCCACCCCACCCGAACGGGTAGGGTGGGCCAAGTGTCTGTGGCTACTGCGGATAGACCTCGAAGAGCCCGGCCGCTCCCATCCCGCCGCCGATGCACATCGTGACCATTCCCAAGCCGCCCCCGCTCCGTCCCAACTCATGCAAGAGTTGCACCGTGAGCTTGGCGCCGCTCGCGCCAAGCGGGTGCCCCAGCGCGATCGCGCCGCCGTTCACGTTGGTGCGCGCCGGGTCCATGCCGAGGTCCTTCATCACGGCGAGGCCCTGCGCGGCGAAGGCCTCGTTCAACTCGATCATCTTCACGTCGGCGAGCGAGACGCCTGCCTTCGCGAGCGCCTTCGGCACGGCCTTCACCGGACCGATGCCCATCACGTCGGGATCGACGCCGGCGGTCGCGAACGTCACGAACCGGGCGAGTGGTGCGAGCCCGAGCGCATCGGCCGTGGCGCGCGACATCATGAGCACGGCGGCCGCTCCGTCACTGAGCGGTGACGCGTTGCCGGCCGTCACGGTGCCACCAGGCTTGAACGCCGGGGGCAGCTTGGCGAGTCCCTCGAGGGTCGTGCCCGCGCGCACCATCTCGTCGGTCGCGAACGTCGTGGTCTCGCGATGCTTCGTCGCCCCGACGTACTTCACGCGCTCCACCTCGATGGGGACGATCTCGGCGGTGAACTTCCCCGCCGCCTGTGCGGCGGCCGCCTTCTGCTGCGAGCCGAGCGCGAACTCGTCCTGCATCTGTCGCGTGATCCCCCAGCGCTTCGCGACGCGCTCGGCGGTGAAGCCCATGCCGATGCTCGCCTCCGTCATCTCGGGGTGCAGTCGCGTGTGATACCCGGACATCGGGACGGCCGACATCATCTCCATCCCGCCGGCGAGGATGACGTCGTTCATCCCGCTCAGGATGGCCTGGGCGCCGAGCGCGATGGTCTGCAGGCCGCTCGAGCAGAAGCGGTTGACGGTCATCGCCGAGACATCGACGGGGAAGCCGGCGCGCAGCGAGGCCATGCGCGCGACGTTGAGCCCCTGTCCCGATTCGGGCATGGCGCATCCCCAGATCACGTCGTCGATCCGCGCGGCGTCGAACCGCGCGCGCTCGACGACGGCCTTCATCACGGTCGCGGAGAGGTCGATCGGGTGCACCGACGCGAGTCCGCCATCCTTCTTGCCGCGTGCCACGGCACTGCGCGCGGCACTGACGATCACGACTTCCTTGCTCATGGTCAGTTCCTCAGCGGCTTGCCGGTGGTCAGCATGTGCGCGATGCGGGCCTGCGTCTCCTTGGTGCCGAGGAGCCGCACGAACGCGTCGCGCTCGAGATCGATCAGGTCCTGCTCGGTCACCTCGCGCGCGGGGCCATCACCGCCGCAGAGGACGACCGCGATCTCGTGGCCGATCCGGACGTCGTGGTCGGAGGCCTGGCCCGCTTCCTTGAAGGACCAGAGCGCATAGTCGAGGTTGGCGACCCCGGCCTTGCCGGGGGCCATCATGCGCTTCGGCAGTGGCGCGACGTAGTCGGGGGCCAGGTCGAGCACCCGCGCCTTCGCGTCGGCGAGGAGCGTGTCGCGGTTCATCGAGATGCGGTCCGCATGCGGGCGCAGGAAGCCCATGGCGCGCGCTTCGTGCGCCGAGGTGCTGGTCTGCGCGAGGGCGATCATCTGGAAGGCGCGCTTGATCCCCTCGAAGGGATCGGCTTCGGCGTACGCCTCGAGCGCCTTGGTGAAGCGGAAGGCGAGCTCCTTGGTGCCGCATCCGCCGGGGATCAGCCCCACCCCGACCTCGACGAGGCCCATGTAGAGCTCGGCATGCGCCTGGATGCGGTCGCAGTGGAGCGAGACCTCGGTGCCGCCGCCGAGCGTGAGGCCGAATGGCGCCGCGACCACGGGGAACGGCGCGAAGCGGAACGACATCACCGTGTCCTGGAAGCGCTTCACCATCGCCTCGACGGTCTTCCAGTCCCCGGCCTGCACGACCTGTCCGACGCCGGCGAGATTGGCCCCGGCGGTGAAGGTGCGCGCATCGTCGTTGCCGATGACGAGGCCGTGATAGGTCCCCTTGCCGACGATGTCGAGCGCCGTCGCGGCCATGGTCATGACGCCGTCGCCCAGGGTGTTCATCTTGCCGCAGAACTCGAGGCAGAGGACGCCGTCGCCGAGATCGACGAGCCGCGCCTCCGGGTTCTCCTTGAGGACGCGGCCCTGCGCACGCAGCAGCGCGAGCGAGAGCTGCCCCGGGATGGCGGGGACCGCGACGCGCTCGGCGGAGTCGAGCGCCGGGATCATCTCGCCGGACGACCCGACCGTGTAGAACGCGGCACCGGCGTTCGCGAGGAGCGGCGGGATGCTCTTGCCGCGCTTGGCCATCTCGGCGCGGAGCCAGTCGAGGCCCATCGCGTCCATCGTGCGGAAGGGACCCATCTCCCAGCCGTAGCCCCACTCGAGCGCGCGGTCGACCGCGGCGAGATCGTAGGCGAGCTGCGGCGCGAGCGTGCAGGCGTAGTGGCACTGCTCGACGATGAGGTCGCGCAGGAACTCGCCGTGCTTGTCGCCGATGTCCTTCGCCTTCGCGACGCGCGCGGCGGGCGGGGCCTTGGTGATCCTGTCGATCTCGGGCGTGGTGAAGCGACCCATGTCGCGATACTCGAGCGTCTTCCAGTCGAGCGCGAGGATCTCCTTGCCGTCCTTCTTGTAGAAGCCGGCCTTGCTCTTGTCGCCGAGGCGGCCGGACTTGACGAGTTCGTGGATGAAGGGCTCGAGCGCGAGGTCCTCGCCGGTCGTCTGCGAGAGGCCGGCGGTGACGTGCACGAGCACATCCAGGCCGGAGAGGTCGCCGGTGCGGAAGGTGGCGGTCTTGGCGCGCGCGAGGAGCGCGCCGGTGAGCGTGTCGACCTCGGGGATGGTGAGGTCGTGCTTCACCATGAGGCGGCCGGCGACGACCATGCCATGCACGCCGAGGCGGTTGGCGACGAAGCCGGGCACGTCCTTGGCGACGACGATGCCCTTGCCGAGGATGCGCTCCTGGAAATGCCGCATCGCGCCCATCACCTCGTCCGCCGTCTCGGGCGTGGGGATGAGCTCGAGCAGGTGCATGTAGCGCGGCGGATTGAAGTAGTGCGTGCCGAGGAACTGCTGCCGGAAGCGCGCGGAGCGCCCCTGCAACAGGATCGCCATCGGGATCCCCGAGGTGTTCGAGGTCACGATGGCGTCGGGGGCGATGGTCTCGAGCCGGGCGAAGAGCGCCTGCTTGGGCTCGGGCTTCTCGATGATCGCCTCGCAGATCCAGGAGCAGTCGGCGAGGAGCTCGAGGTGATCGGCGGTGTTGCCGGTGGTGATCCGCGCGGGGGCCGCCGGGTCCATGAAGGCGGCGGGCTTGGACTTCCGGACGCGGTCGAGCCCATCGCGGGCGGGCTTCGAGCGGTCGGGGGACTTCGGATCGTCGCTGCCGGGGATGTCGAGCAGGACGACGGGGAGTCCGGCACTGGCGGCGAGGGCGGCGATGCCGGCCCCCATGGCGCCCGCGCCGATGACTCCGACCTTGGTGATCCGCATGCGTGCTCCGAGGTGGTGGTGATGCGGGGGGAGCGGCTCTGGGCCGCGGCGGCCTTCGCAGGGCTCGGGCCTGCCATGGAAGGTAGCGCCGGCGCGTACCGCCGCGACTGGTCCGGTCCCGGCGTGGTGGGCTACCTTGGCAGCGTGATCAAGTACATCGGGTCCAAGCGTCGTTTGGTGCCGCAGATCGTCGCGCTCGTGACGGCGATCCCGGGCGCGCGGACCGTGCTCGACCTCTTCACCGGTTCGACGCGCGTGGCGCAGGGTCTCAAGGCGGCGGGCCTCACGGTCACGGCGAACGACCTCGCGAGCTACAGCACGGTGCTCGCCGAGGCGTTCATCGCGACCGATGCGCGCGCGGTCGACCAGCCGAGGCTCGTGCGGCTGCTGGCCGAACTCGACGCGCTCCCGGGGACGCACGGCTATGTCACCGCCACGTTCTGTGAGACGGCGCGCTACTTCCAACCCATGAACGGGATGCGGATCGACGCCATCCGCGCAGCGATCGACACGCTCGACGTCACGCGTAGCGAGCGGGCGATCCTGCTCGCCGCGCTGCTGCTCGCGGCCGACAAGGTCGACTCGACGACCGGGGTGCAGATGGCGTACCTCAAGCAGTGGTCGCCGCGGAGCGCGAAGCCGTTGGTGCTCAAGCTCCCGCCGTTGCTGGACGGCCCGGGGCGCGCGCTCGGCGAGGATGCGCGCGCCTGCGTGGTGCGGCCGGACGCATTCGACGTGGCCTACCTCGACCCGCCCTACAACCAGCACTCGTACTACTCGAACTACCACGTCTGGGAGACGCTCGTGCGGGGCGATGCGCCACCCGCGTACGGCATCGCGCGGAAGCGCGAGGACTGCCGGACGACCAAGAGCGCGTTCAACCAGCGCGCCGAGGCCTGGAACGCGCTGCGCGAGGTGGTGATGGGGGTGCGGGCGCGACACGTGTTGCTCTCGTTCTCCGACGAGGGGTTCTTCACCGCGCAGGCGATCCGCGCCTTGCTCGCCGAGCGGTTCGACGCAGTGGCGATGGTGCCGGTGGACTCGCCGCGCTACGTGGGGGCGCGGATCGGGATCCACAATCCGCGGGGCGAACGCGTGGGAACGGTGAGTCATGTGCGGAACACCGAGTACATCTTCGTCGCCGGACCGGATGCGACGGCGATCACCGAGCGAGGGGCGCGCTGATGGCGGTGAAGCATGCGCGGGCGATCGCCCACCTGACCGAAGCGGACCCGGTCCTGGGCCGCTGGATCGCCGAGGCCGGCCCCTGCGGGTGGTCGCGCGAGAATGCCGGGACACATTTCGACCACATCTCGCGTTCCATCGTGTACCAGCAGTTGTCGGGAGCGGCGGCTTCGACCATCTACGGGCGCGTGCTCGCGCTCTACGGTGGGGCGACGCCGACGCCGGCGCAGGTAGCACGGACCCCGGACGCGAAGCTCCGGGCCGTGGGACTCTCGACGCGGAAGGTGGAATACATCAAGGACCTCGCGCGCCACACGCATGCGGGGACCATCCCGGTGAATGCCATCCACGAGATGGAGGACGCCGAGGTGATCGCGACGCTCACGCAGGTCCGCGGCATCGGCGAGTGGACGGCGCAGATGGTCCTGATGTTCCGCCTCGGCCGTCCCGACGTGCTGCCGGTGCTCGACCTCGGCATCCAGAAGGCCATCAAGCTGCTGTATGGCCTGCGGACGCACCCTACGCCCGAACGCGTCGCCAAGGTCGGCGCGCGCTGGGCGCCCTATCGGACGGTGGCCTCGTGGTATCTCTGGAGACGGGTGGACAATCCCCCGCAGTAGCGGTGTCGGCGGACGAGACGGTCGTCGCGCTGCGCAGTCCGATGCCGGTGAGCGCCGAGGCGCTCTTCGCGTGGCATGAGCGCCCCGGCGCGTTCGAGCGCCTGACGCCGGGCTTCCAGCCGGCGACGGTCGTCGCGCGGAGCGGCGGCATCCGTGACGGGTCGCGCGTGACGCTGCGGGTGCCGGTCGGGCCGGCGAGCACGACCTGGGAGATGGAGCACGTGGGCTACGTCGCGGGCCGCGAGTTCCGCGACGTGCAGCGAGCGGGTCCGTTCGCGCGCTGGGAGCATCGGCACCTGATGGAGCCGCAGGCCGATGGGACGAGCGTACTCGATGACACGATCCGCTACGGGTTGCCGCTGCCGCCGTTCGGGGCGCTCGTCGCCGACGCGTTCACGCGCGGCAAGCTCGAGGGGCTGCTGCGGTGGCGCCATGCGCTCACGCGCGCGGACCTCGAGCGGCATGCGGCGTTCTCGTCGCGCGGGGCGCGCCGCATCGCGATCACGGGGGCGAGCGGCTTCCTCGGCGCCGCGCTGGTGCCGTTCCTCACGACGGGCGGCCACACCGTGCGCACCGTGGGGCGCGGTGCGGGGAGCGACGTGCGGTGGGATCCGTCGCGCGGCCAGATCGCGGCCGCGGGCCTCGACGGGGTCGACGCCGTGATCCACCTCGCCGGGAGTTCGGTCGCCGAGCGGTGGACCGCCGCCACGAAGGCGGAGATCCTCTCGAGTCGCGTGCAGGGGACGAGGCTGATCTCCGAGACGCTGGCGCGGATGGCGGTGAAGCCGGAGGTGCTCGTCTGCGCTTCCGGGATCGGCATCTATGGAAGCCGGGGAGATGAGTGGCTCGACGAGACCTCGTCGCATGGCGCCGACTTCCTCGCGGAGGTGGGCGAGGCGTGGGAGGCAGCGACCGCGCCGGCGCGCGACGCCGGGATCCGCGTGGTGCTCGCGCGCACGGGAATCGTGCTCAACCCGTCCGGCGGTGCCCTCGCGAAGATGCTGACGCCCTTCCGCCTCGGCGCGGGCGGACGGCTCGGCAGCGGGCGGCAATGGATGAGCTGGGTCTCGCGCGAGGACTACGTGGGGGCGGTGCATCACGCGCTGCAGACGCCGGGCGTGGCGGGGCCGATGAACGTGGTCGCGCCGGAGCCGGTGACCAATGCGACGTTCACCGAGACGCTCGGACGGCTCCTGCACCGGCCGACGCTCGCGGCGGTGCCGGCGTTCGCGCTCCGGGCGCTCTTCGGCGCGATGGCGGACGGGACGATCCTGGCGAGCCAGCGGGTGCGTCCCACCGTGCTCGAGGGGACCGGATTCCGGTTCCTCCATCCGTCGCTGTCCTCCGCGCTGCGGTTCGAGCTGGGGCTCCTGTAGGGCGTCGCGCGGTGGTCGCGTGCCGACCGCATCCCTAGATTCACGGGCATGGAGCTCAACGGCGCGGTCGTGGTGGTGACGGGCGGCTCGGGGTTCCTCGGGCGCCGCGTGGTGGCGGCGCTCGAGCGGCGCGGGTGTGCGGCGATCCACTCGCCCCGCTCGGCGCAGTACGACCTGCGCGAGAAGTCGCAGGTCATCAAGCTCTTCGAGGACACGCGCCCCGACGTCGTGATCCATCTCGCCGCGGTGGTGGGCGGGATCGGCGCCAACCGCGCGCATCCGGGGCGGTTCTTCTACGAGAACCTCGTGATGGGGGTCGAGACGCTCGAGCAGGCGCGCGTGTTCGGCGTGCGCAAGTTCGTCGGGATCGGGACGATCTGCAGTTATCCCAAGTTCACGCCGGTGCCGTTCCGCGAGGACGATCTCTGGAGCGGCTATCCCGAGGAGACGAACGCCCCGTACGGACTCGCGAAGAAGATGCTCCTCGTGCAATCGCAGGCGTACCGGCAGGAGTACGGGATGCCGGCCATCCACTTGCTGCCCGTGAACCTCTACGGGCCCGGGGACAACTTCGATCCCGAGACGTCGCACGTGATCCCGGCGATGATCCGCAAGATGGAGGACGCGCGCCGCGCGGGGCGCGACGAGGTCGTGCTGTGGGGCGACGGCTCGCCGACGCGCGAGTTCCTCTACGTGGATGATGCGGCGGAGGGCGTGGTGCTCGCGGCGGAGCGCTATGATGACGCCGACCCGGTGAATCTCGGGAGCGGGGGCGAGATGCCGATCCGCGACCTCGCCGTGGCGGTGGCGCAGGCGACCGGCTTCACCGGGCGCATCGTGTGGGATGCGACGAAGCCGAACGGGCAGCCGCGCCGCGGGCTCGACACCTCGCGTGCGGCGGAGCGGTTCGGGTTCCGCGCGGGGACCGAGTTCGCGCAGGGGCTGGCGGCGACCGTCGCGTGGTGGCGTGCGCAGGGCGGGGCATGAGCGAGGCGAGCACGACCGCCGCGTCTCCGTGGCAGGGCTTCACCGACTTCCACAGTCACCTGATGCCGGCGGTGGACGACGGCTCCGCCGATGTCGCGCAGTCGCTGACCGCGTTGCGGCACTTCGCCGCACAGGGCGCCGCGACCTGCCTCACCACGCCGCACTTCGACGGATCGCTGACCAAGATGCCGGCGATGCTCGATGTCCGCCTGGCAGCGCTCGACGGGGCGTGGGCGCAGCTCGAGCAAGCGCGGGCGGCGACTCCGGGGTTGCCGCGGCTTGCGCGCGGTGTGGAACTCATGCTCGACGACCCGGATCCCGACCTGCGGGACGACCGCGTGCGGCTCGCGGGCGGGCCGTTCGTGCTCGTGGAATTCCCGGCGATGCAGTTGCCGCCCAATGCGGAGTGGGCGCTGCACAACATCCGCCGGCACGGGTACCGGCCGATCCTCGCGCACCCGGAGCGGTACCGGAACCACGATTCGCGGTTGACGGTGCTCGCCCGATGCAGGGCCGCGGGGGCGCACCTGCAGGTGAACGCGGGGTCGCTCCTCGGGCAGCATGGCGACCGCGCGCGCGCGGTCGCGAACGTGCTGCTCTCGCTCGGCTGGGTGGACTACCTCGCGAGCGACTACCATGCGCGCGGCGAGCCGGCGACGGCGCGGGCGGCGGCGCTGCTGGTGAAGCGCGGCGCGGAGCAACAGGTGCGGCGACTGCTGGTCGAGAATCCGGCGCGGATCCTCGCGGGCGAGGGACCATTGCCGGTCGCGCCGATGACCGCGAGCGGCGCGCGCCCGTGGTGGGCGCGGCTGCTGGGGCGGATCGCGGGGAAGGACTGAGCGGCTAGCGCCGCAACCCGCGCAACTGCAGCTCGAAGTCGAGCGAGTTGGTCGCGAGCGAGACCGCGACCTCGAACGACACCTGGCCGGCGATGACGCGGTCGGCGAGATGCTGGTCGAAGGTCTGCGTCCCGTACTGCGCGCGGCCCTCCGAGAGGGCGTTGCGCAACTCGGCGAGGCGACCGGGGTCCGAGAGGACGTCCTTCACCGTCGGGGTCATCAGCATGAGCTCGGCGACGGCGATGCGCCCGCGGCTGTCGGCGCGCGGGAGGAGGCGCTGGGCGATGACGCCGCGGAGCAGCTCGGAGAGCTGGAGGCGGGCCGAGTCGCGGCGGTCCGGGCTGAAGCGCTCGAGGATGCTGCGGATCGCGGAGGTGACGTCAGTGGCGCGGACCTGCCCGATCACGAGGCGCCCCTGCTCGGCGGCGCGCATCGCGAGTTCGACCAGCTCGGGATCGTCGAGATCCCCGATGACGACCACGTCGGCGTCCTGTTCCATGGCGGCGCGCACGCCGACGGCGTACGAGGCGGTGTCGATGCCGATCTCGCGCTGCGTGACGGCGCAGGCGTGGTTCTTGTGCAGGAAGCGGAGCGCGCGCTCGACCGTGACGATGTGGCGACGGCGCGGGCTCTGCGTGTTCAGGTGATTGACGAAGGCGGCGGTGGTGCTGGTGCGACCGCCGCCCTGCGCGCCGGCGACGAGGATGATGCCGAAGTCGGCGAGCGCGATGGAGGCGAGCGACGCCGGCAGGTTGAGCGACTCGAAGGTCGGCAGCACGTCGGGGATGACGCGGAGCACGATCATGAAGCTCGAGCGCTGCTTGAGGAGGCTCAGGCGGAAACGGCCGATGCCCGGCGCCGACCAGGGACCGGAGTGGTCGTGGATCGCCGTGATGTCAGGGGTGTTGGGAGACGTCGCCAGGATGTGGCGCGTCATCTCGTAGGTCTGCTTCGCGTTCAGGATGCCGGTGTCGAGCGGGACGAGTTCCCCGTCGGCGCGGATATAGGCGGCGTCCCCGGCGCGGATGTGGATGTCCGTCGCGTTGCGCGAGACGGCTGCGGTGAGGATCGTGCGGAGACGCTCGACCTCTTCTGGTGCGGCGGAGGTGGACGTGCTGCCCGTCTCAGGAGCCATGGGACGTGGGGGCGCGGTCGCGGTGGAGGTCGGAACGACGGGAGACGGCCGAAGCTATGGAGGGCCTCATCGCCTAGGGACGAGGCGCTGGGCCCGAAGGTAAATACTGGACTGGAAATAGCCAGTGACCTACAATTCGTCACACTACACGGTAATGATCACTCCCGTCAGCATCGAGCCGGCTGCCCATATCTCGAGACTCGGTGCCCGCCAGCGTGCGGTGCGCCTGCAGCGGCGTCGGTTCTGGCGTGAGGTGGTGTACGGCGGGATGATCGTGGCGTCGGATGCGGTGACGCTCGCGGCGGTGTTCATCGTGCTGGCGATGGTCCCGCTCTCGCAGGTGGGAGGGTGGCTCGGGACGGACGGCTACGACTTCCTCCGATTCCTGTTGCCGAGCGAGCCACTGCCGCTCGCGCGTCGCTTGAGCGCGATGGTGTTCTGCCTCGTTGCGACGCGATCGTACAGCTACACGGAGCGCGAGAAGCACAGTGGGCGCATCATGGCGGCGCTCCTCGTGGGGCTGGCGCTGCCGCGCTGGACGGAGATCTGGACGGCCTCGTTCTTCGCGCGCGCGTCGGCGCTGTCGGTGGTGCTGGTGACGCTGTGGGGGGCGCTCGTGCTCCAGCGCCGCGTGATCACGGGGGCGCTGCGGTCACTGGACCCCCGCGGGCTCGAGCCGTCGCGCACGCTGATCGCCGGCGTGCCGGAGGTGCTGGCCGGGGTCCGCGAGGATTGGCGTCGCCGCTCCGCGGAGACGGGTGAAGGGGTGACGCCGGGGTTCTTCGAGATCACCGATGCCTGGCCGAGCGATGCACCGGGCGGGCCGGGGGATCTCTACGATGCGCTCACGTCGGCGAATGCCGACGCGATCGTGCTGGTGGGACCGCTCGGGGATGCGGCGTTGCAGAGCCTGATGATCGCGGCGTCGAGCGCCGGGTGCCGAGTCTTCGCGACGCGGCGGCGGGCGTTCCAGCGGCTCGACGAGCCGAGCTTCCTGCTGCGGCGGGCGGAACCGCTCGCGTTGCTGAGCCGCCCGGCGCTGGTGGGCGTGCAGCTGGTGGTGAAGCGGTTCGTCGATCTGGCGGGGGCGGTGGTGGGGCTGGTGGT
>JBGATT010000190.1:0-6007 GCA_044229035.1 Gemmatimonadaceae bacterium | reverse complement strand
CGTAGCCTGCGTCGAAGTAGCTGCGCCACCATTCCGGGTTCTGCGTCATGTCGGAAGATAACAGTCCCGGAACGATGACCGGCCGGCCACCCCCGACGGGATGACCGGCCGGCCCCACCATCGGTGCCGGTCAGGGCGTGATGGTGACGGTCACCTGCGCCGGGTTCGCGACGACGGACCCGGCGACGTTCCCGCTCGCCGTGAGGCCGGCGATGAGGAGCGTCCCCGTGCCACTCGTCGCCTGCTCGGCCTGCACACCTGCCCGGCCGTTGCCCGTGGCCGACGCTCCGATCAGACGGCCGGTGAGCGTGCCGTTGCCATTCTCGTCGAACTGGATGCCGTTGCCGGCATTCCGCTCGGCGGTGATGCCGCGAAGCGTCGCCATCAGGTTGCCGCCCGCGTCCTCGCGGACCTGGATGCCGCCGACCGCGTTGTCGTTCGCGGTGATGCCGCCGAGCGTGACAACGACGTTGCCATCCCCCTTCTCGCGCACCTTGAGCCCGGCATCGCCGTCGAGCGCGCCGTTGCCGTTGGCCACGATGTCGCGGAGCGTCGCAACGATATCGCCGCCGCCGGCGAAGTCGTCGTCCTCCTCGAACTCGATGCCCTCTTCCCGATTGCCGTTCGCGACGACGTCATGCAACTCGACGCGCATGTCGCCGGCGTGATTCTCGTTGAGGTCCACGCCCTGCTCGAAGTTGTCGCTCACCGTCACGTCGATGAATCGCCCGATGATGTCACCGGCATCCGCCTCGTCCACATCGATCCCGTCGTCGTAGTCCTCGGCGGCGAAGCCGCCATTCCCGGTGAGGCGCGACGACTGCAGCACGAACTCCGCCGATCCCTCTCCGCGCTCGTCGAGCTCCACGCCGTCGCCACCGTTCCCGGCGATCGTGAGCCCCTTCATGGTGACGATGAGCGACCCGAGGCCACCCTCGTTGATGCGGATGCCGTCGCGGTCGAGAGCGGAGAAGCCGTTCTCCACCGACGCGACGTTCCGGAGATCGACGCGGACCGCCGCAGCGGACCCTTCCGACCCGACGGCGTCCGGGTCCTGCAGATACGCGGCCTGATCGTTGATGAGGATCCCGTGCCCGCCGTTCCCCTGCGCGCGCACGCCCTCGAGCGAGATCTGCACGACGCCCTCGGCATCCGCCGGCACGAGCAGCGCGAGTCCGACGTCCGCGGCATCCTCGATCGCGATATTGCGGACGATGATGGAGCGGGCCGCGGTGAGCGTGAGCCCGTTCCCAGCGCTCGCGCTCCCGTCGATGACCTGATTCCCGCCATCGAAGTAGAGCGGCTGTCGACCCGTGTACACGATCGGCGACGCGGGGCTGATGCGCCCGAGTCCCTCGCCGAGCTTGATCGCGCGGACCATCGTGTCGGCATTGGCCTCGGCGATGGCGGCGCGCAGCGAACCGGCCCCTTCGTCCTCGGCGGTGGTCACGACGAGCTTGCGCGCGGTGCCGCCGGTCCCGGCCGCCAATGACGCGGTCTCCAGCGCCGTCGGTGCGAGCGGATTCCGGGCCGCGCCGTCGGAGCACGCCGCGGCAGCGAGGGCAAGGAGCAACAGACGGCGGGAGGAGCGATGCACGAAGAGCCTCGGGAGATGGGTTCGAGCGTGCGTCGACGCACGCGGGGACCCGCCGAAGCTAGGCCCGTTCGTCACGCTCCCGGTGAGGCCGCGGTCACGTCCTCATCTCGGCCCCATGACGAACGCGTCACGACGGACCGGATCGGCCGCGCTCGCTTCGTACGGCCCACCTCCATCCACCACCGGCCATCGTCCCTCGACCATCTGCCTTCGGCTCAGAAGAACACCGGCTCCCGATACGCCCCGAACACATCCTCGAGCGCCGCCCGGATCTCGTACAGCGTGCAGTAGCTCCGCGCGCACGCGAGGATGAAGGGGACGACGTTCTCGCTCCCCTTCGCCGCCTGTCGCAGCCGGTCGAGGTTCGCCGCGCAGGCCGCCGCGTCGCGCGTGCCGCGCAGGCGCGCGAGCGCAGCGGCCTGATCCTTCGCCGCCTGCTCGTCCATCTTGAGCAGCGGGATGGTGAGCGCCGACTCCTCGCTCTCGAACGCGTTGACCCCGACGATGAGACGCCGGTGCTGCTCGATCTCCCACTGCTGGCGCGCCGCGGCCTCGGCGATCTTCCGTTGGAACCACCCGTTCTCGAGCCCCTGCACCACGCCGCCCTCCGCGGCGATCTGCTCGAAGAGGGCCTCCGCCTTGCGCTCCATCTCGTCCGTGAGCGCCTCGACGTAGTACGAGCCGCCGAGCGGGTCGATGACGTTCGGCACGCCGGTCTCGAACGCGAGCACCTGCTGCGTGCGGAGCGCGACCTCGACCGCATGCTCCGTCGGGAGCGCGAGCGTCTCATCCATGGAGTTGGTGTGGAGCGACTGCGTCCCGCCGAGCACCGCGGCCATCGCCTGATAGGCGACGCGCACGATGTTGTTCATCGGCTGCTGCGCCGTGAGCGTCACGCCCGCGGTCTGCGAGTGGAAGCGCATGACGAGCGAGCGGGGACTCTTCGCGCCGTAGCGCTCCTTGAGGTGGCGCGCCCAGATGCGGCGCGCCGCGCGCAACTTCGCGATCTCCTCGAAGAAGTCGTTGTGCACGTCCCAGAAGAAGCTGAGGCGCGGCGCGAAGTCATCGACGTCGAGCCCGCGCGCGATCCCGCGCTCCACGTAGGTGAACCCGTCGGCGAGCGTGAACGCGAGCTCCTGCGCCGCCGTGGCGCCGGCCTCGCGGATGTGGTAGCCCGAGATCGAGACGGTGTTCCACTGCGGCACGTGCTGCGCCCCGTACTCGAACATGTCGACGATCAACCGCAGCGCCGGCTCGATCGGGAAGCACCAGGCGTGCTGCGCCATGTACTCCTTGAGGATGTCGTTCTGCACCGTACCGCGGAGCTGCTCCGGCCGCACGCCCTGCTTCTCCGCCGCCGCGATGTAGAAGCACCACAGGATGATGGCCGGGCCGTTGATCGTCATCGACGTCGAGACCTGGTCGAGCGGTATCCCCTCGAACAGCGCCTCCATGTCGGCGAGCGAGCTGATCGCCACGCCGCACTTCCCCACCTCGCCCTCCGAGCGCGGATGGTCGGAGTCATAGCCCATCAGCGTGGGGAAGTCGAAGGCGACCGAGAGCCCCGTCGTGCCGTTTTTCAAGAGGAACTTGTAGCGCTCGTTCGTCTCCTTTGCCGAACCGAACCCCGCGAACTGCCGCATCGTCCAGAGCTTCCCGCGATACCCGGTCGGATGGATCCCGCGCGTGAACGGATACACGCCGGGGACCTCGAACGCGGTGCCCCCGGAGCCCTCGAGGTCCATCGCCGTGTAGAGTCCCGCCACCTCGGACTCGGAGTTGGTGTAGGCGATGTCGCGCTTCTCGCCCTTGTCGAAGCGGGCACGCCACTGCGTCACCTCGGCGCGGAGCTGCTCGAGCTCCTGCTGCATCGCGGCGACGGTCGGATCGAGATCGGGGATCGATGTCATCAGGTGTTCCCGGTGAGGGTCCCGGCCTGTACGCTGCGCTCGAGCAGCAGGTCGGCCACGGCCAACGGCGTCGTCTCGCCGCGCTCGAGCGCGGGGAGCTGCGCCTCCAGCCACTCCTGCACGGATGCGTCGCGCCAGAGCCGACGGCGCACCCGGTGTTCGACGGCATCGACCACGCGTTCGCGAAGCCGGGCCCGGCGCCGCGCGTGGAGGGTGCCACTGCGTTCAAGATACGCGAAGTGCCGGTCGAGAGTCGTGACGAGGTCGGCCACCCCCTCCCCCGTCGCGCCGATGGTCCGCAGGACGGGCGGCATCCAGTGCTCTCCGTCGTCATTCGCGGCTGCCTCGCGGGCGACCCGCTTGGGGTTCACGTGCTTCAGGTCCACCCCGTGGTGCGCCGGCACGTCACGCAGGGTCGCCCCGCTGCGCAGACCGAGCATCAACTCGATGTCGTTCCGCAGGCGGTCGGCGCCCGGGCGATCGGCCTTGTTCACGACGAAGAGATCGGCGATCTCCATCACGCCGGCTTTGAGCGTCTGGATCGAGTCACCGCTCTCCGGCACGAGGACCACGGTGCTCGTGTCGGCGAGGCGCGCGATGTCCAACTCGCTCTGCCCCACGCCGACCGTCTCCACCAGAATGCGGTCGGTCCCGAACGCGTCGAGCACGTCGCAGACCTCGCGCGTGGTCGCCGCGAGCCCGCCGAGCGACCCGCGGGTCGCCATGGACCGGATGAAGACGTTCGGATGGAGGGCGACGCGTTCCATGCGCACGCGGTCGCCGAGGAGCGCGCCACCGGTGAACGGAGACGTCGGATCCACCGCGACGATGCCGACCGTCATCCCCGCGCCGAGGTACGATTCCGCGAGCAGCGTCGTCAACGTCGACTTCCCTGCGCCCGGCGGCCCCGTGATCCCGATCCGTCGCGAGCGCCCGAGGAGCGGATGACAGGCGGACAACCACTGCTCATGCCCCTCGCGATGGTTCTCGACGATCGACACCGCCCGCGCGAGTGCCGCCTTCCGACCCGCCACGAAATCGGCGAGGAGCGCCACGAGCGCGGCGGGCGCACCGGCCGGGAGTCGCATCGCGCTCATCGGGCCCCCGGCGTCACGTCGTCGTGCTCGTCGTTGATCTCGCCCACGAACTCCTCCACGAGGTCCTCCAGCGTCACCAAGCCGAGCGTCTCCCCCGCGCCGCCGCGCACGATGGCGAGATGCCGTCGCTCGCGCAGCATGCGCCCCATGAGCATGTGACAGGGCTCGTCGGGCGCGGCGAACGCGACCGCGCGCAGGGCGCGCAGCGGTGCCTCGGGACGGGCGATCACGTCCCAGCTGGTCAGCATCCCGTCCACGTGATCGAGCGTGGAA
Source organism: Gemmatimonadaceae bacterium (assembly GCA_044229035.1). Classification (GTDB taxonomy): domain Bacteria; phylum Gemmatimonadota; class Gemmatimonadetes; order Gemmatimonadales; family Gemmatimonadaceae; genus Pseudogemmatithrix. The sequence continues at coordinate 1,130 of JBGATT010000190.1, read as the reverse complement.
TCGAAGACCGGAATTCGACTGTACTTCGAGAGCGACACCACACGGGCGACCTCGTCCGCCGGCGCCCCGCGCTCCACGGCCACGATGTCGCCGCGCGGGGTCATCACGTCGCGTACCCGCTTCGCGCCGAACTCGACCACGCCGCTGATGATCGCCCGCTCGCTCGCGGCCCCGACGCCCTCGATCTCGCCCTCCCGGAGCAGGTCCTCGAGCGACTCCGCCGCCGACGGGGCGACGGCGAGGGGCGTACCGCGCCACCGCTCCACCACGCGCAGCGCGAGCTGCGCCAGCGGCGAACTCAGACCCTCGACCACACGCAGAACGGGCAGGAGGAGCGGAAGCGACTCCGACGGCCACCGCTTGGCGATGGCCCGCGGCAGCAGCTGCCCGACGACGAGCAGCAGCGCCACCGCGATGAGCAACGAGCGAACGAGGACCGGCGTGCGGTCGCCGTCATGCAGGCCGATGACCGCACCGAGCGCGAAGACCGTCCCCGCGATGCCCGTGCCGGCCGCGAGGAGCAGGCGCTGTGGCCGCTCGATGTAGAGCGCGGCCGTCCCCGCCCCGGCGAGCTGCTGCTCCGCCCAGTGGCGCAGCCAGATGCGACTCACGCTGCGCAACGCGGTCGCCGCGCCCGTCAGCACGCCGACGATCGCGACCATCAACACGGTCGTCATGAGCGCGCTCATGTCTCGTCCTCGTCGAGCGGCACGGCCACCAGCGGCTCGAGATAGACCCGTTCGACGCGCCGTCTCACGACCCGCTCGACGACGAGCCGGAAGCCGCCCGCGAGCAACTCCTCGCCGTTCCTCGGTACGCGCCCCAGGATCTCCATGACGAGCCCGCCGACGGTCGTGACGTCCCCGCGCCGGAAATCGTGGCCGGTCACATCGGAGAGATCGTCCAGCGTGACGTGCGCGGCGACCCAGAGCCGCCCGCCGTCGCCGCGTTCGACCTCGGGACGATCGGCGTCCCCCTCATCCTGGATGTCACCCACGATGAGTTCGAGGGCATCCTCGTGGGTGACCATGCCCGCCGTGCCGCCGAACTCGTCGACGACGATCGCGAGGTGGCGGCGCGTCGCGCGGATCTCGCGCAACTGCGCCTCGACCGTCTTCACCTACAAGGTC
>JBGATT010000021.1:0-34752 GCA_044229035.1 Gemmatimonadaceae bacterium | reverse complement strand
AAGGTCAGCGCGCGGCGATCTCCCGCACACCCTCGATCAGCCGGTCCACCTCGTCCTCGGTCGTGTAGCAGGATGCCCCGGCGCGGACGAGACCGTCCTGCGCGCGGCCGAGGAGCTCGACGATCGTCTGGGCGTAGAAGTCGCCGTGGGACGTGAAGACCGCACGGTCCACGAGCGCGCGCGTCACCGACTCGGCGTCGTGCCCCCGGACGGTGAAGGCGATCGTCGGCGTGCGCGGCTGGTCGGGGCCCGGACCGTACCGCGTCACCCCGTCGATCGCCCCGAGCCCGTCCCAGAGGCGCGCGAACAGCGCCATGCCCCGCTCGTGCAGGTAGTGGAACGCGTGCGAGAGCTGCGCGCGACGGGTCGGCCCCTCGCCGATCGACGCGAGGAAGTCGATCGCCGCGCCGGCCCCGACGATCCCTTCGTGGTTCTGCGTACCCGTCTCGAACCGGTCGGGTGCCTCGTCCGGCGCCGGCGCGAGCTTCGGGACGTCGAGTCCCTGCAACAGGGCGTGCTTGGCGTAGATGATCCCGATGTGCGGGCCGTAGAACTTGTAGGCCGAGCAGCCGAGGAAATCGCAGTCGATCGCGCGCACATCCACGAGCGCGTGCGGCGCGTAGTGGACCGCATCGACGAAGCAGAGGGCGCCGGCGGCATGGGCCATCCGCGCCGCCTCGGCCACGTCCGAGATGGTGCCGAGCGCGTTGGAGCCGGCGCCGATCGCGAGGAGCTTCGTCCGCGGACCGAGCGCCGATCGCAACGAGGCCAGGTCGAGCTGTCCGCGCGCGACATCGACCGACACCCGCCGGATGGTGATGCCCCGCTCGCGCTCGATCGCGCGCCACGGCGCGACGTTCGCGTGGTGGTCGAGGTCGGTCACCACGACCTCGTCCCCCGGTCCCCAGCCCCGCCCCAGCGCGCGCGCGAGATGGAAGGTCCCCGTGGTCATGTTGTTCGCGAACGCGACCTCGTTGGGTGCCGCGTTGAGGAACTCCGCGACCGCGGTCCGCGCCTCGAGCAGCATCGCGTCGGTCTCGGCGCTCGTCGGATACGCCCAGTGCGTGTTGGCGTTGTGGTGCAGCAAGTAGTCCGCCATGGCATCGACGACCGACTGCGGGACCTGCGTGCCACCCGGGCCGTCGAAGTAGGCGACGGGAAGCCCGCGGTGGTGTCGCTGGAGGGCCGGAAAGCGCGCGCGGATGCGGTTCAGCACGGGTTCAATCCTTGGCGATGGTGACGCCGGTGAGCTGCTCCACCCACTTCACGACCTCGACGTGGTCCGCCTCCTCTCCCATCGCGAGGTGCGCGGCGCGGAAGAGGTCGGCGGTGAGTTGCAGGAGCGGCGCGGGGACCTGCTGCTCGCGCGCCACCTGGGCGGCGATGCCGATGTCCTTGTCGAGTAGCCCGAGGCGGAAGGTGCGGGGGAAGGCGCGGGTGAGGACGCGTTCGGGGAAGAGATTCATCGACGCGTTGGAACGACCGCTCGAGGTGTTGATCACGTCGAGGGCCACCGCCGGGTCGACGCCCGCCTTGCGCAGCGCGGCGAGTCCTTCGGCGAGCGACCAGAGGTGGATCGCGAGCAGGCCGTTGTTCACCGCCTTCACGGCATCGCCGGCGCCCACCGCGCCGCAGTGGACGATCTTCTTGCCGAACACCTCGAGCACCGGCCGGACGCGCGCGAGGAGCGCCGCATCACCGCCGACCATGACCGTGAGCGCCGCCGCTTCCGCGCCGACGACTCCCCCGGAGACGGGTGCATCGAGGAATCCGACGCCGCGGGCCGCGAGCGCGGCCGCGATGCGCTGCGAGCCGGCGGGATCACCCGAGGTGCAATCGACGAGCGTCGCCCCGGACGCGAGGCCGGCGAGGAGGCCGTCGGCACCGTCGAGGAGCCGCTCGACGTCCGACGAGACCGGGAAGCAGGTGATCACGACATCGGCACCGCGCGCCGCGTCGGCCGGTGTGGCGGCATGGACGACACCATGCTCGGCGGCGAAGGCCGCGGCCCGCGCGGCGGTGCGGTTCCAGACGCGCAGGCCGAGCGACGCCCGCGCGAGATGCTTGGCCATGGGCGTGCCGATCGCGCCGAGCCCGAGGAATGCGACGGTGGTCATGCCCCACAAGCTCGCCGGGTCCGGTCGCTCCCCGCAATGGTAGATTCCGCGCATGCGACTCGAGGTGACGATCGACGGGATGCTGGCCGTGCACGCGAAGCACGCGGTGTTCATGGCCCTCGCCGCGGTCGAGGGGATCACGCACGCCGAGGTGGAACTCGGCCGCGCCGAACTCACGGTCGTGGACGGCACATCCGATGCGGCGATCCGCGCGGCGATCTCCGACGCCGGCTTCGTGGTGACCGCGATCCGCATCCTCCCGCGCACGCTGCCGACGATTTAGGCGCTCGCGGACCGGAACGGCAGCGCGCCGGCGGATCCCTTGCGGGTCCCGCCGGCGCGCTTGCCCTGGTGCTGTGGTATCGCTGTTGTCGTGTGGCCTCCGACGAGGAGCGGACAGGGGGCCGGCCGGCCCCCCACCAGCACCGACCCGCACCCCACTGTCAACTCTTCGTCGGACCCTTCACGTTCTCTGACACGAGGTACGGGAAAAGGGTTTACGGGGTTTCAGGGCAGAAGGCAGAAGGCAGAATGAAGAAGGAAGAAGCCTGGCGTCGGGTGTCCGAGCACCGGAACTCGTCGCCGAACGCGGTGTAGCCGCGGACCGGCACCACCCTCGCATCCCGCATCGCCGAGCGTTCCCCCTTCCTCCTTCTCCCTTGCCCCCTCACCGCGCCCACCAGTACGACGCCTTCACCAGCAGCGTGTTGTCCGAGCGCGAGCGGAACAGGTCCGCGTAGTCGCGCCCGATGTCGAACGTGCCCGGGTTCCGGTCGAACTGCCCGCGGCCCTGCTGCCACACCAGGAAGAGCACCGAACCGGGCCGGTACTCCCAGCGCACGACCGTGTTGGACCGGAACTGCTTCACGTTGAAGTCCTCCACCGTGCCCGCGAACGGCTGGAAGCGGTCGGCGTAGCGCGCGGCCCTCGGGTCGGCGAGTTCGCGCAGGTTCGAGTAGTCACCCGCGGTGATGAACGGCTGCGCATACAGCTGCACCGAGAGACGCGGCGTGACCGTGTAGTCGAACCGGGCCGTGATCGCGCTGGTCCGCTGCTGCATCCGCGCGAAGGTGTAGTGCGTGCCCGCCGAGTCGACGGGGTTCCCCACCCACTGCGCGTCGTAGTTGCCCGCGCTCAGGTTGAGCGAGATCTCGGCCTGCATGCGGCTCGCCACGCGGAAGCTCACCGACGGGTCGATGCCCCACTCGGTCGTCCCGGAGACGTCCGCGAGCACGTAGTACCCTTGCATCGTGATCGTCGCCGCCTTCCGACCGTCGGTCTCGAAGCCGAACCAGACGTTCTGCCGCTGGTTGCGGCGGAGCGCCGGCCCCCCGCGCGCCGCGCGATCATCGTACGACTCGCCGATGGCGTTCACGTTGAAGCCGGTCCAGAACCACCACTGGTTGGGGAGCTCGCCGTTGAGGTTGATGTTCGCCCCCGAGTTGAGCTTCAGCCCGTCGGTGTTCCAGTCGTTCCACTGGTTGAGGTTCACGAAGAGCCGGCGATAGTACCGCGTCGGCTTCTGCAGCTGGAGCCCGAACCAGTTGCCGTTGTTCGTCACGTCGGCGCGCGTCAAGAAGCCGGCGTCGTTGATCTCGTAGCCCGCGCTCGTGGACGAGACGCCGGTGCTGAAGCGCGTGATGCCGCCCCCCGTCTTGCCGACGTTCACCGCGACGCGCGTGCCGGTGAGCGACGTCGCGTCGGGGTCGACCGAGAGACGCGAGTCGGGGCGCTGGAAGAGGTGCACGTTGCTCTGCTGCGTCGCGAGGATCGACGTCGCGCTCCCCGCGACACGGCTCGCCACCGCCGAGCCGCTCACCTGGTACTCGTTCCGCCAGAAGCGGTGCCGCGCGTCGAGCCCGATCGCGTACGCGCTCTCGCGGAGGTATGCGCGCGAGTCGGCGTCGAGCGACCGGTTCGTCGCGGTCAGCATCAGACCCAGCCCCGAGTTGCCCTCCGCGAAGTCCTGCTGCAGCCGCGTGACGAGGTAGTTGGTCTGCGGCTCGATCGTCGCACCGCCCGCGCCGGTCTCGCGCTGCGTCACGGCGTTCAGGAACCCGACGTTGAGCCCGCCCGCGGTGCGGCCGGTGAGCTTGGCCGCGCCGAGGATCGTGCTGTTGGTCGGGTTGTCTTGGTCGTAGTAGCGGCCGCCCAGCTGCGGCCCGCGCCCGATGCGACGGGAATAGAAGAGCGCGTTGGAGACGTTGCCGTTCCCCCCGCCCTGCCCCGCGAAGTTGAAGATCCCCGCGCCCTCGAGGAAGAAGGGACGGCGCTCCTCGAAGAACTGCTCGAAGGCCGAGAGATTGAGCACCGCCGGGTCGGCCTCGACCTGCCCGAAGTCGGGGTTCACCGTCCCGTCGAGCGTGAGGTTCGACGTCAGGCCGTACTTCACGTCGGCCCCGAACGCGAACGTCTGTTGCCGCTCGAACGCGGTCCCCACCGGCCGCGGCGCATTGGTCGCCACCGTGTACGGCAGCACCTCGAGCCGACGCGGTGAGCTGATCCCGTCGAAACCGGACACTTCACCCCACTGGGACACGAGCCCGGTCTGGCTGCGCCGGAAGAGCGGCCAGGAGATGCGCTCGTTGAACCGCGCGATGTCGCGCCAGACGGCGAACCCGAAGGTGTGCGTCGCCGCCTCTGGGAATCGGAGCTGGCCGAACGGGATCCGGTACTCCGCCGTCCAGCCGAGCGAGTCCTTCGCCGTCACCACGTCCCAGACGCCGTCCCACGACGCGTCCTCGTTGCCGTCGCCGGAGATGTAGAAGTCGCGCTTCACCCCGAGCGGATTCACCGAGAACCGGAAGCCGGTGCGCCGGTCGTGGTAGGCATCGACCATCAGGTGCACGTAGTCGCTCTGCGTGCGCTGGTCGCGCCGCGAGAGGAAGGCCATGACCGAGTCCGGCGCGGGATCGAAGGCGCGGACGAAGACGTAGAGGTAGCGCGCGTCGTAGCCGACCTTGGCCTCGGTGCGGAAACGCGGGTCGCCGTCCTCCACGGGATCGTGCTGCCGGAACTGCGTGATGGCGGGAGCGAGGAGCCAGATGGCGTCGTCGTCCCGTCCGTCGATGACCGGCGCCGTCGTGGCGCGTGCGGCGGTGGCCGACGTCGCGGTCGGCGCGGGAACGGCGCGAGTGACGGGATCGAGGGAGAGGACCGGACGCACGGGGTCCGGGCCCAGCGCGACGGATGTCTGCAGGGCGAGCGCGAGCAGCAGCATGGTGCGATCCGGGGTTGGGGTCCCGGTGGGGGTCGAGCGCCGCGCCGCCTGCGCTCTGCAGACGATACGCGTCGTTCGTTCAGGGGTTTCGACAGCGCCCGGCGGCGAAGCGTTGCGTGAGTCCTTTCGCCACGCGCGCGCTTGTTGAGCGCCCCGCGGACCCGTTAGCTTCGGGACACTTCGCTATGGTACGCGCGCGCGCGTACACCTTCGTCACCCGGGGAGGCTCCCGTGAGCCCGGATCAGCGCGAAAAGGAGCGGTCGGTGGCGGCGCTGGTGGCGCCCGACATCCTCGACCTCCTCGAGTCCGAACCGGGGAGCATCGCCGCCGAGACGGAGGAGCTGCACCCGGCCGACCTCGCCGACGTCGCCGAGCTGATCCCGCGCGAGCTGGTCTCGCTCCTCCTGACGTCGCTGCCGCGCGAGCGCGCGGCCTCCGTCCTCGAGTACGTCGACGACGACCTCCGCGCCGAGATCCTCGAGGCGATGGACCCGGACGTGGCCGCCGGGCTCCTGTCGGGCATGACGCCGGACGAGCGCGCCGACGCCCTCGACGAGATGGACGAGGAGGCGGCCGACGAGATCCTCGAGGAGCTCCCGGAACGCGAGCGCGCCGAGACCGAGCGGCTCCTGCAGTACGAGCCGGACACCGCCGGCGGCCTCATGACGACCGAGTTCGTCTCGGTCCCCGACTCGCAGACCGTCGAGGAGGCGCTCGCCGCGGTGCGCATCATCGCGCGCGCCGGCCGGCGCGAGGCGATGGGCACGGTCTATGTCGTCGACGGGCGCGGGGTGCTCTCCGGCGTGCTCTCGCTCCGCGAACTCCTCGCCGCCCCGGAGGGGGCGCGGATCAGCGACATCGCCTGGTCGGAGGTCGTCACCGTCCAGGCGACCGCCGACCGCGAGGAGGTCGCGCAACTGACCTCCAACTACGACCTCGTCGCCGTCCCGGTCGTCGACGCCGACAGCCGGCTCCTCGGTGTCATCACGGTCGACGACGTCATCGACGTCATCCAGGAGGAGCAGACCGAGGACGTGCAGAAGTTCGGCGGTTTGGAGGCCCTCGAGGATCCGTACCTCCAGTCGTCCATGGGCGACCTGCTCAAGAAGCGCTCGCCGTGGCTCCTGGTGCTCTTCGTCGGCCAGATGTTCACCGCCGCGGCGATGGGCTACTTCCAGAGCGAGATCGATGCCGCGACGGTGCTCGCGCTCTTCGTGCCGCTGGTGATCAGTTCCGGCGGCAACTCGGGGTCGCAGGCGACGTCGCTCATCATCCGCGCGCTCGCGCTGCAGGAACTCACCGCCCGCGACTGGTTCCGCGTGATGGGCCGCGAGTTGTTCATCGGGCTCATCCTCGGGCTCATGCTCGGGCTCGTCGGCCTGCTGCGCGTCGTCGCGTGGCAGTGGATGGGGATCTCGCAGTTCGGCGAGCACTACGTGCTCCTCGCCACGACGGTCGGCGCGACGGTCGTGGGTGTCGTGCTGTTCGGCACGCTCACCGGCGCGATGCTGCCGTTCTTCCTCAAGCGGCTCGGCTTCGACCCCGCGAGCGCCTCGGCGCCCCTGGTCGCGACGCTCGTCGACGTGACGGGCGTGGTGCTCTACTTCACCATCGCCCTGCTCCTGCTCCGCGGCACGCTCCTGTGACGGCCGCCGGTCCCGAGGGCGAGCGCCCGGGCGCGCCCGCCGAGCCACGCGCCGTCGCGCTCGTGCTCCTCGCCGCCTGCGCCTTCGGGTCGCTCTCCATCGGCGTGACGCTCGCGTCGCGCGCCGGTGTCTCGCTCGTCGCGCTCATGAGCTGGCGCTACGCCCTCGCCGCGCCGCTGCTCGTCCTTGCCGCGGGCGGGCTCGCCCGGATCCGCGTGGCGCCGAGCCGCGGGCTCGCGCTGCTGCTCCTCGGCGGAGGCGGCCAGACGCTGATCACGTACTTCAGCTTCTCCTCGCTCGAGTGGCTCTCGGCGGCGCAGCTCGGCTTCCTCTTCTATACGTATCCGGCCTGGGTCGCGCTCTTCGCCGCCCTCGCGGGAACGGAGGCGCTCACGCCGGTGCGCGTCGCCGCCCTCGGCCTCGCCCTCGCGGGCATCGCGCTCATGGTCGGCACCCCCTGGACCGCCGCGCTCCCCTTCCCCGGCGTGGTCCGCGCGCTGGGCAGCGCGGTGCTCTACGCCGGCTACATCCCGTTGCTCCACCGGATGCGCGGCGAGCTCAGCGCCGCGGCCGCGTCGGCGTGGGTGATCACCGGCGCGGCGATCGTCTTCACCGGCTGGTCACTCGCCCGTGGCGACCTCGTCACGGGCATGTCACCGCCGATGTGGGGGATCGCGATCGGCGCGTCGGTCATCTCGACGGTAGTCGCGTTCATCACGTTCCTGCGCGGACTCGCCGCCCTCGGCGCGGTGCGCACGGCGATACTTTCCACCGTGGAACCGTTCTGGACGGCGCTCCTCGCGGCCCTCGTGCTCGCGCAGCCGCTCACGCGCTCCACGCTGCTCGGCGGATTCGTGATCGTCGTCGCCATCCTGCTGTTGCAGCGCACGCCGCACCCTGCGATCCCCGACGCCCCTCCTCCCGAGTGATGACGTCCCCCACCGCGCGTCCCGAGACCGGCCAGATCGCGCCGGGCACCTTCTTCACGCTGCTCGCCGCGATGGGCTTCGCGGCGGTGAGCATCCTCACGTCGAAGGCCACGGCGACCGGACTCTCGCTCGCGACCGTGCTCGCCTGGCGCTACGTGCTCGCGGCGGTCGTGCTCACGGTCTACGTGGGGAGCCAGCGGTACGAGCGGATCCCGCCGAAGGAGATGCTGCGGTTCGTGACGATCGGCGGATTCGGGCAGGCCCTGCTCGTCTACCTCGCGCTCTCGTCGCTGCGGTTCATCCCCGCCGCGACGCTCGCGTTCCTCTTCTACACGTATCCGGCCTGGGTCGCGCTCGCGCAGGCGGTGCGCGGCGCGGAGCGGCTCGACGGCCGCCGCGCGCTCGCGCTGGCGCTCTCGTTCGGCGGCATCGGCGTGATGGTCGGGATGCCGGGCGCCGCGGGCATCGACTGGCGTGGCGTCGCGCTCGCCCTCTCGGCGGCGATGGTCTACGGGATCTACATCCCCGTCATGCGCACGCTCCAGAAGGACCATCCGGTCGCACCGCCGAGCGCCTACTCCAAGATCGGCGCGGCCCTCGCGTTCCTGGTGCTGAGTGCGGTGGACCAGAGCTTCACCTACCGCCTGACGCCCGAGGCCTGGATGACCATCGGTGCGCTCGCGGTGTTCAGCACCGTGCTGCCGTCGGTCTTCTTCCTCATGGGGCTGATCCGTCTCGGGCCCGTGCGGACGGCCATCGTCTCCACGGTGGAGCCGTTCCTCACGGGCCTGCTCGCGATCGTCGTGCTCGGTCAGCCGCTCACGCTGCCGACGGTGCTCGGGGGCGCGCTCATCATCGGGGCGGTGGTGGTCCTGCAGTTCCGGCGGGAGCGGGTGGCCTGAGCGCACTCCCGGCCGGCTCCGGATCGACGATCCCCGACTCGATCCACGCGTGATCCCCGCGCACGACCCGCTGCGCCAGGCCGTAGAGCGCCCCGTCGTGCCGCCCATGTAGCGCACGGAAGCTCGCCTCCACCCGATCGCGTGACTCGCGGCAGAACACCTCGGCGAGCTCCATCGCCTCGGCGTTGCCCCGCTCGGCGAGCATCCTCGCGCGGCTGATGGATGCCGCCATCGCGTACAGCTCCGCGCCGATGTCCACCGCACGGAAGAGCACCATCTGCCGCTTCTCGAGCCCGGGCCCGAAGCGCACCATCGCGTGGAAGATCGCGCGCCCCAGGCGCCGCGTCGCGCGGTCGAGGTACTCGAGATGCGCCTCGAGCCGCCCGAACCCCGCGTATGACCGCATCGACGAGATCCAGGTCCCCGGATACCAGGTGAGATAGAAGGGCGCGGCCTTGAGGAGATGCCGCACGCGCGTGCCCATCGACGACCTCGGATCGACGATGGGGAAGGCGATCGAGAAGTGCCGGTCCACCGCCTCGCGCGCGATGAAGAGGCGCATGATCTCGCTCGAGCCCTCGAAGATCAGGTTGATGCGGCTGTCGCGCATCGCGCGCTCGATCGGCAGCGGCGTCTCGCCGCGCGCCCGGAGCGAGTCGGCGGTCTCGTAGCCGCGCCCGCCGCGGATCTGCAGGGCGTCATCGACCGAGCGCCAGGCGAGCTCGGTGTTGAACATCTTCGCGATCGCCGCCTCGAGCCGGATGTCGGTGCCGCCCCGCTCGTAGAGCGCCGTGCTCAGGTACGCGACCGACTCCATCGCGAACGTGTTCGCCGCGAGCCGGGCGATCTTCTGCGCGATCGCGTCGTGCTTCGCGATCGGCTGCCCCCACTGCACGCGCTCGGCCGCCCACTGTCGCACCCCGCGCAGCATCCCCTTCGTCGCGCCGGCGACCGAGGCGGGGATGGTGAGGCGCCCCGTGTTGAGCGTGACGAGCGCGAGCTTGAGCCCCTTCCCCTCGCCCCACAGGATGTTCCGCGACGGGACCCGCACGTTCTCGAACGAGATCCACCCGTTCTCGATCGCCTTGAGCCCCATGAAGCGGCAGCGATGCTTGATGGTGATCCCGGGCGTCGCCGCATCGACGATGAAGGCGGTGATCTGCTTCTTCCGCAGCTTGCCGTTGACCATGCGGTCCGGCGTGCGCGCCATCACCACGAACAGGTCGGCGCGCGTCCCGTTCGTGCACCAGAGCTTCTCGCCGGTGATCGTCCAGTGATCGCCATCCGCCGACGGCACCGCGCTCGTCGTCATGTTCGCCGGGTCCGACCCGGCGTTCACCTCGGTGAGCGCGAAGGCCGTGATGCCGCCCTTGGCGATGCGCGGGAAGAACTCCTGCTTCTGCGCCTCGGTGCCGAAGAGCTTGAGCGGTTGCGGCACGCCGATCGACTGGCTCGCCGAGAGCAGGGCGCAGAGCGACCCGCACTTGCTCGTGACGAGCTCCATCGCCTTCACGTAGGCCATCTGCGAGAGGCCGAGCCCGCCGTACTCGACCGGGATCTTCATGCCGAAGGCGCCCATCTCGCGCAGCTCCTGCACGTACGCCTCGGGGATCTCGCCGGTGCGGTCCACGAGGTCCGCGTCGTAGCGTTCGAGGAACGCCTTGAGCCGGGCGAGGAACGGCTCGGCCGCGGCCATCGCGGCGGCATCCTCAGGGGGATGCGGGTGGATCAGGTCGAAGCGGAAGCGCCCCAGGAAGAGTTCCTGCACGAAGCTCGGGTGCTCCCACGCGGTCTCGCGCGCGTCCTCCGCGACGTCTCGCGCCTCCTGCACAGAGGCAGGAGCCGCGCTCGGGTGGTCGGCCATGAGTGGCCTCCTCGGTTGTTGGTCCAGCGGTGGCGGGTCGCAGGGCTTCCCGCAGCGTCCTCAATACCTAAGCACCGGTCGGGACGGTCACAACCGAGCGCCGGAAGAGGAGTCCGCCGCCGATCACGGCGACGAGCGCGAACGCGAACCACTGGATGGCGTACGACTTGTGGTTCCCGGGCACGAGCAGCGGCGGTCCGAGGCGGCGCGGCACCGAATCGGCACGCGCGGCGGAGTCGGACGTCATCACCACCACGGCGGCGGCCACGGGTCGCCCGAGCCGTTGTTGCAGGGCCTCGACCGTGAGGAGTCGCATCGGCTTCGCCGCGTCCGCCGGCGCCGGCGGCCCCTCCGCCGGGATCGGCACGGCATAGCCGGCGAGTGCGACGGTGTCCGCCTCGCGCCAGCGCGACAGGTCCACCTCGGCGGCATCCGGCGAGTAGACCCACCCGCGGGTGACGACGACCAGCGTGTCGGTGCCCTCACGCTCGAGCGGCGTGAGGAGATGGACGCCCGGCGAGCCGTCGTTCACGCGCCCGGCGTGTACCTGCTCGAGGTCGTACCGGAATCGCCCGGCGAGACGGACCCGTTGACCGCGCACGAGTGCCGAGTCGGACGGGAGCGCGCTGAACGGGACCGGCGGCGCGGCGAGACGCGCCTCGACGCGCGCGTTATACGCGGCGCGCTCGCGGTGTCGCGAAACTTGCCAGAGCCCGAGCCGCACGAAGAGGGCGGCGCAGGCGAGCGGGATCAGCAGACCGAGCAGGGCTTTGGGACGCACGGGGCCGGGCGGGTGTGTGGCGGGTCACGGACGCGATACGCGTCGCCGACCCAGATTGCACGTATTGTAGCGCCGGAGCGTCGTACTGGCCGACTGAACGAGGGCGCATGCGCCGCGCGAGGGACGGGCTCCTCGTCCGGTTCCCGTTGTGCCGTGTCCCCGAGCGGGCCGTGCCGGCGGCGGCCGCGGTGCCCACACCGCCGACGCGCGCGCAGGACGCGGTGCCGCCGGTTGCCGCCATGGAGAATCGGGCCAGCGTGGTGATCCCCGCCGAGCCATCGCCGGCCATCACGAAGTTCCAGTGCCGCGACGGCACCCGACGTCGTCGCCGACTCGAGCCGGGCGCGTTGCGCCGTTCCTTACCGGCACAAATCTCGCGGAATACATTAGAACGCTTGCTCCCACCCCAGCCCGAAACGGCCGTGATCCGCTCCCGTCGCCACGTCGCTCTCCTCGCCGGAATCCTCGGCCTCAGCCTCCTCTCCTGCGGCCGCGACGTCACGGGGCCGGAGAACGGGATCGGCTACGGACGGAACCGCATCGCGGCGCTCGCGCTCGAGCCGTCGTTCCCGGTGATCCCCGGGGCGAATGCGATCAGCGATGTGGTGCCGTTCTCGCGCGTGCGGATCACGCTCCGCCGCATCGACGGCACGGTGACGAAGGACACGACGATCGACTTCCCGGCCGGCGTGGACTCCGTGGCGCTCGCGGTCGACGTCCCGCTCCCGGTGACGGCGCCCGACTCCGGACTCTCGCTCGGCCTCGTGCTCTCGTACATCAACGCGGCGGGTGACACGGTCTTCCGCGGCGGACCGCTCGCCGTGACGGCGCGCCCCTCGGGAAGCGCGGGCTCGACGCAGACGGTCTCGATCCCGGTCAACTGGGTGCCGCCGGGCGGCATCGCGCCCGCGACGGTCACGCTCACGCCGGCGACGGGCGCGGTCGTCTCGGGCACGACGACGCAGTTCACGGCCGTCGTGCGGGACGCCCAAGGCAATGCCATGGCGGGGACGCCGGTGCTGTTCTTCAGTCCCGATACCACGCGCGCGGTGATCACCGGTGCCGGCACCGGGCTCGTCACCTGGCGCGCGGTGCGCGGGAACGCGCTCATCGTCGCGACCACGCCCAACCTCGTCGCCGACACCTCGACGTTCTCGGTCGCGCTGCCCGCGACGCGCCTGCTCCCGGTGAGCGGTGCCGCACAGTCGGCGACGATCAACACGCTCCTCGGCGCACCCGTGGTCCTGCGCGTCACGGCGGCGGACTCCGTGCCGGTCGCGGGCGTCCCCGTGACCTTCGCGGTCACGACCGGCGCGGGCACCCTCCTCGCGAGCGCCGACACGTCGGACGCGAGCGGCCTCGTGCAGTTCTCGTGGACGCTCGGCGCGCTGGTCGGCACGCAGTCGGTGACGGCGACGCTCTCGACGAACAATGCGACGCTCGCGACGACGGCGACGGGCACCGCGCCGGTGCCGACGCAGCTCGCCTTCACCTCGTCGCCGGGCACGGGAACCGCCGGTGCGACCCTCGCCCCGGTGACCGTGGAGGTGCGTGACGCGGGTGGCGTGCGCACGCCGCTCTTCACCGGCCCGGTCACGATCGCGCTCAACGGCGCCGGCGGGGCGCCGCTGTTCGGCACCCTGACCGTCAACGCCGTCGGCGGCATCGCGACCTTCTCGGACCTCAGCATCCAGCGCGCGGGCGCGGGGATGACGTTCGACGCCACGAGCCCGGGCCTCGCGACCGCGACGAGCGCCGAGCTCGCCGTCAGCGCGGCGGCGGCCGCGGAGATCGGTCTCGTGTCCGGCGACGCGCAGGCCGCGACGGTGAACACCGCCCTCCCGGCGCCGTTCGTCGTGCGGGTGACCGACGCCTTCGCCAATCCGGTCGCGGGCGTCACCGTCTCGTGGGCCATCCTCTCGGGTGGCGGCGCGCTCAGCGTCCCGACGAGCGTCACCGATGTGAGCGGCCTGGCGAACGTCACGTTGACGCTCCCGAGCGCGGCGGGCGCGGTGACGGTGACCGCGACGGCGACCGGGCTCACGGGCTCGCCGCTCGCCTTCGCGGCGAGCGCGCTCCCGGGCGCGGCGTCGCAGCTCGCGTTCACCGGCTCCACCAGCACCGGCACGGCCGGTGCGGTGCTCACGCCCGGCTGGACGGTCGAGGCGCGTGATGCCGCGGGCAACCTCGTGACCAGCTTCACCGGTCCGGTCACGGTCGCGCTCACGAACGGACCCGTGGCAGCGACGCTCGGCGGCACCGCGACCGTGAACGCCGTGGGCGGCATCGCGACGTTCGCGAACCTCACGGTCGATCTCGTCGCGCCGAGCTGGATCCTCTCGGCGACGTCGGTCGGGCTGACGAGTGCGTCGAGCGGCACGTTCTCGATCACGCCGGCCGCCGCGGCCACCATCGCGCTCGCCTCGGGTGGTGGGCAGACCGCGACGGTCGCGACCCCGGTCGCGCAGCCGTTCGTCGTGGGCGTCACCGATGCGTTCACGAATCCCGTCGCCGGCGTCACGGTGAACTGGGCGATCTCGGCCGGCGGCGGCGCGCTCAGCGTCGCGACGTCGGTCACCGATGCCGCGGGCCTCGCGAGCACGTCGTACACGACGGGCACCGCACCGGGCACCGCGGTGGTGACGGGCACGGTCGCAGGACTCGTCGGTTCCCCGGTGTCGTTCGCGACCACGGTGACCACGGGCGTGGCGGCGCAGCTCGTGTTCACGCAGCAGACGACGACGGGGACCGCCGGCGCCGCGCTCACGCCGGGCTGGACCATCGAGGCGCGCGACGCGCTCGGGAACCTCAACACCTCCTTCAGCGGCGGGATCACGGTCACCCTCGGCGGCGGCAATCCGCTGGCGGTGCTCGGTGGCGTCACGACGGTGAACGCGGTGGGCGGCATCGCCGCCTTCACTGGTCTCACGGTCGATCTCGCGGCCGCCGGCTACACGCTCTCCGCCGCGGCCACCGGACTCAGCGGCGCGACGAGCGGCACCTTCGACATCGCGGCAGGCGCCGCGAGCGCGATCACCGGCGTGGCCGGCACCGGCCAGACCGGCGCGACCCTCTCGGTGCTCGCCGACTCGCTCGCGTTCCGCGTCACCGACGCGCTGGGCAATCCGGTAGCCGGCGTGAACGTGTCCGCGAACGTCTCGCTCGGCGGTGGCACCGTCTCGCCGGTGAGCGGCAACACCGACGCGACGGGCGTGTTCCGCACGCAGTGGACGCTCGGGACCGCGGTGGGGAGTGTCGCGGTGAACGCCTTCGTGACCGCCACCCCGGCGATCACGACCGCCATCTCCGCGACCGCCACGCCGGGCGCACCCGCGGCGCTCGTGCTCGTCGGGACGATCGGCCAGCAGACGGCGGGTGTGAACCTCCCCGATGTGCTCTTCGAGATCCACGATGCGGCGGGCAACATCGTGACATCGTACAACGGCCCGGTCTTCGGTCGCATCAGCACGAGCCCGCAGGGCCCGGCGCCGGACTCGGTGACCGTCACCGCCGTCGCCGGCATCGCGACCTTCACCGGCATCAACCTCTCGGCGGCAGGCGACTACGTCGTGCGCGCCAACCTGCCGAGCGGCGCGGAAGGGTTCACGAACCTCTTCGCCGTGCTCGCGGGTCCGGCGGCGTTCATCGAACCGGCGTTGCCGGCGTCGGGTGACGGCCAGTCGGCGATCGTGGGCACGCCGCTCGCGCTCCCGTTGCGCGCGCTCGTGACGGACACCGAGGCGAACGGCATCCCGGGCATCGGCGTGACCTACACCACGGTGCGCGGCGTGGATACGCTCGACGTGACGACGGTGACGACCGACGGCGTCGGTGTCGCGAGCTTCACGCCGATCATGCCGGCGACCGTGGGCCCGGTGCAGGTCATCGTCACCTCGGTTGGCCTCACCGGGTCCGGCTTCAGCTTCACCGCGACCGCGACCGCGGGCGCTGCCGTGCGTCTCGCGATCGCGCAGCAGCCGGGCGCGACCACGTCCAACACGGCGATCCCCCCCGTGACCGTCGTCGCGCATGATGCGCTCGGGAACCTCGTGGCGGGCTTCACCGGCACGATCGACGTCGTCGTCGACAGCGGTCCGGTGCTCGGATGGTCGCTGGGCGGCACGCAGGCGATCGCGGCGATCAGCGGCAGCGCGACCTTCGGCGATCTCACGCTCGATCGCGCGAGCCAGTACCGCCTGCGCTTCCGCGCGGCGGGGCTCGACAGCGCCATCACCGCGCCGTTCCTCGTCGATGCGGGTCCGATCGGCCAACTGGTCGCCGTTGGCGGTGACGCGCAGAGCGGTCCGGCGACCCAGCCGCTCGCCGACTCGCTCGCCGTGCGCGTCGCGGACGCCTTCGGCAATCCGATCGCCGGCGTGACCGTGACCTGGACCGTGATCAGCGGCGGCGGCGCGCTCTCGCCGGCGTCGAGCGCGAGCGGCGTGGACGGCATCGCCCGCGCGCGCTGGACGCTCGGCTCGAGCATCGGGGGGCAGGACGCCGAGGCGAGCGCGTCGGGCTTCACCGTGCCGTTCACGGCGACGGCGTCGGTGACCGACGCCAACATCGTGTGGACCGGCGCGGTGAATGCGAACTGGAGCGAGCCGGGCAACTGGAGCGGCGGCGCGGTGCCCACGGCCGCCGACTCGGTGCGGATCCCGAACGTCGGCAACTTCCCGGCGCTGAACGTGCAGGGCTTCGTCTCGCGGCTTCGCGTCGAGCCCGGCGCGACGCTGCAGCTCGACACCTTCCCGCTCTTCGTCGCCGGCTCGCTGGACATCGACGCCGCCGCGACGGTGCTGAGCGACTCGCTCGGCGCGTTCGTGCTCCTCGGGAGCAGCGGCGGCACGGTGCGCGGCACGATGCCGCGTCTGTTCGTGAACGCCGGCACGTACTCGCTGAGCGGCGCCCTCGCCGTGGGCGGCGATCTCGCGGTGAACGGCGGCATGCTGGAGGTCGGCAGCGGCACCGTCACCGTCGGGGGCATGTTCGCCACCAGCGGAACGGGCGTGCTCTCCATGACCGGCGCGGGCACGCTCACCGTCCAGGGCGATGCGCTCCTCGCGGGCGGCAGCACCGCGGGGCTGCTCACGGCCGGCACACTGACCGTGCGCGGGAACTTCACCCAGGCCGGTGATGCGAGCGCGTTCCAGGCCGGCCCCGGCCACACGCTCGTGATGGACGGACCGGCCCATCAGGAGTTCGTGCTCCTCAATCCCGACCTCTCGCTCACCACCACCTGCGCGGCGTCGTGCGTCGGCACGTTCGTGGCCAATCGCGGCGCCGGCGCGGGCGGCCTCGTGTTCCAGTCGAGCGTGAAGGCGACCGGCGGCATGCAGGTCACCGGTGACAGCCTCCGCGCCACCGGCCACACGATCATCTCGGCGGGAACGCCGGATCTCTCCGCCGATGTCGTCATCGCGCGGTACGTGGGGTGGCAGGACGCGCTGATCCGCAGCGCGAACTTCCAGGTCGACACGCTCATCGCCTGGGGCAACGGCACGCCGCTGATCATCTCCGAGGTGATCCCCACCGTGGTGGCCGGCCAGCACACCATCACCGGCGTGCATCCCGCGCCGGTGCTCGTGAGCGGTCCCGCCGCCTCGCTCGACGTCGTCGGGGCGGCGGCGGTCGGCACGGGCTCGGGCATCGCGCTCACGACCCGTGAGGACGGCCGCCTCCTGATGACCGACGCCGGCGACACGCTCGCCGTGAACGGTGGCGCCGACTTCGGCGGCACCACCGTGCCCGGGACGATGACCGCCGGTGTGCTCGGTGTCGCGGGCGACCTGATCCAGACCGGCGCGGCGCGGACGCTCTTCGCCGAGGGCGGACACCTCACCCGACTCTTCGGCACCAACCCCGTGATCGTGTTCAGCGACACGGCGCAGAACCAGCTCAACGCGCTGTCCCTCGAATCCGCGAGCGCCGTCACCTTCACGACCGGCGCACACGTCGCGGGCAACGTCACGCTCGACGCATCGGTCTCGGTCGTCGGGAGCGGCGCGGGCACCATCCGCCTCGGCGGGAGCCTCTTCGACGCGATCGGCAACCGCTGGCAGGTCCTGCACACGCAGTTCGACGGCCTCGACCCGCTGGTCCCCTCGCAGATCCTCGGCGATGTCCGCTTCATGCAGAGCATCACGCTCGACCAGCCGCTGTCCATCAGCGGCGTGACGGAGGTCGTCGCCGGTACGTTCGACATCGGTGGCCGCACCTTCACGGCGAACGGTGACCTCGTGTTCAACGGTACCGGCCGCCTGCGCATGGCGAACGCGCTCGACAGCGTGTTCGTGTTCGGCAACGCGCTCTTCGCCGGCGCATCGACGGCGGGACAGCTGACGGCCGGCGTCCTCGAACTCCACGGCGCCCTCACGCAGTCCACGACCGCCGACGCCTTCGCCGCGAGCGGTTCGCACCAGACCTGGTTCCGCGGCACGATCGCGCAGAGCGTGAACTTCGCCGACCCGGGCGTCGGCGCGGGGGCGTCGCACTTCGCCGCCGTCGGGCTCGGGCAGGATGGCATCGGCGTCGCCGTGCAACTCAACTCCGACGCGGTCGCGGCGGGGATGCTCCTCACCGAGCCGGCAGCGTCGCTGCGGTTCAGCTCGCCGACCGGGCAGGCGTTCACGTCGCAGGGCGCGACCGTGAACGGGCTGACGTTCGACAACGTGCGGTGGGTGCTCGTCGACGGCGGGCCGGTGACGGCGATCGACAACGTGACCTTCGTCAACACCAGCAGCACCGTCGCCGCGCTCGACGTGCAGCGGTCGAGCGGCACGGTCACCGTCGCCTCGCCGACCTTCTCCGCCACGCCGACGACCGGTGTCTACCTGCGCGCCGAGGACCCGGATGGCGTGACCGGTGGCGCGCTCGTCGTGAACGTGACGAACGCGACGCCGGCCACGCATGGCGGCTTCGTCCTCGAGGTGCCGCCGGCGACGATCACCGGCTGGACGGTGGGCGGATTCGAGTGGACCGGCGCGACGAGCAGCGATTGGGGCGTCGCCGCGAACTGGGCACAGAACGCGGTGCCGGGCGTGAGTGACTCGGTGTACGTCCCGGCATCGGGCGTGACGAACCTCCCGCTCGTCCTGGCGAACACGAGCATCAGGGCGCTCGTGAACGACAACGCCGGCGCGGTCAGCATCGACGACGCGGTGACGCTCGTGATCACCGAGCGGGCCGCCTTCCGCGACGACCTCACCGGCGCCCTCTGCGTCGGCGGCACGATGGAGATCGGCACCGGCGCGGCGTCCGCGGCGCTGCGCGGCCGGATCGAATGTCCGGTGAGCGTGCGCGCGACGAACGTCTCGCTCGACGGGCCGACGACCATCCCCGGCACCCCGAACGGCTTCACGGTGGCGACCGGGAGCGACTTCGCCATCAACGGCCAGCGCTTGGTGGTGGCGCAGACCTTCCGCACGGAGGGCACCGGCCGCCTGCTGATGGTCAATCCGCTGGATTCGCTCGACGTCGGCATCGCCGACTTCGCGGGCGGCGCGACGACGGGAGTGCTGAGCTTCGGCGATCTCGTGATCCGCGGGGGGCTGCAGTCGGGCGCGACCCCGGGATCCTTCGGCGCGACGGGATCGCATCGCACGCGCTTCCTCGCCGGCATCGGTGATACCGTCGAGGTCTTCGCGGCCTCGAGCGACATCCAGTTCGCGAGCCTCGAGGTGCACCGTCCGGTGCGACTCACCGGCCAGGTCCTCACCCAGCTCGACGCGCTCGTCTCCTACGGGGCGGCGGTGGTCGGCCCCGGCCGATTCGTGGTGAACGGGACGCTCACCGGCACCACATCGACGCTCATCGCCCCGCGCGCGGTCGAGCTGTTCGGCGTGCTGGCGGACACCGGGACGTTCCGCCCCGACTCCACGATCTTCACGGGCAGCAATCAGGTGCTCCCGTTCCGCATCGGCGCGGCCGCGGTCCCGCAGTACCAGACGGTGCTCATCGCCGGCACCGTGCAGGCGGGCCTCACCGGTGGCGTCGACGCGATCGCCGGCGACCTCATCATCCTCGGCGGCACGCTGTCGGTGGATGACGTGGGCCAGACCGCGGACCTGCGGATCGGCCGCGACCTCGGCGTGCTCGGCGTCGGGCGCCTCATCAGCACGGGCAACCCGCATGCGATCCAGGTGGGACGCCACGCGACGTTCGACGGTTTCGCGTCGGGCAGCGACCTCGCGCAGGGGTCGCTCCGCGTGCGTGGCGACTTCACCCAGCTCGCCACGGAGTCGCCCGCGAGCTTCCAGCCCGCGCCGGGGTACACGGTCTTCCTCGACAGCATCGGGACGGTCTCCTTCGCCTCGCCGGGCACCTCGCGCTTCGCCGAGCTCGTCATCAGCGAGACCGGCGCCGATCGCACCCTGCTCACCGACGTCGACGTCGTCGGCGTCCTCGGCCTCAATGCAGACGGCGGCGCCACCCTCCGTTCCGACGTGCTGGGCTCCGGCGGCACGCGCCGCCTCGCCGCCGACGGCGTCTCCCAGAGCGGGGCGATGCAGTTCCGCAACGTCACCCTCCGCCTCCAAGGCACGCAGGCGGTCAACGTCACCCCCACGCTCACCTTCGCGGACTTCGATCCGACGGTCGTGCAGCTCGACATCGCGCGCGAGAACGGCACGATCGACATCTACGACCCGGTGTTCTCCTCTGCACCCACGAGCGGTCTCTACCTCCGCGCGGAGGATGCGGCGCCCGGCGACGCACAGGACCTGATCGTGAACATCAACGGCGCGGCCACCCCCGCCTTCCACGGCGGGTTCGCGACCGCGATCGCGCCGGCGGTGCTCAACGGCTGGGGCGCGAATCCCGACTTCACCTGGACCGGTGGCGGCACCACGAGCGATTGGAACACCGCGGCCAACTGGGCGGGCGGCGTGGTCCCGTCGGCGAGCGACAGCGTCTTCGTGCCCGGCGCGCTGCTGTACAACCCGAGCATCCCGGACGGCACCACGCTGCGCGCGCTCGTCTCGGCGCGCACCGAGTCGCCGATCACGGCAGCGGGAACGCTCACCATCACCGAGCGGCTCGTCGTGCCCACGCAGTCGGGCATCAGCTGCACCGTGCAGCTCCTCTTCACGAACGCCTCGACCCCCATGAACGCCTCGGGGCTGCTCGGCTGCTTCACCCGGGTGCTCGACGGCACGCTGACCGCCTCGGACACGCTGCTCATCGGCGGCGCCGGCGACCTGCAGATCGAAGGCACCGCGATCCTCGATGCCGGCGCCGACTTCGTCAGCGTCTCCGGTTTCTTCTCCACGCTCGGCGGCGCCGCGCTCCGGATGCAGGATGACTCCACGCACGTGCGCCTCCAGCAGGGCGCGAGCTTCGGCGGCGGTTCGACGGCGGGCCTGTTGACGGCGGGTCTGCTCGAGATCGGGGGCAACTTCACGCAGAACGGCAACGCCGAGTCGTTCGCCGCATCCGGCGCGCATGTGACGGAGTTCTTCGGCAATGTGCTCCAGCAGGCGGGCTTCTCGGTCCCTGGATTCGGCCCGGGCACGTCGCACTTCCATCACCTCGCGCTCGGCCAGACCGAAGGCGGCGTCTCCGTCCAGGCCAACTCCGATATCTTCGCGACGGGACAGCTGCGTTCCGGCACTGGGGCTGTCCGTACCTTCTCGGGTGCGGCCGTCGCGGCCGTCCATACCGCCGGTGCGAACATCGCCGATGCCACCTTCGACGGCGTCCGGTGGGAGCTGCTCGACGGCGCGCCGGTGGACGGCATCTCCGGCATCGTCTTCACGAACCAGGATGCCGCCGCGACGCAGTTCCGTATCGAGCGCGCCGGGGGGACGGTCACGGCCGACGGACTCATCTTCACCGGACCGCCCAGCACCGGCCTCTACCTGGAGGCCTTCGACTCGGACGCCGCAGCGAACGGACTCCTCGTCGTCGCTCTCACCAACACGGTGCCCGGCGGTCACTTCGGCTTCCTCTCCGAGCTGAACGGCGCGACCGTCACCGGGTGGCCGGCCGCGGCGCCGTTCGTCTGGACCGGCAACGCAGACAGTGACTGGAGCAACACCGCCAACTGGCTCGATGGCGTGGTGCCATCGGCCACGGACTCGGTCACGATCCAGGCGATCGCGACGAACGGACCGGACATCGTCTCGCCGACGACGCTGCGCGCGCTCGTCAACGAGTCGGCCGTCGCGGCCGTGACCCTCGCGGCCGCGCCGCTGACGATCACCGAGCGGCTCGTGACGCTCTACGGCATCCCCGGCATCAACTGCAGCGGGACCCCGGCGCTGATCATGGCGCCGACGACGGCCGCGACGGTCGCCGGCCGAGTCGCCTGCGATGTCGTGATCAGCGGCAGCGGGACCACCACGCTCTCCGACTCGCTGCTCGCCGACGTGCAGTTGCGCATCGAGGGCACCGGCCAGCTCGACGTGGCCGGGCGCTATCTCCGCGTGCTCGACAGCCTCATCACCGAGAACAGCGGCACGCTGGTCATGACGACCCCCGGCGGGTTGGTGGAGGCGAGCGGCGACGCGCACTTCCGCGGCGGCGCCACCACCGGCCTCCTCACGGAGGGCGTGCTGCTTCTGCGGCGCAACCTCATGCAGACCGGCGCCACCAATGCGTTCAATGCGTCGGGCAATCACATCACCCGCTTCACCACGGAGGGCGTGCAGACGGTCTCGTTCCTGAATCCGGGCACCGACGGCGCGGCCTCCCACTTCGCGCACATGGAGATCTCGCAGGCGCCGACCTCACGGGTCGACCTGCTCTCCGACATCAGCATCGTCGGGCAGCTTCGCGACCAGATGGCGTCCATCGCGCAACTCCGCGGCGACGCCGTCCGCCGCATCGTCGAGGCGAACGGGACGAACCTGACCGGGATCCGGCTCGATCGCGTTCTGCTTTCGCTCACCGACGGCGCGCCGGTGGACGCGATGAGCGACGTCATCTTCGACTCGCTCGGCGTCTTCTCCGACCAGTTCGTCGTGTCGCGGAGCGGCGGCACGGTGCCGCTGGTGAACCCCGTCTTCGTCGAGCTGCCGCAGGACGGCTACCAGCTCATGACGATCACCGACGTCGCGCCGCTCGACAATGACACGCTGCGGATCGTGGTCACCAACCCGACGCCGGGCGGGACATCGGGACTGGTGACGCTCATCGGCGGGGCGCAGTTGCTCGGCTGGCCGGTGACGGGCGGCGAGGTCTGGACCGGCGCAGGCGGGAACTCGCTCTGGAGCAACGCGGCCAACTGGAGTCTCGGGCGGATTCCCGTCGCGACGGACAGCGTGGTCATCAACGGCGCGGCCACGGTCGACCTGAATGAGGCCGCAACGGTGTCCTGGCTCGCGATGGGGATCGCGGGAGGCTCCCCGACACTCAACCTGAACAACGGCGCGACGTTGCAGGTCGACTCCGCCGCGTTCACCGGGCCCGGCAGCACCGTGTACCTCGGCGGTGGTGCGGTGCTCACCGGCGACGGGGGCGTGAGCGTCGGTGGTCAGCTGACCTGGGACGGCGGCACCATGAGCGGCACCGGGGTGACGGTGCTCGCGGCGGGCGGGACCGCGAACATCGGCACCTCGCAGACGGCCGTGCTCGATGCGCGGCCCTTCGCGGTCGGAGGCACGGCACTCATCGGATCGAGCGGCATGATCGGCGTCGGCGCGCCGGACCTCTCGGTGCTGTCGACCGGCGTGCTCGAGTTCCAGGGCGCCGCGTCGCTCTTCGCCGGGGCGGGAGGTGCCGACAGCATCCGGATCACCAACACCGGCGTGCTGCGGAAGTCCTCGTCACCGGCCACCGTGCGCATCGATTGGCCGATCGTGAACACCGGGACGATCGACGTGCAGATCGGGACGCTCGACCTCCGCAACCGGCTCTCGCACCTCGCCGGCGGGTCGATCGCGATCGCCCCAGGGGCGACGCTCCTCGACCTCGGCACCATCAGCGCGTCCGCGGGATCGACGGTGACGATCGGGAACGGGGCACTGCTGCACCTGCAGGGCGGTGGCGTGAACGCCAACCCGGGCAATCACGACTTCGCGGCGGGCTCGAGCATCTCCGGTCAGGGCACGTTGCGCACCGTCAACACCGACACGGTGACCATCGCCGGAACGGTGAACATCGATTCACTCGTCACCGGCCTCGGCCGTATCGAGTTGAACAGCGCTGACACCGTGAACATCGGCGGTGGTGCGTATCAGGGGGGCGGGTTCTTCTCGGGGTCTGCCGTCGTGGCGATCAGCGGTACCTTCACCATCGCGCCAGGAAATCCCAGCGGCACCGGCACGCTCTTCATTCGTCCGGGCGGCCTGCTCGAGATTACCGGCGGCGGCATCCGCGGATGGGACATCGATGTCGCGGGGACCTGGCGCTGGGGAGAGACGAACCTGTCCCTGCTGGCTGATTTCGTCAACACGAGCGACTACCCGCAGGTCAACATCCGTACCGGTGGCCTGTTCGATATCGTGCACGCCGCTACCCCATTCACGATGACGGGGACCAACTCGGTCATCACGAACAACGGCACCGTCCGGAAGTCGACCGGGAGCGCCAACAGCACGCTGACGATGCTCGACATCCTCAACTTCACCGGCTTCGTCATCGACTCCCCGGGCAACCTCACCATCACCAACCCGTGCTCCCAGAACGGTCCGTTGAGCGGCAGCGGCGCCGGCTCGGTCATCGGCGGCTGCATCAACTAGACCTCAGAACAGTCCCAACTGCTCCGCCAACTGGGCCGGGTCCTTCGGGACCTGGCCCAGTTTCGCTTGCAGCCACCGGATGTTCGCCGGGCTGTGCCCGCTGAAGTGGTTGTTCACGTACCCGTAGACCTTCACCGACTTCGCCAGCGTCGGCAGGATCGCCGCCCACGACTCCAGCTCCGCCGTGCGATCCACCAGCACGCGCGAATAGTCGGTGATGCTCCGGTCAGGGCCCATCCACCGCACGTAGGCATGCCCCGCCGTCGGACGCTCGGCGAGCTTGAGCATCCAGTGGCGCGGGATCCACCGCGCATCGACCAGCGCGAGCGCGACCTTCCGCTGCGCGAGCAACGTGTGCGTCTCCTCGTTGATCCACCCCTTCTGCCGGAACTCGATCGCGAAGGCGATGTCCGGCGGCAGCGTGAAGAGGAACTCCTCGAGCGCGTCGCGCTCCGACGGCGCGAAGTCGGGACCGCACTGGATCAGCACCGGCCCGAGCTTGGGCCCCAGTTCGCGCGCCGCATCATAGAACCGGTGTGCGACCTCCTGCGCTCCCACGAACCGCAGTTCGTGGGTGATCTCCTGCGGCAGCTTGAGCGCGAAGGTGAAGCCCGGCGGCGTCCGCTCGGCCCAGCCGCGCACCGTCTTCGCCGCCGGCACGGCGTAGAACGTCGAGTCGACCTCGACCGTGTCGAACGCGCGGGCGTAGACGCCGAGGTAGTCGGCGGCGCGCGTGCGCTCGGGGTAGAACCCGCCCACCCAGGCCGGGTAGTTCCAGCCCTGCGCGCCGAGCCGGATGCGTGGTGGCGCGGCCGTCGCCGCCGGGTCGCCCGCCGCACTCATGCCGCGCGCCCCCGACGATAGATGAGATGATAGACCGCCGCGACGAGCACCGCTCCGCCGACGATGTTCCCGAGGATCACCGGCACCAGACTGCCCACGAGTCGCGACAGGCCGATCCCTGCCCCC
Organism: Gemmatimonadaceae bacterium; assembly: GCA_044229035.1. GTDB lineage: Bacteria > Gemmatimonadota > Gemmatimonadetes > Gemmatimonadales > Gemmatimonadaceae > Pseudogemmatithrix. Next base: position 9,643 of record JBGATT010000021.1, on the reverse strand, counting down.
GCGAGGGATGGGTCGAGCACCGGCAACAGCATCCCCATCGGGATCAGGTAGAGGTTGGCGATGCTGTGCTCGAACCCCGCCGCGACGAAGACGGTGATCGGAAGGATGATCGCCGCCACCTTGTCGAGCACGCTCCGGCCGGCGAACGCCATCCACACGGCGAGGCAGACCAGCGCGTTGCAGAGCACGCCGCTGAAGAACGCCGTCGTCCACGGCAGCGAGGTCTTGGCCGCCGCGATCCGGAGGTATGCCGCCGCGACGGCCCCGTCACCCAACGCCGGGTGCCCGGAGAACGCCACGAGCACGGCCAGCGACACCGCGCCGATCGCGTTCCCCGTGAGCACGACCGCCCAGTTGCGGAGCACCTCGCCGGTGGAGAGCCGTCCGTCGGCCCAGGCCATGACGAGGAGGTTGTTGCCCGTGAAGAGCTCGGCACCGGCCACGACGACGAGGATGAGTCCGAGCGAGAACACCGCGCCGCCGAGGATGCGCTTCGCCGCGAATCCGAGCGTCGCGTCCGCCTGCACCAGCGTGAAGGCGAGCGCGCCGAAGCCGATGAACGCGCCGGCGAGCACGGCGAGGAGCAGCATGCGCGGGAGCGGGAGGCGTGCCTTCACGACGCCGACGCGTTCGATGCGCTCGCTGATCTCCTGCGGCGAGAACGCGTCGAAGCCATACAGCGGTGGCGCGGCCGCCGGTGGCGAGGGGGCGTTCGGTTGCCCGCGGATGAGCGGCTCGGACATGCATGCAATATTGCGCCGGACGCCCCCGAGGCGCATTCTCCCCCGCGTCCGGGCGCCCCTCGGACCCGGGCCCGCCGCGGTCCGTCCCCCCTGCCCCACCGCGATGTCCGGGAAGAAGAGCCTGCTCAACAACCTCGGCCTGCACACGCCGCAGCTCCGCGCGTGGGCCATGTACGACTGGGGCATCTCCGCCTACCAGACCGTCATCATGGCGGCGGTCTTCCCCATCTTCTTCAACCAGTACGCCGCGGCGGACCTCTCCCCCGTGGAGAAGACGCAGTGGTTCAGCTTCGCGCAGACCATCGGCGCGGTCCTGATCGCCGTGCTCGCCCCGATCCTCGGCGCCGTCGCCGACTACAAGGCCGCGAAGAAGAAGTTCCTCGGCTGGTTCATGATCCTTGGCGTCGGTTCCACGTCGGCGATGTACCTCATCGGCCAGGGCGACGTGCTGCTCGCCTGCATCCTGCTCGTCATCTCGCTCGCCGGCGCGACGGGGAGCACCGCCTTCTATGAAGCGCTCCTGCCGCACATCGCGACCGAGGAGGAGATGGACCGCGTCTCGACGGCGGGCTACGCGCTCGGCTATGTGGGGGGCGGCGTGCTCCTCGCGCTCAACCTCGTCATCATCCAGGCGCCGCAGCTCGTGGGGCTGCCGAGCGGACCGGGACTCACGCCGGAGCAGGCGAGCCTCCCGACGCGCATCAGCTTCGTGAGCGTCGGCATCTGGTGGCTGCTCTTCTCCATCCCCGTGCTGCGGAAGGTGCCCGAGCCGGCGCGCGCGATCGAGGCCGATGAGCGGGCCGACGCGAACCCGTTCGCCGTCGCCTTCTCGCGGCTCGGCGAGACGCTGCGCGAGCTGCGCGGCTACAAGCAGGCCTTCCTGATGATGGTCGCGTTCACCATCTACAACGACGGCATCCAGACCATCATCAAGATGGCCGCGCAGTGGGGCGACCGGAACGGGATCGCGCGGAGCGACCTCATCACCGCGATCCTCATGGTGCAGTTCATCGGCATCCCCTGCGCCTTCGCGTTCGGCTACCTCGCGAAGTTCATCGGGGCGAAGCGCGGCGTGCTCATCGGCATCGCGGTCTACGGCGGCATCTGCGTGTACGCCTACTTCATGGACTCGACGCGCGAGTTCTATGTCCTCGCGATCGTGATCGGGCTCGTGCAGGGCGGCACGCAGGCGCTCAGCCGTTCGATGTTCGCGAACATGATCCCGCGTCACAAGAGCGGCGAGTTCTTCGGCTTCTTCTCCGTCTTCGAGAAGTTCGGAAGGAGGGCGAGCGCGTGGCGCGCGAGGCGGACCGGGCGGTCACCACGCTCTGACCGGCATTCCGCGGCAGGCCTCCGAGCAGGCACCTAAGTCATTGATTCACAATCGGTAACCAACGCCCGCGGGTCCGACGACTCGCGGGCATTGACGTATAGATACTAAAGTGATATCATGTTGATAACACCTCTATCGGAGATGTCCCCCGTGTATCGCGAGAAGTCCTATCCGGCGTCGAATGGCCTCGTGGCCCTCCTCGTCCTCCTCACCGTCTGCCTCGGTGGCCTGGCCGTGATGGTGATGCAGTTCCAGGCGCAGCGTCACGTCATGGGCCTGCTGGCCATGCTCGTCGTCGTGGCCGCGTCCGTCGGCTTCGGCGGGCTCTTCATCGTCAACCCGAACGAGGCGAAGGCGCTCGTGCTCTTCGGCTCGTACAAGGGCACCGTGAAGCAGGACGGCTTCTGGTTCGCCAACCCGTTCCTCACCAAGAAGGCCATCTCGCTCCGCGTGCGGAACTTCGAGACGACCAAGCTCAAGGTGAACGACAACCACTCCAACCCGATCGAGATCGGCGCGATCGTGGTCTGGAAGGTGGTCGAGACGGCGGAGGCGCTGTTCGAGGTGGACGACTACACCCGATATGTCGCGGTGCAGTCGGAGTCCGCGCTCCGCGCGACGGCGACGCAGTACCCGTACGACTCGCACACCGCGGGGGAGCTCTCCCTCTCGACGCACACCATCGAGGTCTCGCAGGCGCTCGAGAAGGCGCTGCACGAGCGGCTCATCAAGGCGGGCGTCGAGGTGATCGAGGCGCGCATCTCGCACCTGGCCTACTCGCCCGAGATCGCGGCGGCGATGCTGCAGCGCCAGCAGGCGAGCGCGATCATCGCGGCGCGGCAGAAGATCGTCGAGGGCGCGGTCGGCATGGTGGAGATGGCGCTCGACATGCTCAGCCAGCGTTCGATCGTCTCGCTCGACGAGGAGCGCAAGGCGTCGATGGTGTCCAACCTGCTCGTGGTGCTCTGCTCGGAGCGCTCGACGCAGCCCGTGGTGAACACCGGCTCGCTCTACACCTGAGGCCCGGCCGTGGCGGAACGGAAGCCCTTCCTGCTGCGCGTCGATCGCGAGCTGCTGGACGCCGTCCAGCGGTGGGCGAACGACGACCTGCGCAGCCTGAACGGGCAGATCGAGTTCCTGCTGCGGGATGCATTGAAGCGCGCGGGGCGTGCGCCGAAGGGCGACGCCCCCGCGCCCGTCGCGAACGACCAGGAGTGACCCATGATCCCCATCGTCCCCCGCAAGCCGAACGCCGCCCTGTCGATCATCGCCGCGGTGGTCGCCCTCGGACTCGGCTTGTCGCTCTCCCTCCGTGGGCGTAGCACCCCGGCCGGCGCGGCGGCGGACGCCGTCGCCGACAGCGCCGCGCGGGCGGCGGCCGCCAGCGCGCGTGGCACATCGATGGCCGTTGCCGCCGCCATCGGAGCGCTCGCGCTCGCCCTCGGAATCATCACCTTCGTCCGTGCGCAGAACACCAGGAGCTGACCTCATGCCACTCAACCTGCTCGTGCGGCGCGTCGGACTGCCGCTGCTCGCGGCGGGCGTCGCCGCGCTCCTGACCGCGGCCGTCGCGCGCGCGCAGACCGCGCCGCGTCAGGCGGTCTATCTCGTCCTCAAGGGGGATGACACGCTCGTGTTCGAGCGTGTGCGGCGCACCGCGTCCAGCGTGCGCGCCATCATCGCCTCGCCCAACGCGCCGTCGGTCGAGCTCGAGTACACGCTCGCGGCGGACCACTCGATGCCCACCACGTCGTTGATCGTCCGTGGGGCGAACGCGTCCCCCGACGCCGCGCCGCTCCAGACCGGGAGCGCCCGCTTCGCGCGCGACAGCGTCTTCCTCGACCTCCGCGCCGGCGCATCGGCACGCGAACTCAAGTTCGCCACGCGCCCCGGTGCACTGCCCATCACCAACAACGACTTCGTCATCTACGAGCAGTTCGCCCGCATCGCCATGGCGCGCGGGGTCCGCACGCTCACCCTCCCGGTCTTCGCGATGTCCGGCGGGGTCACGATCGACGCCACCTTCGAGCGGCTCGGCGCCGACAGCGCGCGCTTCACCGTCGCGGGCAACGTGACCCTGGCGACGCTCGACGCCGACGGCAACGTCACCGGCGGCGCCCTCCCCGCGCAGGGCATGCGGATCGTGGTCCTGTCCGGCCCCGCCGCCGACGCGGTGCGACTCGGCAAGCCGGACTACTCGGCGCCCGCCGGCGCGCCGTACACCGCGACCGACGTCACCGTGCGCACGCCGGCCGGACATGCACTCAGCGGCACGCTCACCATGCCCACCGGCGCGAGCGGTCGCGTGCCGGCGGTCGTGACGATCACCGGCTCCGGTGCACAGGATCGCGACGAGTACATCCCGCTCGCCGGCGGCCTGCGGATCTTCCGGCAGGTCGCCGACACGCTGTCGCGCCGCGGCATCGCGGTCCTCCGCCTCGACGACCGCGGCGTCGGCGGATCGGGGGGAGACATCAACGGCACCAGCGCCGACTTCGCCGACGACATCCGTGCCGCCATCGCCTTCCTCCGCGCGCGCACCGACATCGACCCGGCACGCATCGCCCTCGTCGGGCACTCCGAGGGCGGGATGATCGCGCCGATGATCGCGCGGACCGATCCGCAGCTCGCCGCGATCGTGCTCATGGCCGGCCCCGCCTACACCGGGCGCGCGATCATCGACTACCAGATCCGCAACGGGATCGAGGGCGACCCCGCCATCGCCCCCGCGGCCCGCGATTCGGCGATCAAGGCCGCGCACGCCGGATTCGACTCGACGTCGGCACGGCAGCCGTGGATGCGGTTCTTCCTCGACTACGATCCCATCCCCACCGCCAAGGCGGTGAAGCAGCCGGTCCTGATCGTGCAGGGTGCGACGGACCAGCAGGTGCGCGCCGAGGAGGCGCAGCTGCTCGAGCGGGCCTTCGCCTCCGGCGGGAACCGCCGGGTGACCGTCAAGGTGCTCCCCGAGCGCAATCATCTCTTCCTGCGCGACGCGAGCGGTCACCCGTCCGGCTACGCGAAGCTCACGCAGAACAAGGTCGACGGCGAGGTGCTCGGGACCGTCGCGGACTGGCTCGCGACGACACTTCGGGTGCGCTGAGTCGTATGTTGGGGGACCACCCTCTGGAGTCCTCGTCGATGTCCGTCCCCGCTCGCCGTCCTCCCGCGCGCCTGCGCGCGCTCTCGCTGCTCGGCACGGCGCCGATGCTGCTCGCGGTGTTCGCGTCCGCTCCCGCCGCTGCGCAGGCCCCCGCGCCGCCCCCCGCCTGGGCGACCACGCTCGACTCCGCGGTGACGGCCGAGATGGCACGCACGCGGACCCCCGGGGCGCAGGTCGCGGTGGTGGTCGACGGACGACTCGCGTACACGCGCGGCTATGGCGTGGCGGACATCGAGACGGGACGTGCGGTCACCGACCGCACGCTCTTCCGCGTGGGCTCGGTGACGAAGATGATCTCCGCCGCGACGCTCAACCAGCTCGTGGCCGCAGGGAAGCTCGACCTCCAGGCGCCCATCTCCACCTACGTGACCGAGCTCGCCGGCAAGCGCGTCGGCGCGGTCACGACGCACCAGCTCCTCACGCACAGCGCCGGATGGCTCGACAACGCCGTCGCGTACGGCCGCATGGGCGAGGGCGCGCTCGGCGAGGTGATGCGGGAGGTGAGCGACACGCTCTTCTTCACCACGCCGGGGACGGTGATCTCGTACTCGAACCCCGGCTACTCGATGGCCGGCTACGTCGCCGAGCGCGCGGGGGGCCAGCGATTCGCGGCGCTCACGGACCTGCACGTGCTCAGGAAGCTCGGGATGCCGAATGCGACCTTCCGTCCGCTGGAGGCGATGACCCGGGATTTCTCGCAGGGGCATGTCGGCGGACCGAACCTGCCAGGGGTCGTGGTGCGTCCCTTCACCGAGAACACGGCCCAGTGGGCGGCCGGGTTCCTCTTCGCCAGCGCCGGCGAACTCTCCCGCTTCACCATCGCGATGATGGATGGCGGCATGCTCGAGGGACAGCGCGTGCTCGACGCGGGCACGGTGACGCGGATGACGACGGGCCACATGCCGATGCCGGGGCGCCCCAATGCGCGCTACGGATACGGCCTCTCGGTCGAGACCCGGGACGGAACGCGTCTCTGGCAGCACGGCGGCGCGATCAACGGCTTCGACGCCCAGGTCACGATGTTCCCCGACCGGAAGGTCGCGGTGATCGTGCTCGACAACCGCGGCGGCGCGCCCATGCAGGGACTCGTCGACCTCGTCGCCAGTCACACGATGGGCATCACCCCGCCCGCGGAGCCGAAGCTCGCCGAGGATCGCGTGGGGACACCCGCCGAGCGGGCGCTCGTGGTGGGGACCTACGCGATGGGCTCGACGAAGGTGCAGATCGTGGAGGAGAACGGCGCGCTGGTCTTCCTGCAGGGCGCGAAGGCGGCCGCGAAGCTCGTCGGCGAGGATCGGCTCGCGATCGTCGGGCCCGGAGGGGAGCGGACCGTGCTCCTGCTCGTGCGCGGCGCGAACGGGCGCGTCGAGTACCTGCACCAGTCGCTGCGGGCTCTGGCACGGCAGCCCTGACGGTCGCTAGCGCCGGAACGGGTCCGCGAAGCGCGGGTCGGTGATCACCGAGGAGTCGCGCAACGTCCGCAGGAACGCGACCAGCGCCGCCTTGTCCGGCGCGCTCAGCCCGAGGCGGCGCGGTGCGCCGCTCGGGAGCCGCAGGCGCGGATCGAGCGCCGGCCCGGCCTTCACGCCGGCGTCGTAGAAGTCCACGACCTCCTCGAGCGTCGCGAAGCGGCCGTCGTGCATGTAGCGCGTGCCCATCCCGATGGTCTTGAGGGACGGGGACCGGAAGATCCGCGTCTCCGCGCTGTCGAGTCCGTTGCTGAGCGAGAGTCCGTCGAGCGAGAAGCTCGGCGGCCGATGGCAGCCGGCGCAGCCGGTCCCGCCGGCACCGACCGGCTGCATGAAGAGCGCGGCCCCGCGATTCTCCTCGTCGGTGAGGCCGGGGAGCGGCTGCGCGAACGGCGGGCCGGCGTTCGCCGCGGCGACCGCGACGTCCCACCTGCTCTGCGTGGACACGATGCTGCGCACGTACTGCGCGAGGGCGCGCTGGACGCGGTCCTGCGTCACGCTCGCGTCGCCGAAGGCGAGCGTGAAGAGCCGCGCGTAGTACGGCGCCGCCGCCACCTTCGCGAGCGCCGCGGCGAGCCCCCCATGCGCACCATCGAATCCCATCTCCGTGGCATCCTGGATGGGCATCACGACCTGCGCCTCGAGCGTCGGTGCGCGCCGGTCCCAGAACTGGAATCCGTTCTCGTTGAAGCGCGCGTTCGCCAGCCGCATCGCGTGCGCGCCGGTGCGGCCGGTGCGCTCGAAGCCGAGACTGAAGCGCGCGGTGTCGCCGAACGCGAGCGACTGCGCGTGGCAGCCCGCACAGGAGAGCGAGTCGTTGCGGCTGAGCTTGCGCTCGAAGAACAGCACGCGACCGAGCGTCGCCCCCGCGTCGGTGATGGGCGCGCCGATGGTGCGATCCTCGCGCTGCAGCACCGGCGGGGCGAAGGAGGCGGGCAGCGTCACCGCGTAGCGGGGCAGCGCCGTGGGGTCGATGAGCAACGCCGCCACGACCGCGCCGTTCCCGGCGGTGTCGAGCACCGGCGTCGGCGTGACGATCGGCGCGGTGACGTGCGCACCACTCCCCTCGCCGCAGGCGGCGAGGACGAGGAGCGTCGAGAGGGCGCGTCGGGTCTGGCGGTTCGTCACGGCTGGTCCTTGGGGTTTCCGGTCAGACGCGCGCGGCGACCCATCGTTAACGATAGGTCTCGAAGAAGCCGGTGCCCTCGCCGCGGACCACCTGCCCTCCCACGCGACCGGTGATGCGCGCGAGTCCCTTCATCTGGACGAACCACGGTCGCGCGCGCCGCGCGGACGCCTGCCCGCGCCGGTCGAGCCGCACATCGCTCGCGACCGCGTCCTCGATCTCGAGCGCGATCCGCAGCGTGTCACCGTCGCGCGCGTCGAACAGCACCGCGCGCGACGGGACGCGGAGCTCGCCGCCCGGGATGCGCACGGTCCTTCCATCCTCGTACGCGATGCTGTCGGGCCGGAAGAGCGCGCGGAACCCGAGCGAGTCGACGAGGTAGACGAACAGCTTCTCCCGCACGTCCTCGGCGCCCTCGCGCGCGACGCGACCATACAGGAGCGAATAGCTCCCGGCCCGCGCCGCACCCCATTCCCACTGCACGTCGCGCCAGACGCCCCAGTTGTGGTCGTGATACGATTGCGCCGCCTCGAAGCGCTCGCAGCGCCCCGCGATGCAGAGCTCGCCATCGGCCTCGGCGCGCAGGGCCGGCACCGCGTATCCGCTCACGAGCGCATCGCCACCGATGGAGGTGCCGGGGAAGTACGCGCCGGGCGCGGGCGTGAGCGTGAGCGCGATGGTCGCGCGCGCGCCGGTGCCTTCCTCGCGCGCGGTGGCCGTCACGCGGTACCGGCCGTCGGGGAGCACCTGCACGCGGTCGCCGCCCAGCGCGAGGTCCGCACGCGTGGTGTCGAGCGACACATCGCGCGGGAGCACGACCCTCGTGAATCGACGCGCAGGCCGTCCCTCCTCGTGCACGGTGAGGAGCACCTGTCCGCCCCAGTCGCCGGAAGGGACGTCACCGCCGACGGCGAGTGTGAGGAACGCCCACCGGCGGCGATCGGCCGAGAGGACGTTGAAGTAGTGCCATTCCCCCCACGTGCGGCGTTCGTCATCGGCGAGCCCCGCAGGGGTCACATGGAACCGGTCGATCTCGTGCCGCAACTCGGCGAGGGTCGGGGCCACCCACCGCCGATCGGAGTCGTCGTCCTCCCACGCGCCGGCGACGATGGTCGGCGCGGCGCCCACGAGGCGCGTCGCCGAGGGGATCTCGCCCATCGCGCGCACGGGGAACTCGCCGGTCGCGGTCCGCACGTACAGCAGCACGCCATCCGTCTGCGGCGCGACGGCCCCGACCCGATCGGCGAGCCGCGGGGCGCCGAGCAGCTGCCGATGCACGAACCGCGCGTTGGGGATCGCCACGAACATCCCGCCAACGCCGCCGGTCTTCATGACCTCGAGGTCGAGTCCTTCGGGGAGTACCGTGACGTCGCCGCCACCGACGAGCTTCTCGTCCTTGGACTGCAGCACCATCGCCTCGCCGATCGCGAGGAGCGTGATCATCACGCCGACGCCGAGGCCGAATCCCCCGAGCAGGAAGAACGACCGCCAGGGACGGTCGAGCAGGCCGCGCAGCGCGAGGCGCGTGATCACCGCGCAGGGTCCTCGAGCGGCCGCTTCACCACATCGTCCACGATCGCGCCGTCGCGCATGTGCACCACGCGCCGTGCCGCACCCGCGAGCTCCTCGTCGTGCGTCACCGTCACGATCGTCGTGCCGTCGCGGTTCAGGCGATCGAGCAACGCGATCATCTCGGTACCGGTCCGGGCGTCGAGTTCGCCGGTCGGCTCGTCGGCGAGCAGCAGCGCGGGACGTTTGGCGAGCGCGCGCGCGATCGCGACGCGCTGCTGTTCCCCGCCCGAGAGCTGG
>JBGATT010000189.1:0-6029 GCA_044229035.1 Gemmatimonadaceae bacterium | reverse complement strand
ATGCGGGGTGGGAAGGGCGATGCGGGGTGGGAAGGGCGATGCGGGGTGGGAAGGGCGATGCGGGGTGCACGGGCGGTACGGGGTACGGGGGCGGGGCCGGATGCGGGGACCCTCAGCATCGTGCTGCTCCTCTGAGATCTTGGATGCGGGGTGCGGGGTGCGGGAGGTGCGATACGTGATGCGGGAAGCGGGGCGGGGCGCCTTGGCGCCTCGCCCCGCTTCGGTCAGTTGCATCCGTGTTCTGGCTTTCACCTTCCACCTTCCACCTTCCGCCTTCCACCTTCCACCTTCTGCGCTCCGTCTCAGAACCTCAGGAACCGCTCCAGCCGTCCGACTTCCTTGGCGTTCACGTACTTGCCGATCTCGCGGCGGAAGTGTTCGGGGCCGGTCCAGGGGCGGTACTCCTTGAACTCGCGGAGCATGCGCGGGCCGAATGACGGGATCGTCATGAGGTCCTCGTCGCTGGCGGTCGTCGGGTCCATCGGGACGAAGGTGTACTGCTCGAGGCGCGCGACCTCTTCGGCGTTCACGTACTTGCCGATCTCGCGGCGGAAGACGCCCATGTTCGCGTAGGGGCGGTACTCGAGGAACTCGCGGATCATGCGCGGGCCCATGCCCGGGATGAGGGCGATCTCCTCGCGGGAGGCGCCGTTGAGGTCGACGTGGACCCAGAGCTTCGGATAGAGCTCGGCGCGCTGTTCCTTCGTCAGCTTCGGGGCGAGGAAGGCGTCGAACGCGGTCATGCTCGCGAAGGGGCGCGCGGCGACGAGTTCCTTCGCGAGTGCCGGCGTCAGGTGCGGCATCGTCGCGAGGTCGGCCTCGGCGGCCGTGTTCGCGTCCTTGATCGTGACCGGCTTGCCCACCTGCGCGAGGAGGGGCGCGGCCGTGAGGACGAGGGCGCTGAGCGCGAGGCGCGCGCGGGAACGGAACGTGAGCATCTCAGGGGTCCTTGGAGGAGAGGGCGGGGTGCTTGTAGGCGTAGAGCAGGCCGAGGAGTCCGAACTGGACGAGCGTGCCGGGCGCGAGCGTCGGCGCCTCGCCGCGGATGACGGCCATCCACAGGTCGAGGCCGAGGAGGCTCGGGTCGAACTCGCGCTCCATCTCGAAGTTACCCCGGAGATGGAGGAAGATGCCGATCGGGCCGGCGACGACGAGCAGCAGCATCACCGCCTGCAGGGCGCGCAGGCTCGTGCGCGAGCCGGAGACCCAGTGCCAGGCGGTGACGAGGAGCGTGAGCGTGAGGAGCCCGAAGGGGACGAACTGCAGCGTGTCCTCGTAGTGCTCGAGCAGCACGAGCTCGCCGATGAGGCCCGCCGCCCCGATCACGAGCAGCACGAGGAGACCGCGGCGGAGGAGCGAGAGCGATTCCTGTGCGTTCACGAAGAGTGGGGCTCGAGGACCTGACTGGGCGTTGGACGCTGCATAAGCTTGAACGTAAGCCGAACGGCCCGCCACTTCACGCCGGCGCCGATCCCCGACCACTCCCCCCTCGCTCGACGGAGCCGCCATGGGGCACCTCCCCGCACTGTCCGATGTCGAGATCCAGCGCCGGCTCGCCACCCTCACCGGATGGCAACGTCAGGGGAATGCCCTTCGGCGTGTCTTCACCTTCGCCGGTTTCCCCGAGGCCGTCGCCTTCGCCCAGTCGCTCGTGATTCCGGCAGAGTCCCTCGGACACCATCCGGACCTGGATATCCGATTCAACCGGGTGATCGTCCTCCTCTCGACGCACGATTCGGGGGGTATCACCGAACTGGACTTCGCGCTGGCGGAGCGGATCGCCGGCTGAGGGTGCGCGGCTCTCATCATTCAGGGGGTTGGATGTCGGTGCAGCGATGGAACGAGCGACGGCGGATCGGGGCGTGGTCCGCGTTGGCCGGCCTCGTGCTGTGGGCGAGTGCCTGCAGCGATGCGACGGGGACGCCCGGGCCCGCGACGCAGATCACGCTGAACGCGGGGGACGCGCAGGCGGTCGCCGCCGGCGGCGCAGTGGCCACGCCCCCGTCGGTGCGGGTGACCGACGCCTCCGGGCGCGGCGTGAACGGCGTGACCGTAACCTTCGCGGTCGGGAGCGGCGGCGGCACGATCACCGGCGCGACGCCCACGACGTCGGGGGACGGCGTTGCCGCGGTCGGGAGCTGGACGCTCGGCGGCGCCCCCGGGGAGAACACGCTCACCGCGACCGCCGCCGGTCTGACCGGCAGCCCGGTCACCTTCACCGCCACGGGTGCCGGCGTCGCATTCCGCGTCGCGAACGGCGTGGCGGCCGGGACCGGCGCGAGCGTCGTCCTGCCTGCGGTGAGCATCGCCGGCGCGAACCGCCTGCTCATGTGCGTGCTCTCGGTCGAACCGTTCGACTCGCCGATCGTGGCCACGAGCATCGCGCTCGATGACGGGGCAGGCGGCGGCGCGCAGGCGCTCGCTGCGCTCGGCACGCACTACAACGCGCCCTCGGACGGCCGCCACTGGGTGACGTACTCGCTCGTCGCGCCGACGGTCGGCACGCGCCGCCTCATCGCGACGCTCTCCGCGAGCGCGAACTGGACCGTCGCCTGCGCGAGCTACACGGGCGTGGACCAGGTCGCACCCTTCGGCATCGCAACGACGAGCGCCGGGTCCGCCGGATCGGCCTCGCTCACCGTGACGTCCAACGCGGCAGGGTCGCTTCCGTGGGCGCACCTCTTCTCCACCAACAGCGGCTTCGCCGCGGGTGTCGGAGCGACGTCACGGCAGGCCACGGCGACGGGTGCCTTCTCGGCCATGGTGGACGGTGACGTCCGCATCGGCGTCGCCGGGTCGCACACGTTCAACTGGACGTATGCGGGGCAGTACGGAGGACAGGCCGTGATGCTGCGGCCGGCCGCGGTGCCGTGATCACGCGCGGAGGCCCGGCCATCGGCCGGGCCTCCGCCGCCGCCGCGTCCGCTACGGGGCGGTGCCGTCCGCGCCCAGCTTCCGGAGCGCCACCTCGCCGTTGATCGAGAACGCGTGCACCACGCGCGTCCCGGCGCCGATCCGTCCGGTGATCTTCTTCGGCTCCGTCTTCACCCCGGCGGGCGCGAACGCGCTCGACGCGCTCCCGTTCGCGACGCCGATGTCGAGGACCGCATCGTCGAGCGACGGCAGGTAGATGAACGCATTGCCGTTGAGCGTCTTCGCGAAGATCGAGTCGGTGTTCGCGAGCGACGACATGCGGATGTCGACGCTGCCGTTGAGCGTCTCGCCCTGCACGGGGCCCACGGCGGTGACGACGCGGATGTCGCCGTTCATCGTCGAGGCCTGGACGGGCGCGGTCGCGGCGGCGACGATGTCACCGGAGATGTTCTGCAGGTCGAGGCGCACGCCGGCGGGGACATCAACGGTGAAGAACACCTTGGCGTCGTTGCCGCCGAGATCGAGCTTGGCCGAGTAGTCCTCGACCGTGCACTTGCCCTCGCCCCAGACCGCGCAGATGAGCGCGCCGGACGGGACGGTCGCGCCGGAGAGATGCAGCGACTTGTCGGGGTCGCCACCGCGCCACTCGAGGCGCGCGACGACGCGCACGGTGTCGTCGGCGCTCGGCCGGACCTCGATGTCGCCGGCGAAGTCGCGGATGGTGACCGTCTGGCCGGCCGGGACCACGCCCTCCCACACCAGGGCGTTCTGGCGGACCTGCAGCGGCCCCTTCGGCTCGTCGTCGCACCCGGCGACGACGAGGGCGGCGACGACGAGCGACGACAGGCGGGACGCGACGAGCGGACGACGGATCATGCGGGGCTCCGGTGGCGGATGCCCCAATCTACGGCCCGCGCGAGGGTGGGGTTTCCGCGCGGGCCGTCGCGGCCTACGGCTTCCGCAGCCGGATGCTGCCGTTGACGGTGCCGGCGCGGATCATCGGGCCACCGGTCCCGATCTTGGCGCGGATGCGGCGGGGATTGATCTGGCCGTCGAGGGTGAGCGGGAAGTCGGTCTGGATGCGCCCGTTCACCGTCGAGAGGTTCACGTTCGCGTTCGTCCCCTCGGCGAGCTCGATGGTGATCGAGCCGTTGACGGTGCTGTACTCGAGGTCGCTCGTGTTGCGGGCGGTGGTGCGCACGGTGATGCTGCCGTTCACCGTCTTCGCCTCCACGCGTCCGGCGGTCGAGCGCGCCTCGACGTTGCCGTTGACGGTGTTCGCCTCGATGTCGCCGCTCGTGCCGTCGACGGTCATCCCGCCGTTCACGGTGGAGGCGTTGACGCGCGCGTCGGCGGGGATGCGCACGGTGAAGTGCACCGAGACGTCGTTGTTGCGGTCCCAGCTGCGTTCGCCGTCCCGATTGCCGTGATAGCCATCCTCGTCGCAGGTGGAGCGCTCGCCCCACAGCGCGCAGATGATGATGTCGCCGTTGCCACCGCCGGTCTGCCGCGCCTCGATGCGCACGTCATCCGGGTCGCCGCGCCGCCACCGCTTCTCGGCGACGACCTCCACCGTGCGGCCGGTGCCCTGCTCGAAGGTCACCTCGCCGTTCACGTTGCGCAGGTACACGGTGCGGCCGCTGCCGAGCTGGCCGCTCCACTTCCATTCCTTCGACTCCTGGGCGTCGGCGCCGAGCGCGGCGAGGGCGAGCAGGGCAGCTGCGAGGATCGGTCGGGTCATGGGGTCACTCCTCCGGGCCGCGCATCAAGGCGCGACGGATGGCGATGTCGCCGCTGAAGGTCTCGGCCGAGAGGCGGGCGCCGCCCTGGCCCACGTTGAACTGCATCCGACGGTTGCGGCCGGTCATCTCCCCCGGCTGCAGGGTGAGCGGGAAGTCGCTCGAGATGTTGCCGCTCCAGGTCTCGAGCTCGAGCGCCGCGCCGCCGTTGGAGGGGATGGCGATGCGCACGTCGCCCGAGTGCGTGTTGAACCGGTAGTCGCCGCTCGGGTCGAAGCTGCCTTCGTACGTGAGGTCGCCGGAGACGGACTCGGTGCGGAGGCCGCGCAGCTTCCCGCCGCGCACGGCGATGGTGCCGCTCACCGACTCGGCCTCGAGGTCGCCGGCGGCGTCGTCCGCATCGACCTCGCCGCTCACGGTGCCGATCTCGATCCGGCCCGCGACCTTGCGCAGCTCGATGTCGCCGGAGACGGTGCCGACCTCGACGATGCCGCTCGCGTCCTCGATCCGGACGGCGCCGCTCACCGTGTGCGCCTCCACCTCGGTGCCGGTGCCGCGGATGCTGATCTCGCCCGAGACGGCGTTGGCGTCGACGCGCGTGCCGACCGGGACGGTGAGCTCGTAGCGCGTGGCGCCCATGCGGCCGTTGACGCTGCGCGCCTCGATCGAGACGCGGCTGCGGGTGAGCGATGTCTCGAGGCGCCCGCGCTCGATGGTGGCGAGGATGCGGATCTCGTTCCCCGTGCCCGTGACGACGCGGATGGTGCCGCTGACGAGGCCGAGGTGGACGAACCCGCCGCGCTCGAAGGCGAAGCTGGTGTCGACGCGCTGCCGTTCGACCTGCGCCTGAAGCGCGACCGGCAGGAGCAGTGCGCCGAGGAGGGCGCGGGAGAGGAGTCGGATGCGAGACATGGTGCGGTCCGGGTTCAGGTGCCCACCGGCATCGTTGCCGTCGAGCGGAGCAGGGTGAGCTTGGTGGAGTACGACCGCGCGAGCTGCGCGGCGAGGAACTGGCTGGCGGGGTCCTTGGCGAGGGCGGCGCGGCTCTCGGCGATGGCCTGGTCGATGAGCGTCATGCTCCGCTCGAGCACCTCGACCGTCTGCGGTTCGAGCTGCGCGCGACGCTCGTCGAGCAGGCGCTGGAGTTCGCGGATCTCGAGGTCCATCGAGGTGAAGGCCTCGGCATTCGCGACCGGGACGAGCACGGGCTCCCCGGTGAGCGCCGCGTCGGCCGCCGCGGCCGAGTCGCCGGCGCCGACCGCGAACGTCGCCTCGTCACGCGCGCGCTCGCCGGTGGCGACACGCCAGGTGACGCCGGCGGTCACCATCATGAGCAACCCCGCGGCCGCGGCGAACCGTATCGCCGGTCGGGCGAACCAGCGCTGCCCGGCGCGCAGGAGGGCGGGGGACGACGCT
>JBGATT010000188.1:0-6088 GCA_044229035.1 Gemmatimonadaceae bacterium | reverse complement strand
GGATGCCAGCCGGTCCACGTCCCGGCGCGCACCGCCCGCTCCCCCTCGCCCATCCGGCGCATGAGCGCGAGCATCAGCCCCATCGCGAGATCCGCCGTGTCCTCGGTGAGGACATCCGGCGTGTTGGTGACGGTCATCCCGGCCCGCGTCGCCGCCGGGACGTCGATGTGGTTCACCCCCACGCCGAAGTTGGCGATCATGCGACAGCGCCCGAGGCCGGCGCCGATCACCGACTCGTCGAGGACGTCGGTCACGGTCGGCAGCAGTGCATCCACCTCGAGCATCATCGCGACGAGGGCCATCGCATCGAGCGGTCCGGGGGACTCGTGCTGGACCACGTCGTACCGCTGGCGCAGGAGGACCTCGACGGCCGACGGAAGCCGGCGGGTCAAGCCGACGCGCGGTCTGCGCTCGCTCATGGCATCGACTCCCGGTACCATCGCTGCGCCGCCGCGACGCCCGCACCGTACGGCACCGCGACCCCCGCATCGTGCAGCGCGAGCTCCGTGAGCGCGAGCGCGCCGAGCAGCATCCCCTCGTTGAGGTCGCCGAGATGCCCGATCCGGAACACCTTCCCGTTGAGGCGACCGAGGCCGGAGCCGAGCGCCAGGTCCCATCGGCGGTACGCGGCATCGATCACGTGGCGCGCGTCCTTCCCCTCGGGTACGACGATCGCCGTCACCGTGTTCGACCGGCGCTCCGGGTCGCGGGCGCAGAACCGGAGCCCCCAGGCCGCGACGGCGCGACGCACGCCCTCGCCGAGCCGCGCGTGGCGCGACGCGATCGCCGGCATCCCCTGCTCGGCGATCATGTCCAGCGCCTCGCGCAACCCGAAGAGGTGCGCGAGCGCGGGCGTGTACGGGAAATAGCCCTGGTCGTTGTGCAGGACCTGCGGGCGGAGGTCGAAGTACGCGCGCGGGAAGCGCGCCGCCTCGATCCGCGCGAGCGCCTTCGGGGAGAGACAGAGCATGCCCAGTCCCGCGGGCATCATGAACCCCTTCTGCGACCCGCAGACCGCGACGTCCACCCCCCACTCGTCGAACCGGAACTCGAGGGAGCCGATCGAACTCACCCCGTCCACGAGCAGCAGCGCGGGATGGTGCGCGTCATCGATCGCCTCGCGGACGGCGGCGACATCGTTGGTCACACCGGTCGCGGTCTCGTTGTGGACGAGGAGCACCGCCTGGATCGCGTGCGCGGTGTCCGCGACGAGCGCGTCGGCGACCCGCGACGGGTCGAGCGCCTCGCCCCATTCGAGATCGATCACGTCGACCTTCAGTCCCAACCGCTCGGCGGTGTCGATGAACAGGTGCGAGAACTGGCCGAACCGTGCCGCCAGGACGCGGTCCCCCGGCGCGAGCGTGTTCGTGAGCGCCGCCTCCCACATCCCGGTGCCGGTGCTGGCGAAGACGAAGGGCCGGCCGGCGGTGGTCCCGAAGACCGGCTTGAGGTCGCGCAGCACGCCGTGCGTGAGGTCGGGAAAGGCGCTCGACCGATGGTCCTCCTGGGCGCGATGCATGGCGCGCAGGACGCGGTCCGGGACGTTGGTCGGGCCGGGGACGAAAAGGTGGTGGCGACCGGGCATGGCGGTGTGGGAGGCACGGTACAATCGGCGATCCGTCGAATGTAGCTTGCGAGCATGGTCACGCCCACCGTCGCCCCTTCGTCGTCCGAGCGGCTCGGCCGCGCGCTGACCCTGCGATGTCCCGAGTGCGGAGGCGGCGGGCTCTTCCGCTGGTGGATCCAGATCGCCCCGCGCTGCGGCCGTTGCCAGCTGCGCCTCGACCGCGGCGCGCCGGGGCACTTCGTCGGCGCCTATCTGGTGAACCTGATCATCGCCGAGCTGCTCTTCGCGTTCGGCCTGCTCGGGTGGCTGGTCGCCGTCTGGCCCGACGTGCCATGGGACGCGGTGCAGTACGTCGCCGTGGCGGCGATGGTGATCTCGCCCGTCCTCACCTATCCGTTCACGCGCACGGTCTGGCTCGCGGTCGATCTCATGATCGACCCGGTGCGCGCCTCGGACCGATGATCGCTCGAGAGACCCGGCGGTGGGTCGGCGGTGGCGCGATCATCCTCGGCCTCGTCGGCGGCGGGCTCTACCTCGTCGTCGGTCCCGGACTCCGTTGGGCCACGGACACCGCCGTCGAGGCGTTGCCGCAGGAGGTCGAGTCGCGGCTGGCCCTCGGCCTGACCGATTCGACGTTGCTGCAGCACGCGCTGGTGGATCCCGAGCGCGTCGCCGTGCTCGAGCGCATCGCGAAGCTCCTCCCCGACGCCGGCGACCCGCGCACCTATCGCATCGCGATCGTCCGCGACAGCATCGTGAACGCCTTCGCGCTCCCTGACGGGCAGCTGGTGATGCACACCGGCCTGCTCGCGCGCCTGCGCGACGAGAGCGAGCTCTTCGGGGTGCTGGGGCACGAGGCGGGCCATGTCCGACAGCGACACACCCTGAAGCAGGTCGCGCGGCAGCTCGGGCTCGCGGCCGGCCTCTCCATCGTCATCGGCGACGCCGGCGGGATCACCGGGACGGTCGCCGGCGCCGGGCGCGAACTGGTCCAGCGCGGGCATGGGCGACGCGAGGAGGAGGAGTCCGACGACGAGGGCCTGGCCACGTTGCGCCGCCTCCAGCTCGACCCGGGCGGGATGGTCCGCGTCCTCGAGACGCTGCAGGCGGCCGCGGGCGACGGGCACATCCCCGAGTTCATCTCGACGCATCCCGCGCCCGAGCGGCGGATCGCGCGAATCCGCGCGCAGTTGCTGGCGCTTCCGCCGGCGCCCCGGGGCCGGGTCCTGAGCGACGCCGAGTGGGCGGTGCTCATGCGCGGCATCTCGGTGCCAGCGGCACCGACAGGTCCGATTCGGCCTGCGCCCTGACGCGAGACGGCCGCACCCCCGATCAGGAGATGCGGCCGTCGATGCCCGGAGTGGGAATCGAACCCACAAGAGGTTGCCCTCGGGGGATTTTGAGTCCCCTGCGTCTGCCGGTTCCGCCATCCGGGCGACCAGCGAATGGTAATGCGGCGAGCGCCTCGACTGAAGGCGCACGCTGGTACCCGACAGTAGATTGCCATCCGATGCCCATCGCCTTCCCATCGCCCGAGCGCCGTCGTGCGGGTCGCGCGAGCCTCCGCGCCGCATTCGTGGCCGCGTCACTGCTCGCGAGCGCAGGGGCCTGCGGCCGGACCGAGTCCCCCGAACTGCGCATCGGCATCGTGGTCCTCTCCGAGGGGCCCCTGACCCCGATCCTCGGCGTCCCCGGACGGCAGGGGGCCGAACTCGCCGTCGACGAGATCAATGCGGCCGGTGGCGTGATCGTGAACGGGGTGGCGCACCGGATCACGCTGCGGGTCCAACCGAGCGCCTCGCGACCCGACGCCGCGGCCTCCGCCGTCGCGGCGTTGATCAACATCGACAGCGTCGATGCGGTCATCGCGCCGCTGACGAGCGCGCTCGCCGCCCCGGCCGCCGGCGTCGCGCAGGCGGCGAACGTGCTCTTCATCGCCCCGATGGCGTCCAATCCGGGCGTGACCGAAGGCCGCGAGGTCGCCTTTCGCCTCGCGTTCACCGATGCCTTCCAGGCGGAACTGCTCGCCAACTTCGCCATCGACTCGCTCGCCATCCGGCGTGTCGCCGCCCTCGCCGACGAGGCCAGCGCGTACGGGCAGGAGATCGTGCGGATCTTCCGCGCGCGGTTCGAGGCGCGCGGCGGCCGGGTCGTCGCGGAGGAGCGCTTCGCATCGGACGCGCCGACCGATTTCCGGCCGCAATTGCGGCGCCTGCTCGCGCAGCGCCCGGACGCGCTGCTCCTCCCGAACTACATCGGCTACGACTCCATCCAGGTGCGCCAGGCGCGCGAACTCGGGTTCACCGGCCGTTTCCTCGGCAGCGACAGCTGGGACCCGGGCGTGCTCGTCGATCTCCCGCTCGCGCGGGGCACCGTGGTCGTCGCCAACTGGGACGATCGTTCGCCCGAACCGGAGGCACGCCGTTTCGTCGCCGCCTACCGGCAGCGCTTCGCCGGGTCGCCGCGCACGGCGGCGGCCGCGACCTACGACGGAGTGCACCTGGTGGCCGCGGCGGCGGCGCGCAGCGCCGCGCATGACGGCGTCACGCTGGCCCGCACCCTCGGGACGCTCGGGGAGCACCGCGGCGCGAGTGCGCACTTCACGTTCGACGGTCCCGGAGCGCCTCGCCGTGGTGCGGTCGTGATCGAGGTGCTCGACGGCCGCGACACCCTCAGGCTGGTCACGCGACAGGATGACTGAGGGCGCCGACGCGAAACGGCCGATCGGGCCGTTCCGCCTGCCGCAGGTCCTGCGGCGCAGTCTCCCGGCGCGACTCACGGCGGCCTTCCTCGCCGTCTCCATCACCGTGCTCGCGCTGGCGACCCTCGTGTCGTACGAGGTGGCGGAGCGGGCCCTGCGGGCGCGCGTGCTCGAACGGCTCGAGGGCGTGGCCGACGAGAACGAGCGCTCGCTCGCCGAATGGCTCGACCGGCAGCGCCGCGGACTCGACTTCGCGGCGGGGCTGGCCAGCCTGCGCGCGGCGGTCACGGAAGGAGACACGTCCACGGCCGCGGCGCTGCTGGACGATGTCGCCGGCGAACTCGTCGCCGCGACCGAGATCCAGCTCCTCGCCGTCCCGGGAGGTCGCGTCCTTGCGTCGACCGACCGCCGCTCGGTGGGCGCCTTCGCCGTCGCCGAGCGGTTCTACCTCGAAGGGCAGAAGGCGCCGTACACACAGACGGTCTATCCCCACTCGGTGACCGCGGCCCCGACGCTGAGCCTGGCCACTCCCGTCCGCGCCGGCGACCGCACGGTCGCGGTGCTCGCCGCGCATCTCGACCTCGCGACCGTGGACACGGTGCTCGCGACCCGCCCCGGGTCCCTGCCCATCGTCGCCTTCCTCGTCAACAGCACCTACCAGTTCCTCAGCTCGACCCGCTTCGGCGCCGGCGCCGGGCCACGGGGCGCGCACAGCATCGCGATCGATCGCGCCGTCGCGCGCGAACGTGGGAGCGGTCTCTACGAGGACCATACCGGCCGCGCGGTGCTCGGCGTCTGGCGCTGGCTGCCCCGGCACGACCTCGCACTGGTGGTCGAGGCTCCCCGCGACGCGGCGTTCGCCCCGATGCGGCAGCTCCTGCTCGGCACCCTCGCCACCGGGCTCGCGGCGATCCTGCTCCTGACCCTAGGCGTCGTCGCGATCACGCGTCGCGCGACCACGCCCATCCTCGCCGTCGCGACCGCGGCCGAACAGGTCGCCGACGGCGACTTCAGCGCCACCGCTACGGTGGACTCGGAGGACGAGGTCGGCCGGCTCGCGGAACGGTTCAACGCGATGACGCGACGCCTGCGCGACCTCGTGCGCGAGCTCAACGCCCAGATCGTCACCACGCAGCGCGCGCTCGAGGAGGCGCGCGCGAGCCGCTCGCTGCTCCAGGACCTCGCGGACAACACGAGCGTGCTCATCGGGGTGCTGGGCCTGGACGGGACGGTGCGCCTCGCGAACGCGCAGCTGGAGACGCTGCTCGGCCGCGAGCGGTGGAGTGTGCAGGGACGTCCCCTCCGTGACTGCCTCGACGCAGAGACCGCCGCGCGCCTCATGCCGGTGATCGACGGCGTCATCGCGGACGGCCGGACGGCCGAGATCGAGCTGATCCTCGGTCGTGAGGCGGACCAGCACCTGTGGCAGGCGACCGTCGTGCTGCTCCGCGACGGGCGACGGGAACCGTACGCCATCGGCCTGCTCGCCACCGACCTCACCGAGCGCGCCCGCGCCGAGGAGGAGCGGCGGCAGCGCGATGCGACGGTGCAGCAGGCGCAGAAGCTCGAGAGCCTCGGCATCATGGCCGGCGGCATCGCGCACGACTTCAACAACATCCTCGGCGCGGTGCTGGGCAACGCCGATCTCGCGCTCGACATGCTCGACGACCGTGAGGCCGCGCGCACCGCGCTCGAGCAGATCACCGCGGCCGCACGGCGCGCGGCCGACCTCACGCGGCAGATGCTCGCGTACGCCGGCCGCGCCAGCCTCCGACGCGATGTCATCGACATCCGTGACGTCCTCATCGACATCGTCGCCC
>JBGATT010000187.1:0-6098 GCA_044229035.1 Gemmatimonadaceae bacterium | reverse complement strand
GCGTCGAGCCCGCGGCGCGCGGCCTCGACATCCGCGGCGACCTGGGCCACCGTCGCCCGCAGCTGCTCCGCCAGCGGCTCCCCCTGGTCGTGCTCGCGGATGCGCGTGAGCGGATGCAGGTCGCCGGCCGCCACCTGCTCC
This sequence comes from Gemmatimonadaceae bacterium, assembly GCA_044229035.1. Taxonomy (GTDB): domain Bacteria; phylum Gemmatimonadota; class Gemmatimonadetes; order Gemmatimonadales; family Gemmatimonadaceae; genus Pseudogemmatithrix. The sequence goes on along the minus strand of JBGATT010000187.1, from coordinate 5,957 downwards.
AGCGCCTGCTGGATCCGATAGAGGGGCCCGGCGATGCGATGGCTCGCCACGAGCACCACGATGGAGGTCGCGACCGTGGCGAGCACCGCGCTCACGACGCCCATCGTGACGAGGACCGGCGCGATGAGCTCGCGCACGCTCGCGGCCGTGATCGACGCGCGCTGCAGCGTCGCGCCCAGCTCGCTGTCGGTGAAGAGCCAGAGGCCCGCCGTCGCGAGGGCGAGCAGCACGAGCTGCACCGCGAGCAGCTTGCCGATGAGGGCGAACTGGAAGCGGCGATCGATGAGCAGGCGCTTGCGTCGGGGATCGGTCATCTGGGGTTCCTCAATGGCATGACTGGCACAGCTGGCCCTTGTCGTTGCGCAGGGCCAGCGCATAGGTCCGGTGCCGCGACTGCCGCCGGAAGACGGCGTCGTACAGGCTCTGCGAACGCCAGGCCACGCTGTCGGTGGCGGGGCGCGACAGGTCGTGGCAGGTGCGGCAGGCGATGCGTCCCTCCGTCGAGCGCGGCAACGCCGGCGATGCGAGGGCTTGCACCGCCGCGCCGACCGGGTGATGCCCCGCGGTGGTCGTCGCACCATGGCACTGCGCGCACTGCGTGTCGCAGGCGCCGCGCGGTGCGGCGGCGGCGAGCCGCGGGTCCTCTGCCGTATGACACTGCGCGCACGCGGTCCGCGACGTGGCGGCGACGTGCGGCGCGATGCGCTCGTCGCGCGCGCCGAGCTGCGCCACCGCGGTGGCGGTGACGACGCTCAACGCGAGGATCACGCGCGCCGCTACCATCGCTTGGCGATCACGTTGAAGGTCCAGCTGCGGACGGACACGAAGTCGCGCGCCCCGTCGTCGATGGCCCACCCCACCTCGGACTTGAGCGTCACGAGGGACCCGAGGTCCACGCGCACGCCTCCCATGAGCCGACGTCCCGCGACCGTCCCGCCGAGGGCGGGATCCCAGAGCGGGTCACCGCCGACGTCGTCCCACCGGAGCTGCAGGAGTCCGGTGAGCGACTCGCGCAGGGTCCAGGGCACCTCGGTCCCCACGTACCACCCTGAGGCGGCACCGGGGGTGAGGCCACCGAGTCCCTGCACCACGCGATGCTGCTGCCACTCGGCGAGCACGTTCATCGCGCCGAAGCGCACGGTGAGATCCGTGGCGACGCGCTGGTCGGCCACGCGTCCCTCGCGCCCGTCGGTGTGCACCGAGACGCCGAGCTCGAGCGGGCGCTCGATGCCGGGGCGGAGCGTGAAGGGATTGCTGAGGGGCGTGAACCCGAGGCGCGCACCCATGCCGCGGCCATTCATCCCGCCGCGCACCAGCCAGGTCGTGGCGTTCCACCGGGCGCGCACCGCGAAGAGACGGACGCCGTCGCTGTTGAGCCCGCCGTCAGCGATGAGGTCGGTGGTGAGCGGTGCGGCGCCGAACCCGCGGTCGGGCGCGGCGAAGTAGGCCCAGTCCCCGCCGAACGGCAGGTCGAAGCGCCCCGCCTGCAGGTGCACGCCACGCTCGGCGAAGATCGCGCCGCGCGGCGCGACGCGCCCGCCGCCGACATGCAGGTCGAGGAAGCCCGCTCCGAGTGCCGCGCGGTTGCCGTCGCGCACGATGGCGACGGCCCCCTGCACCGCGCGGCCGAACTCGACCGTGCCGTCGAGTTCCACCGCCGCCACACCCCAGCTCGCGCGCGGGGCGGTGCGCGGATCGCCCGTCATCTCCGCGAACCCCGCGAAGGTGACGGACGAGAGCACGCGCTGCCACCCCGGCGTCTGCGCGCGGCCGAGCGCGGGAACCAGGAGCGCGCCGATCGCCAGGACGAGCCTCATCGACCGGCGCATGCGCGGATCACCCCTGCGAGGCGTGTGCGCCCGCGCGGCCGCGGCGCGCGCGCCACGACGACTTGCCGCTCGCCCCCGGCGCGTCCGCGCGCGGCGCCGGACGCGACGCCCCGCCACGGTCCCCCTCGAGGTGGAACGAGGAGCAGAGCTCCTCCATCGACCGCGACTGCGACTCGAGTTCCTGCGCGGTGCTGCTCCACTCCTCGCTCGTCGCGGCGGTGCGGCGCGTGATGTCGCTCGCGTGGGTGATGCCCTCGCTCACGCCCTGCATCTCGTGCTTCTGCGTCTCGCTCGCCGCGGCGATGCGCGTGAAGCGCTCGCTGGTCTCGACCACGCGCTCGCGGATCTCCTCGAGCCGGCGCGTGACCGCGGAGGCGGCGACGGCACCGCGCTTGGAGCGTTCGGCGGCCTGTTCGATGAGCGCCGAGGTGCCCTTCGCCGCGTCGGCGGAGCGGCTCGCGAGCGCGCGCACCTCCTCGGCGACGACCGCGAAGCCGCGGCCGGCCTCGCCGGCGCGCGCCGCCTCGACGGCCGCGTTGAGCGCGAGGAGGTTGGTCTGGAACGCGATCGCGTCGATGGTCTTCACGATCGCGGCGGTCTCGCGCGTGCCCTGCTCGATCTCGGCGACGGCGAGGCGGAGCGCCTCGGCCTCGTTGGCGCCGGCGACGGCCTGGTCGCGGGCGAGGTCGGCGAGCGCGGCGGCCTCCTTGGCCTCGGTGGCCGAGAGCTGCGCGGTGCGCGCGGCCTCGCTGAGGCCGCGGGCGGCGCCGTCGATCGTGGCCGTCTGGTCGGAGGCGGAGGACGCGAGGTCGAGGCTGCCCGAGGCGATCTGCGCCGCGCCGGAGCGCACCTCGACCGCGTTGTTCGCGACGTCGCTGATCGCGGCGTGGAGCTGCGACACGGCGTCGTTGAAGGCCACCTGCACGCGCTGGTACTCGCTCTCGTAGGTGCCGCGGATGCGGACGGTGAGGTCGCGCCGCGCGACGGCCTCGAGCGCCTGCGCCGCCTCGGTGAGGAAGGCGACGGCCTCCTCGTGGTCCTGCGCGGCGCGCTGGCCCTGGTCGAGCGCGGAGACCGTCTCGTTCATCGCGTGCGCCAGTTCGCCGAAGGCGCCGGGATAGGTCCCCTCGGGGATGCGGACGTCGTAGCGACCCTGTTGCGCCGAGCGCATGAGGTGCGTGACGTCGGTGACGACGTGGCGCAGGTGGTCGGTGACGGCGGCGAAGGCGATCATCGCCTCGCCGAGCTCGTCCCCGCGCGGCTCGGAGGAGAGGGTCGCGCTGATGTCGCCGGCGGCGACCGTGTGCGCGGTGGTGGTCAGCTCCTGCAGCGGGATGCGCATCCGCTCGAGCGTCCGGTTGGCCGTGAAGCCGATGCCGCCGAGCGCGAGGAGCAGCAGCGCGGCGACCTGGATGTAGGCGCGCCGCTCGCTGGACTCGGCCGCGGTCTGCACCCCGTTCGCCACCTCGGCGATGACGTCACCGAACGCCTCGAGTTCGTTCTCGAGCGCCGCATAGTCGATCATGAAGCCGGCCACCATCGCCTCCGCCTCCCCGCTCGTGGCGCCGCCGGCCTTCGCCGCGATCGCACGACCGGCCGTCGTGTACTTCCGCACGCGCGGGGTGACGTTGGCGAGCGCCGACTCGATCCCGGGATGATCGGTGAGGCCGGACACCTCGGCCAGCGACGCATCGAAGGTCTCGGCGTGCGAGATGACGTCCTGCCGCGCGGCCTCGAGGGCGATCGAGGCATCGGGCCCGCTCGCGCGCAGCGCGGCGAGGATGTCCGCGCGGATGGCGTCGTGCATCATGTCCGCGCGCATGGCGGCGCGCTGGACCTGGGTCAGGGCATTGAGGCGTTCCGTCGCCTGGACGGCGCCGTTGAGCGAGAAGAAGCTCGCCGCGCCGATGAGGACCGAGGCACCAAGGCCAAGGGCCGTGAGGAGATGGATGCGCTGGCGGAAGGTCACAGGACGGGTCGGTGGGAGGTGGTCCGGTCGAACGTGGTACCCGGAGTATCGGTCGCACCCGCCCGCACCTGACCGCCCCCCGTCCGTGGTAGGCCACGCCCTGTGCCAGATAAAGTCCCCCCTGTGCCAGTCGATACTGGACATATCACCCGTCTCGCGGCGTGCCGGTGCTCCTGCCGACCGCCACGGGGACTCATATGAAGGGCGGGCGCACTCTCAGGGTACTGACCCCATGGCCGACTCGGACGCACCGCAGGCGCGCGAAGCACGCACCCCGTGGCTCGACCGCTGGTTGCTCGATGCGATGCGCCAACAGGGGCATTCGTCGGTCGAGCGCCTGCGCGCCGCGCCGACCGCGTGGGAAGCGCTGGAGACCGCCGGCGCCACCACCGAGGAGCTCCTCGAGACCGCCTCGGCCATCGCCGGCTGCAACCGCGCCGACCTGTCCAAGGTCTCCAAGACGACCGCCGCCCTGCTCAAGCAGAGCCTGGCGGTCCGGTATGCCGTCGTGCCGGTCCGCGAGGAGGGCCCGGTGCTCGAGGTCGCGACCGCGAACCCGCTCGCGCCGCACCTCGAGCGCGACCTCTCGTTCGCCTCCGCGCGGCAGATCCGCATCACCGTCGCGCCGCCGGGTGCCATCCGCGCCGCGCATGAGCGCGTCTACGGCGGCCGCGCCTCCACCGCCGTCACGGTGCAGCGCCTCGAGTGGATGATCCGCGAGGGCCCGATCGGCCCGCGGTCGATCCCGTCGCGCGGCGCGGTGGTGGACTCGCTCGACCGCCTCATCGCCGACGCCCTCGACCAGCGCGCGAGCGACATCCACTTCGAACCGAAGGATGACGACCTGCTCGTCCGCTTCCGCGTGGACGGCGTGCTGCACGACGTCACGCGCGTGGGGCCGGACGTCTCGCCGCTCCTCATGAGCCGCCTGAAGATCCTCGGCGGCCTCGACATCGCCGACCGGCGGCGCCCGCAGGACGGCCGCGCCTCGACGAAGTTCGACGGGCGCGTGGTGGACCTCCGCATCTCGACGCTGCCGCTCGGCGATCGCGCCGAGAAGGCGGTGGTGCGCTTGCTCGACGCGCACAACGCGACGCACGGGCTCGGCCAGCTCGGCTTCCTCCCCGGCGAAGCGCACCGGGTGGAGCAGCTGCTCAAGCAGAACGAGGGGATGGTGCTCGTCACCGGTCCCACCGGCTCGGGCAAGACGACGACCCTTTACGCCGCGATCGAGCACAACCGGTCGGCCGAGACGAACATCGTCACGGTCGAGGACCCGATCGAGTACCACCTCGAGGGGATCAACCAGGTCCAGGTGAACGAGAAGGCGGGCCTCGGCTTCGCCGCCGCGCTGCGGTCGATCGTGCGCCAGGACCCGGACATCATCCTCGTCGGCGAGATCCGCGACGCGGAGACCGCGGCGATCGCGGTGAAGGCGGGCCTCACCGGCCACCTCGTGCTCTCCACGCTGCACACGATCGACGCGCCGTCGGCGATCGAACGCCTCGCCGACATCGGCGTGGAGATGGGAGCGCTCGCCGGCGCGCTCAAGGGCGTGATCGCGCAGCGCCTGGTGCGGCGCCTCTGCGAGGCCTGCTGCCAGCCGGTCGCGCTCGCCGACCTCCCCGCCAACCAGCAGATGCTGCTGATGGGCAAGCGCGCCGACAAGCTGCGCCGCGCGGTCGGCTGCGAGGCGTGCCGTGGCACCGGCTACCGCGGCCGGATGGTGGTGACCGAGGTGCTGCTCGTGAACGACGAGCTGCGCACGGCGATCGCGCGGCGCGCGGGACGCGTGGAGCTCGTCGAGATGTCCAAGCGCGCGGGCATGATCTCGATGTTCGAGGCCGGGATGCGGCGCGTGCTCGAGGGGCTCACGTCGCTCGGCGAGGTGCTCGACAACGTGCCGGCGCCGATGGTGGAGATCCCCGCCGAGCAGAACGACGTGGACGCGGTGGTCGCGCGGATGCTCGGCCGTCCGGTGCCGGAGGGGAGCGCGGCGCCGGCGACGGCCGCGGCCGAGCAGGCGTCGGGGACGACGGTGGTGATCGCGCCCGCTCGCCCGAACCAGATCACCATCCAGGCGCGTCCCACGCGCCTGCTGCCGGGCGATGCGCCGCGGGTGCTGGTGGCGCGCGACGCGCGCGCCGAGCGCCGGGCGG
>JBGATT010000020.1:0-27610 GCA_044229035.1 Gemmatimonadaceae bacterium | reverse complement strand
GGCGGCCCGGCTCGCCTTGCGCGCCGAGCGCGGCGACGCCGGGCCGTTGAGCGGCACGCCGGTGACCGTGCCGATGATCTTCCTCACCGACGGGCGCGCGATCGGGAGCTTCGAGGTGCGCGGCGCCGGCGGCACGAGCCGCGCGGTGCTCGATCCCGCGGTGCAGGGCGTCCGGATCTCCCGCGCGGACGATCCGGCGCTCAAGCCGCGCAGCTTCGGCGCGACCGCGCACGGGGCGCCGCTCCTCATCGCGGATCTCTGGATCGGCGAGCGTCGCCTGCGCGGCGTGGAGGCGCGCGTGGATCGCGAAGTGCCGGAAGGGGAGGTGCGGATCGGCATCGACGTCCTCTGGCCGCTCCGGCCGATCTTCGACGAGCGCGCGGGGACCGTCACGTTCACGCCGGAGGCGCGGCGGCGCGTTCCCGAGGGTGCGTTCCAGATCCCGATCGCGCTCGCCTTCCCCGGTGTCTGGCTCGTGCCGACCGTGGGCGAGCCGCCGGTGGCCATCGCGTCGGCCCGCGGGCGGTCGCTCCTGCGGGCGAGCCGCTGGTGGTGGGACGCGTCGGAGGCTACCATCGTCGTGCACCGCTGACCCTTCGGAGCGCATGCCGAGCCTCGAATCACGATTCCTCGCGTTCACGTCGCGCCTCATGATCCGGCGCGTCGCCGATGGCCCGACGTTCGACGTCCCGGCCTTCCGGCGCTCGATGAACGCGCGGCTGCTGCTCCCGGCCTTCCTGCCGCGGGGGCTGCGCGTGGAGCCGTCCCGCGAGCCGAAGCTCCCCGGCGAGTGGCACACGCCGGCGGACGTGGCACCGCGGCGCACCATCCTGCACCTGCACGGGGGCGCGTTCATCGGCGGGTCGCCGCGCGCGTTCCGCCCGCTGGCGGGGTGGCTCGCCGCGCGGTCGCGCGCGCGGGTGATCTCGCTCGACTACCGGCTCGCGCCGGAGCATCCGTTCCCCGCGGCACTCGACGACGCGGTCGCGGCGGTGCGCGCGCTCTACGCCCTGGGGGTCGCGCCCACCTCGCTCGGGCTGGTCGGGGACTCGGCCGGCGGTGCGCTCGCGCTCGGGGCACTCCTCGCCCTGCGCGATGCGGGCGACCCGCTCCCAGCGGCCGCGGCGCTCATCTCGCCGCTGACCGACCTCGCGAACAGCGGCGCCTCCTTCCTCGGGAACGCCGCGACCGAGAGCGTGCTCTCGCCACGGCATGCGCTCACGCTCGCGCGGATGTACGCCGGGGACCATCCGGCGGAGCATCCGTTGATCTCGCCCCTCTATGCCGACCTGAAGGGCCTGCCGTCGCTGCTCATCCACGCGAGCGACAGCGAGATGCTCTTCGACGATTCGCGCCGACTCGCGGAGAAGGCGCGCGCGGCGGGGGTCGCGGTGGAGTTCACCGTCTTCCGCGAGATGATGCACGACTGGCACGCCTCGGTGCCGCTCACGCCGGAGTCACGCCATGCGATGAAGGGCGTGGGGGCGTACTTCGCGCGACGAGTAGGATGAAGGCCGAAGGGTGAAGGATGAAAGTGGGGGCTTTCTACCTTCTCCCCTCTCCCTTTTCCAGTTCTATCATCAAGCACCGGTCCTGGACCACGTCGATCCCGGCGCGCGCCAGCACTTCGGCCGCAGCGTCATTGCGGATCCCCGACTGGAACCAGACCGCCCGCGGCTTCGCCGCGAGCAGGTCGTCCAGGTGTGACGGAATGTCCTGCGGGCGCCGGAAGACGTCCACGAGGTCCACCTGTTCACCGATCCCGGCGACGGTCCGGTGGACCGGTTCGCCCAGCATCTCCGTGAGCTCCGGGTAGTAGACCGGCACCGGATGGATGCGGAGGCCCGCGCGCTGGGCGTAGGCGGGGACGAAGTGCGCCGGGGCGCCCGTCTCGGGCGTCTTGATGCCGAGGACCGCGACGGAGCGGACCCGGGCGAGCAGGGCGGCGATGGCCTCGTCGGACTCCAGCAGGTGGGTGCGCCAGTCGGTGGTCATGGAGTGAAATCAGCCTCCGGTCCGAGTAGATTCAAGGGCTGTCCACCTCGGCTCCACCCGCTCGGAGATCCTCCATGAAGATGCTCGTCCTCGGCGCCGGCCTGCAGGGTTCGGCCTGCGCGTATGACCTCCTCCAGAACCCCGACTGCACGGAAGTGCGGCTCGCGGACAAGTCCGTCGACCACCTGCCCGCCTTCCTCCAGCCCTACGTGGGCGGGGAGCGGCTGAAGCTCATCACGCTCGACGTGAAGGACCCCACGGCCGTCTCCGTCGCCATGCGCGGCGTGAAGGCCGTCATGTGCGCCATCCCGTACTACTTCAACCTCCCGATGAGCGAGGCCGCGATCGCGGCCGGCGCGCACTTCTGCGACCTCGGCGGGAACACCGAGATCGTCGAGCACCAGAAGCAGCTCGACGCGCGGGCCGCGGCCGCGGGCGTGACGGTGATCCCGGACTGCGGCCTCGCGCCGGGGATGGTGAACATCCTCGCGCAGCTGGGCATCGACCGCCTCGACACCACCGACACGGTCCGGATCTTCGTCGGCGGACTGCCCCAGCATCCCGAGGGCCCGCTCAAGTACCAGATCGTCTACTCGATCGAGGGCGTGCTCGACTACTACACGACGCTCTCGTGGGTCGTGCGCGACGGCAAGCGCGTGAACGTGAAGGCGCTCTCGGAGATCGAGCCGGTGGCGTTCGACGCGCCGGTGGGCGAGCTCGAGGCGTTCCACACCGCGGGTGGTCTCTCGACCATGGGGCACCGCTACGAGGGGAAGATCCCGACGATGGAGTACAAGACGCTCCGCTATCCGGGGCACGCGCGCATCATGGAGGCGATCCGCGAGCTCGGCCTGCTGGAGCTCGAGCCGGTCGACGTGAAGGGCACCAAGGTGGTGCCGCGCGAGCTTGCCATCGCGCAGATGCAGCCGCGCCTGACGAAGAAGAACTCGCCCGACCTCGTCGCGCTCCGCGTGGTGGTGAGCGGGACCAAGGGCGGGAAGAAGCAGACGCACACCTTCGAGCTCGTGGACCGCTATGACGCGGCGCACGGGATCAGCGCGATGATGCGGACGACCGGGTACTCGCTCTCGATCACCGGGCAGCTCCAGGCCGAAGGGGCGGTGAAGCCGGCCGGCGTGCACACGCCGGACGAGTGCATGCCCGGCGAGCGGTACGTGACCGAGCTCGGGAAGCGCGGGATCCTGATCCGGCAGACGGTCTCGTAGGTCACCGACACGTCGTCCGCGTGGCGAGGGGGCATCGGGGAATCCCCGGTGCCCCCTTCGCTTCACCCGCGGCCGGGTGCGCCGATACTGGGTGGACCACCGTCGCGCGCTGTGGTGACCGCCGGTCCCGTGGGGTACTACGGGAACGGGACCGTGTCCCCGCGAGTATACCCATCCAGCCCCCAGCACCGATGCGTCCCTCATCCCCACGTCAGGAGGTCACGATGCCCGAGCAGGCGTTCGTCGTGAAGACCTATCCGAACAGCGTGGAAGCGGAGTTCGCCCGTGCGGTGCTCGACGCGAACGGCATCGTGTCGATGTTGCTGAAGGACAACGCGAGCGGCATGCTCCCGTTCCTCGATGTGCTGCACCCGGTGCGGCTGGTGGTGCGGCATCGCGACGTGGACACGGCGGTGCGGCTGCTCGATGCGACGGCGGCGAGCGACCCGAAGGCCAAGCCCCCGCTGCTCAGCTGATCGCGCGGGCGGTCAGCGCGAGAAGTTCGCCAGCGTCACGCCCATCGCGTCGATCGCGGCGCGGGCGCGCCAGAGTTCGCGGCCGTTGTAGATGAACGAGAACGCGAGCTTCTCGCCGTTCTTCGCCGTGACGTAGCCACCGAGCGAGGTGACCTCGCCGGTGGTGCCGGTCTTGGCGCGCAGGTTCCCCTGCGCCGCGGTGTAGCGCATGCGGGACCGCAGCGTCTCGGTGCGCCCGGCGACCGGGAGCGAGGCCTGCAGCACCTGGGCCCACGGGGCCTGTGCGCTGTAGCCGAGGAGCATGACCATGGAGCGCGGCGTCACGCGGTCGAGCGTGGAGAGGCCGCTGCCGTCGGCCGCGTAGACGGCGCCGGCGCCGGCGCCCACGCGGTCGGTCATGAAGGTCCGGAGCGACTCGTTGGCGATGTGGGCCGATCCGACCGCGCCACCGACCCGCGCGGCGTTGCGGAAGAGCAGCTCGGCGAAGTGGTTGTTGCTCTCCCCGTTCATCTTGGCGACGAGCTGGGCGAGCGGCGGGGAGGCCCAGGCCGTGACGCGTGTGGCGCCGGCGGCGGCCTCGCCCCCGCGGACGCGCCCCTCGACGGTCACGCCCCGTGCCTCGAGCGCCGCGCGGAAGGCCGCCGCGACGTACTGCTCGGGCTGCTCGACGACCACCTGGTAGGTCCGCACCACGCTACGGGCGCCGATCCACCCGCTCACCTTGAACTGCTGCGTGAGCGTGTCCTGCCAGACGCGGATCGACGCGCTGCGGCTGTTGGGTCTGATGGTCACGGTGGAGCGCAGCGAGAGCCCGCTCACCGGCTGCGCGAAGGCCACCTGCGCCCCGCGCGTGGAGGGGCGCACGGTGATGTGCGCGAGGTTCTCGTTGTAGGAGAGGGCCGAGACGCGCGCGGCGTAGCTCGCCTGGAGGTAGCGGGTGCGCCACCCCGCCGGCACGCGCTCGCCGTCGAAGGCGCTGGCGTCGCCGATGATGTCGCCGGTGACGCGGGTGATGCCGGCCCTCGCCACGAGGTCGGCGAGCGAGTCGAGCGGCTTCGCGCCGCGGTTCCACTCCACGTAGCGCGGCACGAGCGACGGATCGCCGTTGCCCTTGAGGATGAGGTCGCCGCGGACGACACCCCCTTCGCCCACCGCGCCCGAGCGCAGGACCTCGGTGCGGAACTGGTGCGCCGGCCCGAAACGTTCGAGGGCGATCGCCGAGGTGTAGAGCTTCATCGTCGACGCCGGGAGCAGGAGCTCATCGGCGTTGTGGGCGTACAGCGTGTCGCCGCGGGTGAGCGAGACCACCATCACGCCCCACTGCCCGGAGCGCGCGGCCTCGCGCACGAGCGACCCGAGGTGTTCGCGCAGGTCGGGCGTGCTGGTGGGCGTGGCGGCGCGCAGCGTCGCGCGGGCGGTGGTGCTGCGCGAGGTGGGGCGCGGCGCCGGACGCTTGGCGGCGGCCGCGACCGTCGGTCGGGCCGCGCTGGAGCCGGTCGAGGCGGTGGGGGTCCGGGCGGGCGCCTTGGTGGGTGCCTTGGTGGGTGCCTTGGCGGGTGCCTTCGTCGGAGCCTTCGTCCCCGTGGGCGTCTGCGCGAGCCCTCCCGCCGGGGCGGCGGAGAGCAGGGCAGCGAACAGGAGGGAGAGGAGCCGACGCATGAGGGGCATTCTACCGGGCTTCGAGGAGCGGGGCGAGCGCCGGACGCGCCCACCTCAAGCCTTACCCCGCCGCGCCGCGGTCAGCGCGCCGGACGGGACAGGGACAGCAGAGGGATGACGACCATCCCCCTCCCTGGGTGACGCGGAATGCAATGCTGCTTCGGGCTATTGCCGGGTGAGCTGCGTCCCGGCTCAGCCGGTCACCTGCGCGCCCGCCCGATCATCGCGCTGGGACTGCACCCACCTGAGGAAGATCACCGACGTGAGGAGATAGAAGAACAGCCCGCCGGGGATCCACATGATCAAGCCGCCGAGCCGCTGGTCCTCGAGCGGCGAGAGTCCCCACAGCCGCGGCGCGCTGGCGTAGGCCGGGTAGAGCACATGATCCGCATAGACGATGAAGATCGATATCACTGTCATCGGCAGGGTCATGAGGAAACTGTAGAGCATCTGGCCGGGATAGCTCAGGCGCGGGAGCTCCGGCAGCGGGCTCAGGAGCGGCCACCACGCGAGCACGGCGGTGACGAGGAACATGAGGTGCTGCGCGATGTGCACCTCGTGGTAGTACATCGCCGAGTTGTAGTTCGGCGGGAGGTGCCAGAAGGCGAGCGTGAGGTTGAAGATCGCGAAGGCGGCGCGCGGCGAGGTGACGGCCCGCGCCACGGCGGCGACGTGCCGTTGCGCGAGCGCGGGGCGGAGCATCCAGCCGGGGACGCCGAGGAGCAGGAGGGGGGGGGTCACGAAGGTGAGCACGAGGTGCTGCACCATGTGCCCGGTGAAGAGGTAGTAGTCGCTGATGTCGTGGACAGGCCCGTTGAGCGTCCCGAACATCGCACCGAGCCCGAGGAGGAGGCAGAGTCGCTGGAGCGCCGTGGGGCGTCGCCCCTCGGTACGCGCGTGGACCGCGGCGCGCCACTCGTAGAGTCCCAAGAGCGCGAGCAGCCCGATGACCGTGCTCCAGTGGAGCGTGAAGCCCCCCTGGGAGAGGTCGACCTTGGGATGCAGGAACAGAATGGGGTGCACGGAGGCCGATGGAGGCTGAAGGAGGAAGGCTGAAAGATAGTACCCGCGGGTACTCCGTCCCCGCCTCCCGCATGAAGTGAAGAACGGGGCCCCGATGCGGAGGCCCCGTTCTTCCTTCATCCTTCTTCCTTCATCCTGGGATCGTCGCTAGAGCGAGACCTTGCCGAAGAGGAACATCAGCGCCATCAGCGTGCACATGGCGATGATCAGCGAGCCGGTGAACACCACCCGGAACAGCTTGTGGTCGAACTTGAGGTGCATGTAGAAGAGGCAGACGATCGCGAACTTCACCGCCGACATGAAGAGGAGCGCCGGGTTGAAGAGCGGCGAGGCGACGAGGGCGGGGATGTAGTACGCCCAGACCTCGACGACGGTGATCGCGGTGAGGATGATCGCGATCGTGAGGTACTGGTTGCCCGTCGGGTGGTGGTGCTCGGCGTGGGCGTCGTGCTTGGCGTCGTGGGACATGGTCAGTTCCTCGCCGTCACTGGATGAGGTAGATGAGCGTGAAGATCGCGATCCAGACGACGTCGACGAAGTGCCAGTAGAGGGCGCAGATGTCGACGAGGAGCTCGTCGTTCTTGCCGGCGAGTCCGCGCGTGCGGTCGATCCAGAGCAGCGTCATCAGCCAGAGGACGCCGACGGTGACGTGGGCGCCGTGGAAGCCGGTGAGGGTGAAGAAGGACGAGCCGAAGAGGTTCGTCTTGATCGTCAGCCCCTCGTGGACGAACGAGGTGAACTCGTAGGCCTGGAAGCCGAGGAAGGTCGCGCCCATGAGGGCCGTGGCGGCGAGCCAGAACTGCGACGAGCGCTGGATGCGCGTCCACCAGTTGGCGGTCGGCGGGAGGTCCTTTCCCTTGAGCTGGACGGCCTGCAGGGCGAGCACCATCGCGAACGACGACATCAGCAGCACGAAGGTCGAGGCCGACGTGACCGGAATGTCGAGGATGGGTTTGAAGACCTGGCCCGTCTCCGACGTCCACGCCTCGTGCGGGAAGGGCCCGACGACCGACTTGCCCTTGTAGATGAGGTAGGTCGAGATCAGCGAGGCGAAGAGCATGCACTCGGACCCGATGAAGGTCCAGATCGCGATCTTCCGGTTGTCGAGGCCGGTGGTGGTGTAGTGCACGTGCGCGTGGCCGTCGTCGTGCCCGTGGGCCCCATGGGCCCCGGAGGCGTGCGCGGCAGCGGTGTGTGAGGACACTGTCGTGGTCTCCGGTTACTCGAGGGGGGCGGTGAGCCACGCGTACAGGCCGCCGATGAGCATCGCGGCGCCGGTCAGCGTGATCGTCATCGAGACGGCGAACATCCCGTTGCGCAGGAAGAGGAGGCCGCTGAACATCACGACCATGCCGACCGCGGTGAAGAGCGGCTTGGCGGTCGGGAACGGCATCGGGATGCCGAGCTCCTTCGCCGTGTAGGTCTCCGTCTCCTCGTGCATCGGCGTCGAGTGCGCGGCCTCGATGGCCGCCGCATCCGCTGCCGAGTGGTCCGCGCCCGCCGACATCTCCGGGTGCTTGAGGTCCCAGAGCGGCGAGCGCGAGGTCACCGTCGGGATCTTGGCGAAGTTGTACTCGGGCGGCGGCGAGGGGATCGACCACTCGAGCGTCGCGGCGCCCCACGGGTCGCCGCTCGCGACCGCGCCCGTCGTGCGGCTGCGGACGAAGTTCCAGATGAAGACCGCGGTCGCGACCACGAGCAGGTAGGTGCCGTAGGTCAACATCAGGTTGAAGAGGTCCCAGCCCTGCCCGGCGTCGTACTGGTAGACGCGGCGCGGCATGCCGAGGAGCCCGCTGAAGTGCATCGGGAAGAACGTGAGGTTCATGCCGATGAGGTTCAGCCAGAAGTGCACGTTGCCGAGCCCTTCGTTCATGAAGCGGCCGGTCATCTTCGGGTAGTAGTGGTAGATGCCCGCGAAGATGCCCATGATCGACCCACCGAAGAGCACGTAGTGGAAGTGCGCGACGATGAAGTAGGTGTCGGTCTGCTGCAGGTCGGCCGGGGCCGAGGAGTGCATCACGCCCGAGATGCCGCCGATGGTGAACATCGCGATGAGGGCGATCGCGAACTTCATCGGGACGGTGAACCGGATCTCGCCGGCCCACATCGTGGCGATCCAGTTGAAGATCTTCACGCCGGTCGGGATGGCGATGAGCATCGTCATCGTCGAGAAGATCGAGTCGGCGACCGCGCCCATGCCCACGGCGAACATGTGGTGGGCCCAGACGCCGAAGCCGAGGAAGCCGATCATGATGCCCGAGTAGACCATCACGTTGTAGCCGAAGAGCGGCTTCTTCGAGAAGGTCGGGAGCACCTCCGACACGAGGCCGAAGGCGGGCAGGATGAGGATGTACACCTCGGGGTGGCCGAACACCCAGAAGAGGTGCTGCCAGAGCAGCGGGTCGGCGCCGGCGGCGATCGAGTAGAACGTCGTCCCGAAGAAGCGGTCGAACAGCAGGAAGACGAGCGCGACGGTGATCGGCGGGAAGGCGAGGACGAGCAGGAACTGCACGACGAACGACATCCACGTGAACATCGGGAGCCGCATGAGCGACATGCCCGGCGCGCGCAGGTTGATGATCGTCGTGATGAAGTTGAACGCCGCCGCGAGCGACGAGACGCCGAGGATCTGGAGGCCGATCACCCAGAAGTCGATGTTCGGGCCGGCCGAGAACTGGTTGGTCGTGAGCGGGGCGTAGCCGAACCAGCCGCCGTCCGGCGCGATCTGGAACAGGATGGGAAGCGTGATGAAGATGCCGCCGAGCAGGTACACCCAGTATGAGAAGGCGTTGAGACGCGGGAAGGCGACGTCACGCGCGCCGATCTGCAGCGGGATCAGGTAGTTGAAGAACGCGGCCGAGAGCGGCATGACGGCGAGGAACACCATCGTCGTGCCGTGCATCGTGAACAGCTGGTTGTACGTCTCGGCCGAGACGAACCCCATGTTGGGGCGCATGAGCTGCGTGCGGATGAGCACCGCCTCGAGCCCGCCGACCATGAAGAAGAAGAGCGCGGTCCAGAGGTACAGCGTGCCGATCCGCTTGTGATCGACGGTGGTGATCCAGCTCCAGATCCCCGTGTTCTCGGCGGACGCGGCGGTGCGGCCGGAGCCGGCGTGCGTCGGGGTCGCGATGGTGGCCATGTTGGGGGGCTCCGGTTACTTGAGCGACAGCAGGTAGGCCACCACGTCGGCGATCTGCCGGTCGTCGAGGCCCGCCGTGACGGTCGTCTTCATGATGGGGTCGTATTCGCCGCGGCCGATCGTGTTCATGATCGAGCCCGGCTTCAGGTGGCGCGCGTTCTTGATCCAGCGCGCCAGCGTCGGGCCGTCGTTCTTGTAGAGCCCGCCGGCGATCGTGTGCCGCGAGGCGATGTGCGTGAGGTTCGGGCCGATGTTCGAGACCGCGCCCGGGAGCCCGTTGATCGCGTGGCACCCGATGCAGCCGCCGAGCATGAAGCCCTGCGTCGCGCCGCGCGTCGCGTCGCCGCCGGCGAGGAGCGCGTCGTCGTAGCTGATGCCCGCCGGGATCGGCGTCTGCGGCACCACGTGCGCGGGGAGCTGCTCCCGCGGGAAGACGTAGCCGCTCGGCAGCGCGGTCGTCGTGTCGGCCGGGGCCGCCGCCTGCCCGGGGTTCGACGCCGTCACCACCGGCGTCGCCGGCGCGGCCGACGGATTGAAGACCGCCGGGCTCGCCTGGTGGCGCGCCCACGACGCGAACTCGTCCGGCTGCACCGTGTACATGCGGATGCGCATGTTCGCGTGGCTCGCGCCGCAGTACTCGGTGCAGAAGCCGTTCCACGCCGAGCTCTTCAGTGTGTCGCTGGGCGTGAACCAGAGGTAGTTGGTCTTGTTCGTGATCAGGTCGCGCTTGCCGCCCATCTGGGGGATCCAGAAGGAGTGCAGCACGTCCTTGGTGGTGAGCACGAAGTTCACCGTGCGGCCGACCGGGACGTAGACCTCGTTGGCGGTGACGATGCCGAGCTCCGGATAGCGGAACTCCCACCACCACTGGTGCCCGACGACCTCGACCGTCAGCGAACCGGCCGGCGCCGGCTTCTGCGTCTCGAAGATGGTCTTCACGGTGGGCACCGCGATGAGCACGAGGATGATCGCCGGGATCGCGGTCCAGGTGATCTCGAGCGCCGCGTTGCCGTGGATCTGCTTTGCCGGTGCGCCGCCGGGGCGCTTGCGGTACCGGATGATCGTGAAGATCAGCGCGGCTTCGACGACGACGAAGACGATCGTTCCCCAGAACACCAGGCGGGAGAAGAGGGCGTCGATCGAGGTGTTGAAGTCGGTCGTGTGATTGAACGTGGAGTTGGGATACTCCGTGAATCCACACGCGGAGAGCGTGAGCAGGACCGCCAAGGACAACAGGGCGGGCGCTGCCGAGCGCAGGCGCAGCTTCGGCATCTTGGGGATGGCTGGGGGGAAGGCGTGCCGGAGTGCCGCTGCGGCGCTGACTCCGGCCTTACAAAAGCGCTGGAAAGCTACCCCACCCGAATGGGTAGGGTCAAGGCAAAGCGGACCACCTGTCAGGTATTATCCGTAGGTGTGGCAAAGACTTGAGTCCCATCGGACTCCGAGCCCCGCCGTCCGCGCGCCGTCGCCCTACCTCCGCCCGGCCTTCGCCTCACCGCCGCCCGCCGCTGCCCCTCCGCTCAGTCCGGCGAGACCTCGATCGCGACGGCGTGCTGCTCCTTCACCTTGGCGCACATGATATCGAGCGCCTGGCGGATCTGGCCGACATACTCGCGCATCGCCCGGACCTTGGTCTGCTCGCCGCCCCCGCGCCCTGCAGCGAGGATCATGGCCGAGACCTGGTCGGCGATCATGCCGAATTGTCCTTTCAGCTGGCCCTGGAGGGGGGTCGCGATGCGCTTGATCTGCTGGGGGATGACGCCCGCCCCGCGCTGGTTCTTCACGTCGATCGCCATCCGCTCCACATGACCGTGGATGGTCTGCATCGTCGAGAGGGCCTCTTCCAGCGTCTTCATCTTCTGGGCGCCCGCGCCGTCCAGCTTCACTCCGGCCATCGCTAGCTCCTGGTCCCGGTCATCCGGGACGGGTCGAGGATCTCGTCGATCTGTTCGCGCGTGAGCAGGCGCTTCTCGAGCAGGAGCTCGACCACGCCCCGTCCGCTCTCGAGCGCTTCCTTCGCGACCTGCGTGCAGACCTCGTACCCCAACTCGGGCAGAAGGGCGGTGACGAGGCCGATCGAGCGCTCCACGGCGTCCCGCATCACCTTGGGGTTGGCGACGATCCCCATGACGCACTTCTCGCGGAGCACTTGGCAGGCGTTCCGGAGGGCGCTGATGTTGCGCAGCAGCCGGAAGGCGATGATCGGCTCGAAGACGTTGAGCTGGAGCTGGCCGGCCTCGGCCGCCATCGTGACCGTCACGTCGCCGCCGATCACGTCGAAGCAGACCTGATTGACCGCCTCGGGGATGACGGGATTCACCTTCCCGGGCATGATGCTCGAGCCGGGCTGCATGGCCGGCAGGCGGATCTCGCCGAGGCCGGTCCGCGGGCCGCTGGAGAGCAGGCGGAGGTCGTTGCAGACCTTGGAGAGCTTCACGGCGCAGCGCTTGAGCACGCCGGAGACCTGCACGAAGGCGCCGGTGTCGCTCGTCGCCTCGACAAGGTCCGGGGCGGTGATCATGACGAGGCCTGTGACGGCCGACAGCTCGGCGCGCACGCGCTCGGTGTAGCCGCGCGGCGCGGTGATGCCCGTGCCGATGGCGGTCGCCCCCATGTTCATCTCGCGCATGAGGGCCTTCGCCTCCTCGAGCCGGTCCACGTCCTCGGCGATCGTATGCCCGTAGGCATTGAACTCCTGGCCGAGGGTCATGGGGACGGCGTCCTGCAGCTGCGTGCGCCCCATCTTGATGTGCGGCGCGAACTCGGCGCCCTTCGCGAGGAAGGCGTCCACCAGCAGGCGCATCTGCTCCTGGAGCCCGCCGATCGCGGTGTGCAGCGCGATGCGGATGGCGGTCGGATAGACGTCGTTGGTGGACTGCGCGAGGTTGACGTGCTCGTTGGGGTGCACGCGCGTGTAGGTCCCGCGCGGCTCGCCGAGGAGCTCGAGCGCGCGGTTCGCGATGACCTCGTTGGCGTTCATGTTGGACGAGGTGCCGGCGCCGCCCTGGATCATGTCGACGCGGAAGTGCTCGTGGTGGCGCCCGGCCTGGATCTCCTTGCAGGCGCGCACGATGGCGTCGAAGACGTCGTCGGGGAGGTCGGGGTGGCCGTGATTCGCGCGGGCGGCGGCCTCCTTCACCTGCGCGAGCGCGACGATGAGTTCGGGGAAGTCGCGGAGCGTGACGCCGGTGATGGGGAAGTTCTCGATCGCGCGCATGGTCTGCACGCCGTAGAGGGCGGCGTCGGGGACGTCGCGCTCGCCGAGGAGGTCGTGCTCGCGGCGGGTGGCGCCGGAGGCGGCGAAGCCGAGGAGGCGTCCCTGGCCGGTGAGGGAGGCATCGGCCTGCCGGAGGCGGTCGCGGATGGCGCGCGCGCTGCGGCTCACGAGGGCGGCGTAGAGCTGGGGGCGGTCCTTGAGTAGCGGCTCGAGCGCTTCCTTGGAGAAGCGCATGGCGCGGGTGGGGACGGTGGCGCGGCCGGTGGTGCTGTGGGTGTGCTCGTCGAGGAGGATGCTCTCGCCGATGACGTCGCCGGGGCCGAGGGTGGAGAGGCGATGCGGGGTGCCGTCGACCGTGGATTCGATGGCGATGTTGCCCTCGAGGAGGACCCAGAAGGCGCGGCGCGGGGCGCCGGATTCGAAGAGGGTCTCGTTGGGGGCGTAGTCGAGCTGTTCGCCGGCGCGGGTGAGGTGCCAGAGCAGCTGTTCTCCGATCGCTTCGAAGAACGGGATGCGGGAGAGGTCCGGTATCGTCATCCCATCAAGCTAGTGCGGGATGCGGAGGGGGGAACGGCGATGCGGGGTGCACGGGCGGTACGGGGTACGGGGTGGGGGCCGGATGCGGGGACCCTCCGCATCGTCCCTGAACGGGCGGGGATCTCGGATGCGGGATGCGGGATGCGGAGAGGGGCACCCTCGACGTTCGGTCAGGGGTGCCCCTCTGGTGCTGCGTGCGTCTTTCTTCCTTCCTCCTTCAGCCTTCAGCTTTCTTCTCAATAGTTATCGATCTGGGCGCGCTGCAGGCTGCCGCTGTAGTCCAGGTAGGCCACCTTCGTCTCCGAGTAGAACTCGTAGACCTCCCAGCCGCCCTCGCGGTGGCCGTTGCCCGTCTGCTTCACGCCGCCGAACGGCAGGTGCGCCTCGGCGCCGATGGTCGGGGCGTTGATGTAGGTGATGCCGTTGTCGAGCTCGTTGATCGCGCGGAAGGCGAGGTTCACGTCCTGCGTGTAGAGCGACGACGAGAGGCCGTACTTCACGCCGTTGTTCACCTTGAAGGCTTCGTCGGCGTCCTTCACGCGGATGACGCTGAGGACGGGGCCGAAGATCTCCTCCTGCTCGATGCGCATCCCCGCCTTCACGCCGGCGAAGATCGTCGGCTGGAAGAAGAAGCCCTTCTCCAGGCCCGCGCCATGCGCGCGCTGGCCGCCCATCACGAGCTCGGCGCCCTCGCTCAGGCCGATCTCCACGTAGCGCTCGATCTTCGAGATCGAGTCGGCGTGGATCACCGGGCCGACGTCGGTCCCCGCCTTGCGGCCGTCGCCGAGCTTGAGCTGGCTCGCGCGCGCCTTGAGCTTGGCGAGGAACTGGTCGTGGATCCCGTCCTGCAGGATCAGGCGGCTCGTCGCGGTGCAGCGCTGGCCCGTCGTGCCGAAGGCGCCCCAGAGCACGCCGTCGAGCGCGAGGTCGAGCTTCGCGTCGTCGAGCACGATCTGCGCGTTCTTGCCGCCCATCTCGAGCGAGAGGCGCTTGTGCATGCGGCCGGCCGTCTCGCCGACCTTGCTCCCCGTCTCGGTCGAGCCGGTGAACGAGAGGAGCGGGATCTCCGGGTGGTCGACGATCGCCTTCCCCACCTCGCCGTCGCCGTGCACGAGCTGGATCACCTCGGGCGGAAGCCCCGCCTCGAGGAGGATCTCGACGAGGACATGGCCGGTGTGCGGCACGTCCTCGGCCGGCTTGAAGATGCAGGCGTTCCCGCAGACGAGCGCGGGGAACATCTTCCACGTCGGGATCGCGAGCGGGAAGTTGAACGGCGTGATGATGCCGGCGACGCCGATCGGGCGGCGGAAGCTCATCGCCCACTTGGAGCGGAGCTCGCTGGGGACCGTGTGCCCGAAGAGGCGGCGTCCCTCGACCGCGGCGTAGAAGGCCGTGTCGATGCCCTCCTGCACGTCGCCGCGCGTCTCGGCGAGCGGCTTGCCCATCTCGCGGGTCATGAGGTCGGCGAGTTCCTCCTTGCGCGCGGTGAGGATCTCACCGACGCGGCGGAGGATGTCGCCACGGGCCGGGGCCGGGGTGCGCTTCCAGCGCTCGAACCCGCGCTTGGCCGACTCGACCGCCCGCTGCACGTCCGCGGCGCCGGACTTGGGGAAGCGCCCGATCACGTCGGAGGTGTTCGCCGGATTGGTGTTCTCGAACCAGGCGTCGGTGGAGGGGGCCACCCACTCGCCGTTGATGAAATTCTTGAAGGTCGTCATAGCCGGGAAAGATAACAGGCGGAGGACCGGCGATGGATGCATGGCGTACGGTGCCCCTTGTCCGGCCCGGCGCGCGGCCGCCAGACTCAAGAGTGCCCGTGCACCTGCGCCCCGCCACCCTCGCCGACGTCCCCCTGCTCCGCCAGTGGGACGACGATCCGGATGTCGTGAGTTCGGACCCCAACGACGACTGGGCGTGGGAGGAGGAACTGGCACAGGTCCCCGACTGGCGCGAGCCGATGATCGCGGAGGAGGACGGCCGCGCGGTGGGGTTCCTCGACATCATCGATCCGCATCGCGAGCCGTCGCGATACTGGGGCGAGGTGCCCCCCGGGCTCCGCGCGATCGACATCTGGATCGGGGCCCCCGGGGATCGCGGTCGCGGGCTCGGGACCGAGATGATGCGGCTGGCGATCGCGCGGTGCTTCGCGACGCCAGACGTCACGGCGATCCTGATCGACCCGCTGGCGTCGAACGTGCGCGCGATCGCGTTCTACGAGCGGCTGGGCTTCGTGGCCGTCGAGCGGCGCTGGTTCGGCGCGGACGACTGCCTCGTCATGCGACTCGCGCGCTGAACCCTCAGTCGGTGCAGGCCCAGCCCGCGGGATGGGCCTCGGTCGGGATGGCGTACCCGGTCCGCGGCAGCACGTCGATCGCGCCGAGCACGAGCCCCCAGAGCACGAGCAGCAGCGAGAGCGTGTGCGCCTTGGCCGCGCGATGCCGCCACGTCCAGATGCTCGACCACGTCCCGGCGACGACGAGCGCGACGACCGCGCCGAGATAGCCCGCGAGCCCGAGCCCGCAACGCGCCGAGTAGGGCCAGAACACCATCCCCACCCCGAGCGCGACCGCGAGCGAGAGCCGCGCGAAGACGCCGAAGGTCGAGGTCGATGCCTGCATCCCCACCGCCTGCGCCTTCGCGGCCGGCGTCGGCGCGCCCTTGGTCGGGAACATCGCCTCGTCGCTCACGCGCTCCATCTGCTTGTCGATCTTCTTGAGTTCCTCGTCCCAGTTCTTGTCGCTCACGCGTGCTCCCGCGCCAGGCCGTGGCGCTCGATCTTCTTGTAGAGGTTCGAGCGCGGCATGTCGAGCGCGCGCGCCGTCTCGGCGACGTTCCAGTCGTACTGCCGCAGCTTCACCTGCAGGAAGGCCCGCTCCGCCGCGAGCTTGAACTGCTCCCACGTCGCGTACTGCTCGAGCCCCGCGAGCACGCCCTCCTGCGCCCCGGCGCGCGCGCCGACGAGCCGGTCCACATCGGCCGCGGTCACGCGCGGCCCCTGCGCGAGGATCAGCAGCCGCTCGACCGTGTTGCGCAGTTCGCGCACGTTGCCCGGCCAGTCGTGCGCCGCGAGCTGCTCCACCGCCGCCGGCTCCAGCTGCTTGGGCGGCACCTGCCCCTCGGCGGAGAGCCGCGTGACGAAGTGCTGCACGAGCATCGGGATGTCCTCGCGCCGCTCGCGCAGCGCCGGGACGGTGATGGGCACCACGTTGAGGCGATAGTAGAGGTCCTCGCGGAAGCGCCCCTCGCGGATCTCGTCCTCGAGCCGCTTGTTGGTCGCGGCGACGACGCGGACATCGACCTTGCGCACCTTGTTCCCGCCGATGCGCGTCACCTCGCCCTCCTGCAGCACGCGCAGCACCTTCGCCTGCGCCGAGGCGGACATGTCGCCGATCTCGTCGAGGAAGAGCGTGCCGCCGTCGGCCTGCTCGAACTTGCCGGCCCGGTCGGCGATCGCCCCGGTGAACGACCCCTTCATGTGCCCGAACAGCTCGCTCTCGATGAGCTCGCTCGGGATCGCGGCGCAGTTCACCTCGATGAACGGCCCCTTGGCGCGCGGGCTCTGCGCGTGCACGGCGCGCGCCACGAGTTCCTTGCCCGTGCCGTTCTCGCCCGTGACGAGCACGCGCGCCTGCGTCCCCGCCACCCGCGCGATCTGGTCGATGAGCGCGCGGATGGCCGGCGAGCGGCCGACGATCTCGCCGTGGCGCTCGACCTTGGCCCGGAGCCGCTCGTTCTCCTCGCGCAGGTCGAGGTGCCCGATCGCGTTGCGCAGCGTGACGAGGATGCGGTCGGTGTCGAGCGGCTTCTCGAGGATGTCGTACGCGCCGAGGTTCGTCGCGGCGACGGCGTCCTGGATGCTCGCGTGCCCGGAGATCATCACCACGACCGCGGCGGGATCGTGCGCCCGCAGGCGCTTGAGCGTCTCGAGGCCGTCGATCCCCGCCATCTTCACGTCGAGGAAGGTGAGCTGCGGGTGGAAGCTCTCGTACATCGAGAGCCCCTCCTTGCCGCTCGAGACCGCCCGCACCTCGTACCCCTCGTACTCGAGGAGCTGCGAGAGCGCGGCGCGGATCCCCGGCTCGTCATCGACGATCAGGACCTTCCGGCTCATTCGGTCTTCTTGTAGAGCGTCACCTTGCCGTTCTGCAGGCGCAGGTCGACGACGTCGTTCGGGAGCGTGACCGGCAATCCGTCCGTCGCGAGGCTGTCGGGACGCACCCCCGGGCTCCAGCGCCGCACGAGCGCCCCGACCACCGAGCGCGGCACTTCGATGTTGCGCACCGCGACCTCCTTCAGGCGGAACTGCGCGAGCCCCGGCCGCACCGCGGAGAGCGTGCCGCCCACGAGGAGCGGCTCGGTGTCCTTGAACAGCCGCGCCACGGGCCCGAGCGCATCCTTCCCGCCGATGTCCGAGAGGCGGATGCGCGTGCGGATGTAGAGCTTGCCGTTCTCGACGATCGCCTGCGTCGCGGTGTCCTGCTTCGCGACCTCGCTCAGTGCCGAGCCGAGCACGTAGGCGGCGAACTCGGAGGCGGTGAGGGTGACGTAGGCCGGCCCGCCGCGGCGCCCGAGCGCGGCGATGCGCTCCTTGGCGCGCGCGCCGCCGGCGGGCGTGATCGGCTTCCACCCCGCGGTGTCGGCGGGCGCCTCGACCGCGATCGCCTGCTTCGCCTTGGGCATCCACCGGTCCCGCGTGTACCACGCGGCCGCGCCGATCGCGGCGAGGACCAGGAGGCACCCCACCCTGAACATGAACTTGAACATCAATCGCCTCCCGGGAGGATCCCGGCCAGCACGTTGAGCGCACCCGAGCGGAAGCCGCGCGGATCCACCTCCACCTCGGCGAAGCCGGCGGCGCGCACCGCCGCCTCGAGCCGCGCGCGCGCGTCCCCCACGCCCCAATACGTCCGCGGCCCGGGGTCGAGTTCCACCTTCGCGAGGTCACCGAAATAGCGGACCCGGAGGTTCCCCTCGATGCCGAGCGCCCGCAGCGCCGCCTCCGCCTCCTCGACGCGCCGCAGGCGCAGCGAGGTCACCGCGGTGCCGTACGGCAGCCGCGAGCTGAGGCAGGGCGACGACGGCTGGTCCCACGTCGGGATGCCGCGCGCCGCCGAGCGCGCGCGGATCTCGTCCTTGGTGAAGCCGAGTTCGGCGAGCGGCGAGTGGACGCCGCGCTCGCGCGCGGCCTGCGCACCGGGCCGATGGTCCCCGAGGTCGTCGGCATTGGTCCCGTCCACGACCACGGCCAGCCCGCGCGCCGCGGCGATCGGCGCCAGCCGGCCCCAGAGCTCGCTCTTGCAGAAGTAGCAGCGGTTCACCGGGTTCGCGGCGTAGCGCGGATCGTTCATCTCGTCGGTGTCGACCTCGAGCACCGGCACGCCGAAGCGGTCCGCGACCTCGCGCGCGCGCGCCCACTGCGCGGCCGGATAGGACGCGCTCCGCCCGATCACCGCGAGCGTGTGCGCCGCGCCGAGCGTGTCGAGCGCGACGCAGGCGAGATACGCCGAGTCCACGCCGCCCGAGAAGCCGATGAGCGCGGAGCCATGGGCGCGGAACCAGTCGGCGAGGCGCGATTCCTTGGCGACGGCGTCGGCGGCGGCGTGATCGGGAGATGGCATCGCGAGAAAGCTATTGCTCGCCTCGCGATGTGGCAGGCCGAGGCGGGCGATCGGACGCCAAGCCGCGAGCGCCGCCCGTGGGCGCGGCCCGTGGGCGCGGCCCGCGGGCATCTCACCCCGGATCGACCGCGGGTCGGAACATGAGCGCCTCGGCGATGGCCCCCGGTTCGATGCGCGCCTCGCCGGCGAGATCGCCCACCGTCCGCGCGACGCGCAGCGTGCGGTGATACGCGCGTGCCGACAGCTTGAGGCGCTCGGCGGCGGTGGAGAGGAGGTCGCGCGCGCCCTCGGTGAGGCCGCCATGCGCCTGGAGCCAGCGACCCGGCGCGTCGGCGTTCGAGAGGATCCCCGGCAGGACGCGATATCGCTCCCGTTGTCGCGCGCGCGCGGCCGCCACGCGCGCCCGGATCGTCGCGGAGCTCTCCTCGCGGGCGGCCGCGCCGAGGTCGGCGAGCGCGACCGCGCCGACGCGCACGTGGAGGTCGATGCGGTCGGCGAGCGGCCCTGAGAGCCGACCGCGATAGCGCGCGATGTCGGCCGCCGAGCATCGGCAGCGACCGGTCGCGTCACCATCGAAGCCGCAAGGACACGGGTTCGCCGCACCGACGAGGAGGAACCGCGCCGGGAAGGCGACCGCGTGCGCCGCGCGCGCGATCACCACGCGCGCGTCCTCGAGCGGCTGCCGCATCGCATCGAGCACGTACCGCGGGAGCTCGAGCATCTCGTCGAGGAAGAGCACGCCACGGTGCGCGAGGCTCACCTCGCCCGGCCGCGGCCCCGGCCCGCCACCGATGAGGCCGGCGAGCGAGATGGTGTGGTGCGGCGCGCGGAAGGGCGGCGTGCGCACCGGTGCGGCCCCCGCCGGCAGGATCCCGCCGACGGAATGGATGGCCACGACCTCGAGCAGCGCGTCGTCATCGAGCGGCGGGAGGATCGACGTCAGCCGGCGCGCGAGCATCGTCTTCCCCGCCCCGGGTGGTCCGACGAGGAACGCGTTGTGCCCGCCGGCCGCGGCGAGCTCGAGCGCGCGCTTCGCGATGCGTTGCCCCACGACCTCGGCGAAGTCGGTGTCCGGTGCGGGATCATCCGGCGCCGGCGCCACGGGCGCGGAAGGGAGGCGCCCCTCGCGCAACGCCTCGACGAGCTCGGCGAGCGTGCGGCAGGGAGCGAGTCGCACGTCGCGCAGCAGCGCCGCCTCGTTGGCGTTCGCGGCGGGCAGGACGAGCGCGCGCGCGTCGGTGTCGCGCGCGGCGCGCGCGAGGGGCAGCGCACCGCGGATGGGGCGCACCGTCCCATCGAGACCGAGCTCACCGGCGAAGAGCAACCCGTCGGCCGCCGCGGCGTCGAGCTGTCCGCTCGCGACGAGGACGCCGATCGCGACGGGCAGGTCGAAGGCCGTGCCCTCCTTCCGCACGTCGGCGGGCGAGAGGTTCACCGTCCACCGTCGCGGGGGGAGCGTGAACCCGGCATTCACGAGCGCGGCGCCGACGCGCTCGCGCGCCTCCTTCACCGAGCCGGAGGGCAGGCCGACCATGGTCCAGCCCGGCAGGCCGGGTGCGGCGTCGACCTCGACGGTGACGGCGAAGGCCTCGATGCCGAGGACGGCGGCGGAGCGGATGGCGGAGAGCATGCGCGAAGATCGGGGTATCACGCGGACGGCCATCACCGCCCCATCGCCAGCCGGGTCGAATCCCCGCGGGCCGCGACGGCCGCGTCTCTTCCACCTGATGCACCCTCACCCTAGCTTCGAGCCATGCGCCGCCCTGCCCTCCTGCTGCTCGCGCTCCTGTCCCTCTCCATCGTGCCGCGCGCGGCGCAGGCGCAGCGGGCCGGGTCGTACCTCGCGATGCGCATCGACAACGCGCCGCTCCCGCTCGCCGACCGCGTCACCGACGACGACGGCACGACCTATCTCGTCGAGTTCGAGCGGCTGGTGCTCTCGCTGCGCTCGGGGAACCGCTTCCGCGCCGCGGTGCGGTTCAAGCGCACGCTGAGCACCTCGGGCGCCCGCAGTCGGCAGGCCCCGATCCAGTCGATGACCGTGACGGGCCGCTACGAGGTGACCGGCACGTCCATCCGATTCCTCGCCGACTCGTCGAGCGAGATGCGAGGGGTGCGGATGCTGGACGGCACCGTCGAAGGGCCGCAGCGCATCTCCGTGCCGTTCGACTACCGCAACGGTGCGGTGGAACGGAAGCGCGTGCTCAAGCTCGAGTTCCGAGGCGACATCCTGTGATCCGACCCGTTCCACTCCCCCGCCGGCTGTCGCGTGCCCTCGGCGGCCTGCTCCTGCTCGGCAGCGTCGCGTGCGCGAGCGGCGGCGGCACCGCGGCGGCGGCCATCGTGCCGCGCGTCGAGCCCGAGCTCGCGACGCCGCCCGACACCGCGACGATCGCCGCCGCCGACTCGGTGCTCGTCCGGTTCGTCACGAGCAAGGGCGACTTCGACGTGATGCTCCGGAAGGACTGGGCCCCGCTCGGCGCCGTGCGGGTGGGACAGGTCGTCGCGAGCGGTTACTACGACGGCGCGCGCTTCTTCCGCGCGTTGCGCGGCTTCGTCGTCCAGTGGGGCATCCCCGCCGACACCGCGCGGCGCCGCGAGTGGAGCGCGCGCATCCAGGATGACCCGGTGCGCGAGAGCAACCGGCGCGGCACGATCACCTTCGCCGCCGGTGGCGCGAACACCCGCACGTCGCAGCTCTTCGTGAACCTGCGCGACAATGCGCGCCTCGATGCGACAAGCTTCGCGCCGGTGGGCGAGGTCGTGCGCGGGATGGAGGTCGTCGACCAGCTCCATACCGGCTATGGGGAGGGCGCCCCCGCAGGCCAGGGCCCGACGCAGCAGCGCATCGGCGCCGAAGGGGAGCCGTATCTCGCGAAGGACTTCCCGCTGCTCGACCGCATCATCCGCGCGCGCGTCGTGCGCGTCTACGGCCCCGCCGCGCGCTAGCGCTCAGCGCGCCGACTTCGCCTTCGTCTTGCGTCCCTTGGTCGCGCTCGCCCGGCCGGACCGGTAGCGCTCCTTGGTCTGCTCACGCTCGCGGCGCGCCTTGGCCTTCTTGCGCGCGGCGGCGCGCTGGCGCTTCTCGAACTCAGACTTGGGCTCCATGATCGACCCGCGGCAGGAGCGCGTGCCGCAGAGGCAGCGGTACTTCCGCTCGTCCTGCTCGGTCTCGTCGCCGCTCCGCTCGTACCCGTAGTCGTAGGCGAGCTCCTCGCCCACCGCGATGTCGCGCAGCGCGAAGATGAACACCCGGCCGCGATCGATCTCGGTCTCGCAGTTGGGCTCGCAGGAGTGGTTGATGTAGCGCGACTCGTTCCCGCCGTGCGTCGCGTCGATGACCGTGCGGCTCGACACGGTGAAGAGGAACGTGTGGTGCTCCTCCATCGCATCGTCATCGTACCGCTCGTCAGCGAGCGGGTGCGGGATGCGTTCACCGACATACTCGATGATGCGCTCGCCCTTCCGGATGGGACGGATCGCGAACGCGCCCTTGCCGGCGAGCGACGACGAACGGACTTCGAACGGGAGTGGCTTGGTCATGGCGCGAATACTAATCGCACCCCTGAGGTGCATTGAAGCGGGTCAACGCAGGATCGGTGTCCCGATCTCGAGCCCGGCGTACCAGTTGCGTCCCGGCGCCGGTTCGAGGACGCGTCCCCCGAACCCGTTGAGCGAGATCGCCCCCACGTAGCGCGTGTCGAGCGCGTTCTGCACCGCGACGAAGGGCTCCACATGCCGGCCGCGCCACGTCCCGCTCCAGGTGGCGCGCAGGTTGAGCTGGCCGCGCCCCCAATCGTCCACGCGCACGGTGTTGGCGTCATTGCCCCATGCCGGCCCCTGCCACGACTGCTCCACGTCGAACGAGAAGCCGCGCGCCGTCGCCAGGAGGGCCAGCCGCCAGGTGCGCTCCGGCACGCCCGCCAACCGGTTGCCGTCGAGCGTATCGAGCGCCGGTGCCGGCAGCGACGCGCTCGGCACCGCATAGTCCGTGAAGCGGTAGTCCGCGATGGTGTAAGCCCCGCGTGCCGTGAGCCAGTCGGTCAGCGCGCCGGTCAGGCCGATCTCCGCCCCGCGATTCCGCGTGCGCCCTGCGTTGCGGAAGAAGGCGCGACCGCCGACCTCGAGGAACTGCACGATCGCGTCGCGCGCCGCGGACTCGAAGACCGCCACCTCATAGGCCAGCCGCGCACCCACGCGCCCGCGCGCGCCGAGCTCCATCGAGCGGATGCGCTGCGGCCCGAGCGAGCCGTTGAATCCGCCCGCCCCGTCCTCACGCGCGTTGAGCTCGGTCGTCGTCGGCGTCTCGAAGGCGCTCGCGACGTTCGCATACGGCGCGAACGCGTCGGCGAGTCGCCACACCACGCCCGCGTGCCCGCTCGCCGCGGTCATCGTGCGCGCCCCGCTGTCGTCGTCGCCGTCGCCGAGGAACTCGTCCTCCACGCGGAAGCCGATCCGATCCCATCGCGCCCCCACGCTCACCGTCAGGCGCTCCGCCGGGTCGAACTGGAACTGCGCCGACGGCCCGACGCTCGTCACCGTCTCGCCCTGCTTGACGAACACCGTATCGGTCGGCAGCGCGGTGCGGCCACCGGTCGTGCGCTGGTTGGTCCGCGTGTCGTGCGAGCGTTGCACGTCGAGCCCCACGGAGAGCCTGGGGCGCCACGCCCCGTCGAGCGCGCGCGATCCGTCGAGCCGGAGTCCGGTCACGCGCCGGTCGATGAGCCCGCGCGTCCCGTTCGTCGCCCCGGCCGGTGCCGGCGGAGCCGTCGCGAGCGGGTTGTCGACGAAGCGCCGCTGGCCATACACCGACGCGCTCCACGTCGTGGCGGCACTCCCGCCATGCGCGCGCAACGAGAGGAACCGCTGCGAGACCGCCCGGCGCGCCCCGCGTCGCACGTTGTTGGGCGCCGCGGTGTCCGGCACCGCCAGATACTCCGCGAGCGTCAGGGCGCCGGGATTGAGCGCCAGCGGCGTCTCGGCCGTGCCGGCGCGGAGCGAGAGCGTCACGCCGTCGCCGAGGGCGTGATCGAGCGCGCCGGTCAGTTGCCGCGTATCGGCCTGGCTGTACTGCCGGAACCCGTCGAGGGTGGTGCGGGAGACGGAGAGCGCACCGACGCTCGACGCCGTGCGCCCGCTCGCGCGGAGCTGGAGCTTCGACATGCCGAAGCTACCGGCCGTCGCGCGGACCGTCGCCCCGAGCCGGTCGGGGGCGGCGAGGTCGGTGGTGAACGCGAGCACGCCGCCGGACCCGTTGCCGTAGAGCGACGAGGCCGCGCCGCGGAGCACCTCCACGCCACCGATCGCCGCGAGGTCGATGTTCGTGAGCTGGCTCTGGCCGTCGGGGAGCGACTGCGGCACCCCGTCGAGCAGGACCTTCACGCCCCGGAGCCCGAAGTTCGCGCGGCTCCCGGCGCCGCGGATGGAGAGGCGCTGGTCGATCGCGTAGTTGTACCGGTTGGCGACGACGACGCCGGGGATGTTCGCGAGCGCCTCGTCGATGCCGAGCGTCGCCTGTCCGCGCCGATTCGGCGCGCGAAGGCACCGGTCGCGCCTGGGCGACGACGGGCGCGGCGAGGAGGGACAGCGCCGCGAGCACGACCGCGACACGTGGCCGCATGGGGGATCCGGTGAGGGCGAGGAGGAGGATCAATTCGCGGACGACGGCGGCTGGCGGCGCAGCGCCGCGGCCACGCGCCGCATCGCGCGATTCAGCGCACCACCGCCGCGTCGCTCGGCGCGTTCGAGCGCCCGCACCACATGACGCCAGGAGGCGCGCATCACCTCCGCATCGTGGAACCGGTCCTGCGGATCGGCCGCGAGCGCGCGCTTGAGCCAGGTGCGCAGCACCTCGGGGAACTCGTCGAGGTCGATCGTGCCCGCGAGCTGCGCCGCGAGGATCGCGCGGCCGTCCCCGCCCTCGAAGGGCGCGCGCCCCGTGAGCACGAAGTGCACGATCGCGCCGACCGCGAAGAGGTCCGTGCCCTGCCCCTGCTCCTCGCCGAGCAGTTGCTCGGGGGCGGCGAACGCTGGCGTGCCCGACGCGCCCGCCGCGCGGGCCCCCATCGCATGCGCGATGCCGAAGTCGGCGATGCGCCAGCGACGATACCGGTCGATCAGGATGTTCTCGGGCTTGAGGTCGCGATGGATGATCCCGTTCGCGTGCGCGACCGCGAGTCCGTCGAGCACCGCATCGACCTGCGGCGCGATCTCGGCGAAGCTGAGCGGTCCCGACCGCTTCACGAGGTCGGCCACCGAGCCTTCCTCCTCGAGCTCCATGATGTACCAGTTCACGTCGCCCTTCGAATCCCACGCGAAGATCGGCACGATCGCCGGATGCTGGAGCTGCGCCGCGAGCTGCGCCTCGCGCCGGAAGCGTCCCACGGCGCTCGCGTTCCGCGCGACGGTGGGGTGGAGCATCTTGAGCGCCACCTCGCGCTCGAGCGAGAGGTCGCGCACGCGCCACACGGAGCCGTAGGTGCCGGCGCCGAGCGGCGCGAGCACCTCGTAGTCGTCGCCGGTCGCCCAGCGGAGCCGGTCCTCCTCGCTGAGCGCCGTGTGCTCGCCGCTCGCCTGCTCGGCGCCCGGGAACGCGAGGGAGGTCGTGCCGGAGATGCGCTCGATGCGGCGCAGCATCCCCGCGATGCTCTTGAAGCGATCGGCCGGCGCGGTCGCGAGCATCTGGTCGACGAGCTCGGCGACGGTCGCCGGGCAATCCGGACGCACGAGGCGGATCTCGGGGATGTTCCCCGCCTGCGGCACCTCGCCGGTGAGCAACGCGAAGGCGATGGCGCCGAGCTGCCACTGGTCCGACGCCGGGGTCGGGAGCCATCCCCCCTGCCAATCGGGCGGCTGCGGCGTCCAGCGCAGGTCGGGCATCACGCCGGGCGGGATCTCGTCGCGCGGGACGGCCCACTGCCAGCCGAGCATCCAGGTGCGTCCGGTCGGCGTGAAGTAGGTGTTGTCCGGCGCGATCGCCCCGTGCACGCTGCCGGAGTCGTGCAGGTACGCCAGCGCCGATCCCACCGACCGGATGATGCGGAGCGCGAACGGCACGGTCTCCGCGCCGCTGCGCTTGAGGCGCTCGCCCACCGTCTCGCCGGTGATCCAGCGCCGCAGATAGCCGGGCCCGCGACGGCTCCCGGCATGCATCTGCCAGAAGTGGTAGGTCGTGGGGATCATCGGGTGGCTGCGATGCGCGAGCGCCCTCGCCTCGCGGAAGAGCCAGGCATGATGCGCCGGATCGGGGGCGGTCACGAGCGCCAGCGAGCGCCCGAGCGCGTCGCGGATCTCCTGGGCATGACGATAGGGCGTGTACACGCCGCTGCTCCCCCACCGCCAATCCGGAGGGAGCAACCAGCCTTCCAGATGGGCGGGGATCCCGCTGGAGTGGCGGTTCGGCCCGGTCAGCTCAGGATCGTGCATGCCGGGCGGAAGTTACTCAGTGCGACGGGGGCGGAGCCAGCCGGACGCGGATCACGGTCCCTCGTCCGACTTCGCTCTCGGCGGTGATCGCACCGCCCCATCCTTCGACGAGCCGCCGGCTCACCGCGAGGCCCAGCCCGCTCCCGCTCGTCCTCGTCGAGAAGTGCGGCTCGAAGATGCGCGGCAGGAGATGCGGCGCGATGCCGACCCCGTCGTCACGGACCGAGACCTCGACGCTGTCGTCGGCGTTCACGACCACCACGAGCGCGATCCGCGTGGCCCGTGCGAGCCGCGCGTTCTCGAGCAGGTTGAGCAGCACCTCGCGCAGTTCGCGGTCGCGTCCCGCCGCCGGCGCCTCACGGTCCGGGATCGTCTCCTCCCACGTGATCCCCTCCTGCCCCATCCGCTCCAGCTCGAGCACGTCCCGCGCCACGCGCGCCACGTCGGTCCGCTCCGCCGGCGCATCGGCGACCGGGGCCGTCCCGTACCGGCTGAAGGCCCGCGCGATCTCGTCGAGCCGGTCGATCTCCGCGAGCACGCGCGCCGTGTTCTCCTCCAGCACGCGGTCGAAGTCCACCCGCCCGTCACGCCGCGCGCGACGGAGGTGCTGCATCCCGAGCCGGATGGGCGTCAGCGGGTTCTTGATCTCGTGCGCCACCTGGCGGGCCATCTCGCCCCAGGCGAGCACCCGCTCGGCGCGTGCCACCTCGGTGACATCGTCCACGGTGATGACCGCCCGGCGCGCACCGGTCGCGAGACGCGCGACGCGCACCTGCAGGCGACGCCCCATCCGCTCCACCTCGAAGTCGGCCTCCTCGTCGGCGGCGGCCAGGAAGGCGCGCAGCGGCGCCTCGATCTCGGCCCCGAGGCGCGGTGCGAGCGCGATGCCGGCCGGGAGCGCGGCCCCGAGGATCGACTCCGCCCGGGGATTGGCGAAGGTCACGCGGCCCTGGTCATCGACCGCGACCACGCCGCTCGCGACGTTGCGGAGCGTGGCCGCGAGGCGCCGTTCGGCGGTCTCGAGCGCCGCGCGGCTCTCGGCGAGGTCGGTCGTCATGGTGCGGAACGCGCTGAACACCGGCGTGAACTCCACCGGGGGGTCCGCATCGAGCGCCGGGGGCGTCGCGCCGCGCGCGAGCGCGAGCGCGTTCGCCTGGAGCGCGCGGATGGGTTGCGAGAGCTGCCGGGCGCCCGCGCCGCTCGCCCAGAGCGCGGCGATGCCGCCGAGCGCGAGCGCGAACAGCAGGAAGACCGCCAGGTCGTTGCGCCGGCGGTCGAGCAGCCGCTCATCG
>JBGATT010000186.1:0-6194 GCA_044229035.1 Gemmatimonadaceae bacterium | reverse complement strand
TCTCGCAGCCGGCGCAGCAGTAGGTCGCGCCGTCGACCGTGCGTGCCTCACCCGGCGCGGCCGCGAGCCCGCAGTGCGCGCAGGTCACGGCCACCGCGGTCGCGCCGAGCGCGAGGTCAGCGGTGGTCGTGGAGGCCACGCGCGTCGGCCGCGGCACCCGCGGCATGGGCCGCGGGGGCGAATCGCCCGGCCACGGTGAGACCTCCGAGCACCACGAGCATGGCGGCCGTCAGGGCCGGCAGGTGCTTCCGCGCCGGGCCGAGGAGCCGCTGCGCCCCCAGTCCGACCGCCGTCATCATCGGCACGGTGCCGATCCAGAAGGCGGCCATGACGACGGCGCCACCGAGCGCACTCCCCGCGGCCGCGGAGGTCGCCACGAAGGCGTAGAGCCAGCCGCAGGGAAGCGCCGCGGTCAGCATCCCGATGGCGAGTCCGCGCACGGCAGGCGGGCGTTGCTGGACGGCGCGGACGCCGCGCGCGATCCGCGAGGCGAGCGCTGGCGGCACCGCGACCGCGGGCAGGCGCACACCGAACGTGCCCAGCAGCGTGGCGAGCCCCCACATGATGAGCAGCACCCCCGCGACGATCGCCGCGGGGCGCGTGATCCCGGCCACGGCACCGAGCTGATCGAGTCCGGCGCCGGCGGCCCCGGCGACCGCACCCAGGATCGCATACGAGACGAGGCGACCGAGGTTGTACGTGACCGTGCTTCGCAGGGCCGAGCGCCCCGAGGACGCGTCGCCGCCCGAGGCGAGGCAGGCGAAGCTGCCGCACATCCCCGCACAGTGGACGCTGCCGAGCAGCGCCGCGACGAAGACGGAGAGCGCGAGCGCGGTCACACGGGCCTCAGTCGCCCGGACGGGCGGCGAGGTCGGTGTGCCGGGTGTGGACGAAGTGCGCCGCGCCGCGCACGGCGGAGATCCGCACCTCCCAGAGGCCGCCGTGGGTGAGCGTCGGCTCGCCGACATAGCGCCCGTCGCCGAGGTCGCGCAGTGCGACCTCGACGTGTCGCGCCGCGTCGGCATTGTGGATGAGCGTCGCGGCCACCTGCGCCCCCGCGACGCCCCCGCCGACGGAGTCGGCGAGCTGGATCTCGAGCATCGCTGCCGCGCCGGTCGCACCGGTCAGCGAGACCTCCGCCCGCCACTTGAGCAGGTCGCTCGCCGCGCGCACCGCCATGGTGCTGTCCCACGCGACCGCCTTGCGGTAGTAGTCGGGCTCCACCACCGCGCCGTTCGCATCGCCGCTCGCCACGACCAGCATCCAGACGTTGACCCCGACGATCCCGCTCATCCCGAGCGCGAGCAGCAGCGGCCAGTACCAGCCCCGTTTCGCCGCCATCAGTCCTCCGGCCCCAGCAGCCGCCAGTTGAACTCTCGCGTGAAGGTGTCGCCATCCGTGAGACGGAAGCGGACCCGACGTTCGCCGCGCTCGAACCGTGTCGGCGACTGCACGACGAACACCGTCGTGGTGAGGGTGTGGCCAGCCTGCACCCGGACCGGGTTCTCCGGCGCGATGAGCCGCGCACCGGGCTCATCGACGTAGGTGATGGTGTACGCGCGGTCCTCGGCGGTACGGTTCGCGACCTTCAACCGCACCTGGTTCACCACGTCGCCGTTCGCCTCGATCGTGAACGGCGACCCGAGCCCGCCGAGCAAGGTGACGTCCGCGGGCGACCGCGTGAGGAGCGCGAAGACGAAGGCGCCGAAGAAGAGCGTGAACGCGATCGGGTACAGCACGGTGCGCACGCGCAGGATCCGCGGCGGGTTCCCCGCGAGCGACGCCTGCGAGGTGTAGCGGATGAGCCCCGGCGCCTTGTTGAGCTTCACCATGATCTCGTCGCAGGCGTCCGCGCACTGCGTGCAGTGGATGCACTCCATCTGCAGGCCGTCGCGGATGTCGATCCCCGTGGGGCAGGTGTTGGTGCACGCCTTGCACTCCACGCAGTCGCCGAGGCCGGTGCGCGCGCCACCGCCGTGCCCGCGCGGCTCGCCGCGGTTCCGATCGTAGGCGACGATCACCGACTGCTGGTCGAGCAGGGCCGACTGCCAGCGCCCGTAGGGGCACGCCACCAGGCAGGTCTGCTCCCGGAACCAGGTGAAGTCGAGGAAGACCGCGACCGTCGTCACCGCCATCACGAGGAATCCCGTGAGGTGGTCGAACGGCGAGCCGGCCATCCACTGCCGGAGCTGGTCGGAGCCCACGAAGTAGGCGAGGAAGGTGTTGCCCAGCACCGCGGAGAGGATCGCATAGACCCCGTACTTGACGAGGCGGCGCGGCGCGAAGTGCCGCCCCTCGCGGTCCAGCGCGCGGGACGCGCTCACGCCGCCCTCGATCAGTCGCTCGAGCGGACGGAAGATGAACTCCATCCAGACCGTCTGCGGACACCCCCAGCCGCACCAGACGCGACCGAAGAGCGCCGTGAGCAGGAAGACACCGATGAGCACGCTCACGAACAGCAGCATGAGCAGCAGCGTGTCGGTCGGCAGGAACGTGGTGCCGAAGAACGTGAACTCCCGGCGCGGGAGGTCGAGCAGCATCCACGGCTTCCCGTTCGCCCGCAGGTGCGGGATGAGCAGGAACAGCGCGATGAGCGCGTAGGCCACCGCGCGCCGGCGGACCAGCCACTTGCCCGTACTGGGCCTGGGGCGGATCCACCGGCGCGAGCCATCCTCGTTGAGCGTCGCGAGGACGCGGCCCGCCGTGGGTGCCGTCATGTGACCGCGGTCAGGCGCCCGACGGCGCCGCTGGCGTCGTGGTGACCGTGTCCACCGTCCCCTCCGGCGCCTTCGGGTTGGCGGGCGTCGTGCCCTTCAGCGAGATCACGTACGCGATGACGTTGTTCAGCTCGTCGGGCTTCAGCAGGCGCCCCCAGTTGGGCATGCCCTTCGCGAGGACCCCGTCGTCCACGACCTTGTGGATCGCGGACGGCGTGCCGCCATGGATCCACGCGGCGTCCGTCAGGTTGGGGCCGATCACTCCGCCGCCGTCCGGACCATGGCAGGCGACACAGTTCTTCGCGAAGACCTCCTTCCCGCTCGCCAACGCCGCAGGATCGGACGCGAGGGCGACGAGCGCCTCGGCCGAGATCACCGGAGTGGGCGGCGGGAGCGCCGCCTGATGCGCCGCCACGTCTGCCGTATACTCGGCGACGTTGCCGCCGTTCTCGCCCAGCATCCCCGGCGCGAAGTAGTAGAACGGCACGAAGATGATCGTGGCGTAGAAGATCCAGAGCCACCAGCGCGGCAGTGGATTGTCGTAC
Source organism: Gemmatimonadaceae bacterium (assembly GCA_044229035.1). Taxonomy (GTDB): domain Bacteria; phylum Gemmatimonadota; class Gemmatimonadetes; order Gemmatimonadales; family Gemmatimonadaceae; genus Pseudogemmatithrix. Next base: position 2,932 of record JBGATT010000186.1, on the reverse strand, counting down.
TCCCGGATACCGTCGTACTCGTGCTCGAGCAGGCGATCGTCGTCGTTCTTGGCCACGGTCACTCCCTGGCCCGCTGCGCGGGCACGGCGTCGTCGTCGGAGAAGGGGAGCCGGGCGTCCGCCGCCTGCTGCGGCGCCGAGCCCGGGAGGAAGGTCCTCACCACGATCGCGAGGAATGCCAGCACGAAGAGCAGCAGCGCGACCATCGCATAGGTCGAGAGGCCGGCAGCGCTCATCACGTCGACGAGTTTCATGGCGTCCCTCCCGGGGCCGGGGTTCCCGGAACCGACGCGATCGCCGCCGGCGCCTGCTGGATGTCCTTGCCCAGCCGTTGCAGGTACGCGATGATCGCGACGACCTCGCGGTCGGCCAGCCCCACCGGCCCGCCCGCCGCCTCGATCCCCGCCCCGATCGCCTGCGCCTGCTCCCGCGCCATCGCCGGGGCGTTGTTCAGCGCGTCACCATACGGCACGCCGAGCATCGCCATCGCGTCGACCCGCGACTGGATCCCCTCGAAGTCCGTCGACCGCGCGAGCAGGTGCCCGTAGGTCGGCATGATCGAGTTCTGCACCACCGAGCGCGGGTCCTGGAAGTGCCGCACGTGCCAGAGGTCGGTCTTCTTCCCGCCCTCGCGCGCGAGGTCCGGCCCGATCCGGCGCGATCCCCAGAGGAACGGATGGTCGTACACGAACTCGCCCGGCTTGCTGTACTCGCCCCACCGCTCCGTCTCATGACGCAACGGGCGCACCATCTGCGAGTGGCAGTTGAAGCAGCCCTCGCGGATGTAGAGGTCGCGGCCCGCGAGCTCGAGCGGCGTGTACGGCTTCACGCTCGCGATCGTCGGCACGTTCGACCGCACCAGGAAGGTCGGGATGATCTCGGCGAGCGAGGCCACCACCACCGCGAGCACCACCATCACCGTGAAGACCAGCGGCGCGCCCTCCCAGCCGCGATGCCAGCGCGCGGCGGTGAAGCGGGCCCAGGCCCCCTCGCCGGCCGGGGCCGGATGCGCCTCGTGACCCTTCTGCAGCGGCGCGGCCTGCACCAGCGGCACCTCGTACGTGGCCGGACGCGCCGCCCACGTCTTGAAGATGTTCCAGCCGAAGATCAGCATGCCGAGGATGTACATCGTGCCGCCGGCCACGCGGACCCAGTACATCGGCATGAGCTTCATCACCGTCTCGACGAAGTCGGGGTACGCCAGGCGACCCGTCTCGTCGAACGCGCGCCACATCAGCCCCTGCGTGATGCCGGCCGAGTAGATCGCCGCCACGTAGAGCAGGATGCCGAAGGTCGCGATCCAGAAATGCAGCTCCGCCAGCTTCTTCGAGTGGAGAGGCGCCTGGAAGAGCCGCGGCGCCAGCCAGTAGATCATGCCGAACGTCAGGAAGCCGTTCCAGCCGAGCGCGCCGGTGTGCACGTGGGCGATGATCCAGTCGGTGTAGTGCGCCAGCGAGTTCACCGACTTCACCGAGAGCATCGGCCCCTCGAAGGTGCTCATGCCGTACGCGGTGATCGCGACGACCATGAACTTCAGCACCGGCTCCTCGGCGACCTTGTTCCACGCCCCGCGCAGCGTCAGCAGGCCGTTGATCATGCCGCCCCAGCTCGGCATCCACAGCATCACGGAGAACAGCATGCCGAGCGTCGACGCCCAGTCCGGCAGCGCCGTGTAGTGCAGGTGGTGCGGCCCCGCCCAGATGTACAGGAAGACGATCGTCCAGAAGTGGAGGATCGAGAGCTTGTACGAGAACACCGGCCGGTCGGCCGCCTTCGGCATGAAGTAGTACATCAGGCCGAGGAACGGCGTCGTGAGGAAGAACGCGACGGCGTTGTGACCGTACCACCACTGCATGAAGGCGTCCTGGACGCCCGCGTAGATCGAATAGCTCTTGAGCGGCCCCGCCGGGACGCTGAGGTTGTTGAAGATGTGCAGCACGGCGACCGTGACGATCGACGCGATGTAGAACCAGATAGCCACGTAGATGTGCTTCTCGCGCCGCTTCCGGAGCGTGCCGAAGAAGTTCACCGCGAAGGCCACCCAGACCACCGCGATCGCGAGGTCGATCGGCCACTCGAGCTCCGCGTACTCCTTGGCCTGCGTGAAGCCGAACGGCAGCGTCAGCGCGGCGGAGACGATGATCGCCTGCCAGCCCCAGAAATGGAACCTGCTCAGGCCGTCGGAGAACATCCGCGTCTTGAGCAGTCGCTGGGTGGAGTAGTAGATGCCGGTGAAGATCGCGTTGCCGGCGAAGGCGAAGATCACCGCATTGGTGTGCAGGGGGCGCAACCGGCCGAACGAGAACCACTCCAGGCCGAGATTGAACGCGGGGTTCGCGAGCTGCAGCGCGATCAGCAGGCCGACGAGGAACCCCACGAGACCCCAGATGAACGTCGCCCAGAGGAACTTCCGGACGATCGCATCATCATAGGAGAACGTGTCGAGATGCGGACTCATGCCCTTCTCCGGCGAGATGGGAGGGTACGCGACTCCCCGCCGGATGGGGGGGAGCCGGGACGGCCCGTGGAGGCCGCGCATCACGATGCCGTTCGGCTCCCCCCGCAACCAGTCGGGGCCTACGTGGAATCTCCGTCAGGCGCGTTCCCGCGCTCAGGTGCAGATTTCCCCTACACGCCCCCGGCGCCCCCGTCCATCCGGCGACCCCTGGCGACCTCTGGCGACCTCTGGCGACCCTTGGCGACCCCTGACGACCTCCGGCGAGCCCAGCCCCCGGCGTCCCCCGGACCGCCCATTAACTTCGGGGTGTCCAATGGACGGGTCGACCGCGAACCGCGGCCGGCCCGTCTCTCGTCCCCTCAACCGATGCCCCCACGCCGATGTCCTCCCTCCCGTCCCGCGCGGATGCCCTCGCCCTCATGGAGTCATGGACCACCAGCGAGTCGCTCCGGAAGCACATGCTCGCGGTCGAGGC
>JBGATT010000185.1:0-6223 GCA_044229035.1 Gemmatimonadaceae bacterium | reverse complement strand
GGCGGCGTGGAGTACCGCGCGACGCCGCGCCCTCAGGACGCGGCATTCCTGCGGGCGCTCGTGCGCGCAGGCGCCGATGCGGTCATCGGGCATCATCCGCACGTTCCGCAGGGCATCGAGTGGGTGGAGGGGAAGCCGATCCTCCATTCGCTCGGAAATTTCGTCTTCCTGCAGAGCAGCGCCTGGACCCGTCGCGGTCTCTGGGCCGAGTTGGTCGTCGCACCGGACCGCGCGATCACGGTGCGGGTGCGACCCGTACAGGCGACGCTCCGGCCGCGGTTCGCGACCGGCCGCGACTCCGCCGCGGTGATGACGCACGTCGATTCGCTCTCGCGGCGGCTCGGGCGTCGCGCGGTGGAACCCGCGCGCACCCGCGCGCGTACAGGGTCCGATGTCACTCCTCGGCGTGGTCCACCTCGCGACAGCGTTCGCCGCGATCCTCTCCGGCGGTAGCGTCCTCCTCAGCGGCCCCAAGGGCGGGCGCACGCACCGGCGACTCGGCTGGGTCTACCTGGTGTCCATGCTCGTGCTGAACGCCAGCGCACTGTCGATCTACCGGTTGTTCGGGGGCTTCGGGCCGTTCCATGTCGCCGCGATCGTGAGCGTCGTCGGCACCGGATTCGGTGCACTGTTCGCGATCCTGGCGGGACGCGCGAGGTCGCGAGGGGATCTCGCCGCGCGCGCCCGCCTGATCGAAGGCCACTACGAGGCCATCGGCTGGTCCTACATCGGGTTGCTCGCGGCCCTCGTCTCCGAGACCGCCACGCGGCTCGACATCGTGCGACGTGCCGCGGCACCGGGGGCCGCGTTCGGCATCGCCGTCGGCGTGGCGACCGCCGCGGTCGTGTTCGTCGGGTCTCGCCTGCTGCGGAAGCACCGCGCCGGCCTGCTCGCGCCGTTCGCTCCGGATCGCTGACCGGATCGCTGACCGGATCGGTGGCCGTCGTGCGTCACGCGGACCGGCACCGCCCACCACCGGAGGGTTTCCCCTTCCAACCTCCGATGATGAGCGGCACCGGCCGCGCTAACGCGCGAACTCGTCGCAGCTGACCTGCAGCTCGGTCGTCGGCCGGCGACGCTGGCTCTTCGTCATCGCCTGGCGATACCAGGGCCCGTACCCCGAGCGCACCATACAGGAGTGGAGCGGATAGCGGGCGTGCGTCGCCGACGCGAGGTAGCCGGGACCACCGGCCCCGCCCGCGGTCACCTCGAGGGTCACCGTGATGGTCGGGTTCGGACGGAATCCCTCGAGTTCCGCGACCGTGGCGGCGTACGCGCCGGTACGACCGAAACGCTGCTCCTGCAGCTTCGCCACCTGCGCCAGACTCCGCTCCACCGCGAATCGCGCGCTGGCCGCCCAACGGACCGCCTCGACCTCCCCATCCCCGTCGCAGGCGGGCTCCCCTTCCGGGAAGACCTTCTGCTCGGTCGCGGTACGCGGCCACTCGGCCTCCGGCAGGTTCACGAAGATCACGCACGAGCCCGCGATCGCGGCGCTCGTGAGCTCGGCGCCCCAGCCGTTGGTGCCCGGTCTCAGCAGCCGGACCGTGTGCCCGGCCGACGCACGGAACTGCGTCGCCGCGAGATCGGTCGCGTAGCGCGCGTGCTCGGCGAAGTGCGCTTCCTGCGCGACGACGAGGTTGCGCAGGTCGCTGGCGGCCTGGGCGAGTTCGGGCCGCCTGGCCGTGGCCCCCGCGGACGACTGCGCGGAGGCGGGGGTCGTGAGGATCACCGCGGCGAGCGCCGCCGCCAGCGGCACAACGATCTTGCGGGGGCACGGAACGAGGCGCGGATGCCGTTGCATGAGGTTCTCTGTATTGGTGTACCAATACAGTGAACTACCGACCCGCTGGTGTCAAGGGCCGTCGCGATGCGCCGAGGTGATCACGGGGTGCATGACCCAGCGACCCGAGTGGCCGGCGGCCCTGCCGAAGCTCTGCGCGACGTCGAAGTCCACCACGAGCGTCACCGCGCCGTCACCGCCGATCTGGAGGGCATCGCCCGGGAGTTGCACCTTGAGCCCCGACTGCGCGAAGCTGGGCATCTGGAGCGTTCCGCGCACGAGGGTACCCGCCGGCAGGCCCGGGTAGTCCGGCGACGACGCGTAGACGTCCCGCGTGGTCGTGTCGGCGCCGACGACGGACACGTAGCCGCCGCTGATCACGAAGCGCAACTGCCGGTAGGTGCCCTGCGGGAGTTCGACCGAATCGAGGACGGCGAGGAGCGAGTCCTGCAACGTCAGCAGGTCGACGGTGACCGGCGTCTCGAGCAGGTCCACGCGCGAGCCCTGCTGGCTGGAGTCGGCCTGGAGGTAGATCCGCTCGATGGTGACGACCGCGGCCGCGACGTCACCCGGCGCGTCGGTCAACAGGAGATTGAGGCGTCCGTTGCGGACACCGAGGAGGTCGGCGTCGCAGGCCGAGCTGCCGAGGAGCAGCAGCGTGGCAGCGCCGACTGCGAGGTGGCGGAGTGCGGGCATCGTGGGGTCCCGGTGAGAGGAATGGCGGGCCCCGCCGGATTCACGGGGCACATCCGTTCGACTCGCCGCTTCGCCCCCGGCGTCACAACCCATGCACCGGTGAGCAGTGCACGACACGCACATCGGGGAGGTCGGAAGAGGAAGGGGGCGCTTCGGTGATCCGAAGCGCCCCCCGTGCCCTGCTCACTTCAGCCTTCAGCTCACTTGAACGCGCTGATCCCCGTCACCGCCTGCCCCAGGATGAGGGAATGCACGTCGTGCGTCCCTTCATAGGTATAGACGCTCTCGAGATTGGCCATGTGCCGCATCGCGCCATACTCGGCGACGATGCCGACGCCGCCGAGGAGACGCCGCGCCTCGCGGGCGACGTCGGTCGCGATGTCGACGTTGTTGCGCTTGGCCATGGAGACCTGCTGCGGCGTGAACGTCCCCGCGTCCTTCATGCGGCCGAGGTGGAGCGAGAGCAGCTGCCCCTTGGTGATCTCGGTGATCATGTCGGCGAGCCGCACCTGCTGGATCTGGAAGCCGGCGATCGGCCTACCGAACATCACGCGGTTCTTGCCGTAGCTGAGCGCCTCCTCGTAGCACGCCATCGCGGCGCCGAGGACGCCCCACGAGATCCCGTAGCGCGCCTGCGTGAGGCACATCAGCGGGCTCTTCAGGCCGCCCGACTTGGGGAGGATCGCATCGGCGGGGAGATGGACGTTGTCGAAGACGAGTTCGCTCGTGTCGGAGGCGCGGAGCGAGAGCTTGCCCTTGGTGTCCTTCGCCTTGAAGCCCTTGGCGTCGGTGGGGACGAGGAAGCCGCGGATCGAATCGCCCGTCTCGGTGTCGGCGTCGTCGGTCTTGGCCCAGACCACCGCGACGTGCGCGGTGGAGCCGTTGGTGATCCACATCTTCGCGCCGTTCAGGATCCAGGTCCCGTCGGCCTGCTGGCGCGCGCGGGTGATCATGCCGGCGGGATTGGACCCGTAGTCGGGCTCGGTCAGGCCGAAGCAGCCGATCTTGGTGCCCTTCGCCATCTGCGGCAGCCAGTGCTTCTTCTGCTCCTCGCTGCCGAAGGCGTAGATGGGATACATCACGAGCGCGCCCTGCACCGAGGCGAAGGAGCGGATGCCGGAGTCGCCGCGCTCGAGCTCCTGCATGATGAGCCCGTACATCACGTTGTTCAGCCCGGCGCAGCCGTACTCCTCGGGGAGGTTCGCGCCGAAATAGCCGTTCTCGCCCATCTCGGCGATGAGTTCCTTCGGGAAGCGGCCATCCACGTAGCACTGCCCGATGATCGGCAGGACCTTCTCGTTGACGAACGCGCGGACGGAATCGCGGACGGCACGCTCCTCTTCGGTGAGGGCGGCGTCGATGTTGAAGAGGTCGCCGTCGCGCGCGCGGAGCTGGGCGGAGGCGAGGAAGGTCTCGGTGTCGGTGGCGGACATGTTCGGGAGGGAGGAGGACCCCGAAATCTAGCCGGACGGGGGCCGTCAGGGGGTACTCATTCGGGGGCGCTAGGGCCTCGGGCGCGGCAGCGCGCGATCCGCCAGCGCCTCACCCTGCGCGTCGTGGAGCAATCGGCGGCCGCCCAACTCCGCCTCGAAGACGATCCGGGCGCGAGCCCACAGTTCGTTGCTCCCCACCACCGGGTAGCCTTCGAGCGGGATGACCCCGTTCCGCGCCATGAAGTAGGACCCGTCATCGCGGCGGAACCGCTGCATCGCGCCCGCGCGAACCACGAGGCTCGGCATTCGAAGCATCCACTCGTTCAGGATCCAGTGGCCGGAGTCGAGTTGCGTGAAGATGAGGTAGCCGCCGGCGCCTTCGACGTCATGGCCGCGAGGGGCGTCGGTGTAGGTGAAGTCGATCTGCCGCAGCAGCAGTCCGCGGGCGTCGAGCAACATGGTGCCTGCCACACCGGTCGTCGTGCCCCGGATGCGTCGCTGCGGTTCGAACTCGAGCCCAAGGAATCCCTCGGGCACCGTCGTCGGGTCGGCCAGCCGCAGGCAGTAGCGCTCGGCGAACCGGTGATCGGTGAGCAGCGTCGCGTCCGGCATGAAGTAGCGCGTGCCGTCTCGCGCAGGCCAGACGAAGCCGCGCTCGAAGAGGGAGTCATGCAGCGCGGCGGACGGCGGCGGCTCAACCGGGACTTCGCGAATGCTCGAATCGCGCACGATGACGGCGCTGGCCGGTGTGGTCCAGCCCTCGTACTCGACGGTCCTAAGACGCAGCGCTGGGTCCTGCTCGTTGAGCAGCGTGGTGGCGAGCACCACCCGCGCCTGCTCCCACGCCGTCCACGCATCGGCGTTCTCACTCGGTCCGCACACGCGCTCCGATCGCACCGCGGCGGCCTGCAACCGCACCGGTGTGTCCTCAAGGACAACGCGCACCGTCCGCGTCTCGCCTGGTGCGAGCCGGAACGGGCCGGTCCGGACGGGCTGCATTCCCGGGCGCAGTGCACGGATCTCCACGGCCGAGTCAGCCGGCACCGCAAGGGAGAACGCGCCCGCGGCATCGGTGAGCCCTCGTGCGGCGACGCGCCCGCCGACCGCGGCCTCGACGAGCACTCGAGATGCAGGCGAAACGGAGTCCGGCAGCATGACTCGGCCAGCGACACGTTGCGCCGCCGCCGGCGATGCCATCATGCACAGCCACAGCACCAGCCCAGTGAGCCGCCCCATGTTCCGAAGCTGTGAACGGGCGCAGCACCGCGCAACTCCCTCTCACCGTCGCGCGCGTTTCGTCCCTACCCCCTACGACGGAACACAGGACTCAGCATACCGCCCGTTTGGCGCTCGGCACCGCTCCCACCTCCCGGCACTTCCGCCGGAACTCCGCCCCATGGTCCAGCGGCAGCCCGTTCTCGTGCTGCCACTGGTGCACCATCTCGTGGAGCAGCGTCTCGAGCGCGCTCGCGAAGCCGTCGCGATGGCAGTGCCGCGCGCTCAGCGCGATCTCGGCGCCGCCGCCCTCCACCCCGGGGGCGTAATGCCCCAGCCGCCGCACCATCCGCCGCGAGACGCGGATGGGGACGAGCTTGAGCTGCGCCGCGAACCGCTCGCCGTTCAACCGGGTGTGCCACTCCGCCAGCCGCTCGGCGAGCGGCTCGTCGTCGGGGTGCGTCCGTTCCGGCGCGCGCGGCGGCTTGGTGTTCCGCGGCAGAGGATAGCTCACGATCGCGTCGCGCGCCGCCTGACGCTCCCACTTCCGGCGCGCCATCACGAAGCGCACGATCTGGACGTGCATCTCGGTGGGCGCCTCGCAGAACCCCTCGTGGATCCGGAGCTCGAAGCCCTTCACGCTCACGAGGATGCTGCGGTTGCGCGTGAGCACCACGCGCTTGATGTGCATGAGCCCCAGCGCCGTCAGCCGCCCGAAGAGCTTGTCGGCCGCGCGCTCCGCGTCGGCCTCGTCCTCGGCGTCGAGCTCGGCCTGCGCCTGCTCCACCTCGTCGCCGATCTCGGGCTCCACGAGGGAGAGCGAGCCGCTCGGCTGGTCGAAACCGAAGCCGAGCTGGAGGTCGTCGAGCGCGCGCGGGCGGGAACTCATCGCGGGAATATACGGTCCTGACGGGGCGAGAAGTCAGCGGCCTCGCGATCCCACACGCAGGCGCGGATGCCGGCCGAGCGCTGCACGAGTCCCCAGCGCGCCGAGAGATCACCGCGCAGCAGGTTGTGATGGAAGACGAGGACCTTGAGGTTCCCCGCCGGGGCGGCGGCGACGGCGGCGCGCGCGCGCTCCCACTGGTCGGGGAGC
>JBGATT010000184.1:0-6247 GCA_044229035.1 Gemmatimonadaceae bacterium | reverse complement strand
GGTCATTGTTCAGCACGGCCGCGCTCACCGTCAGGAAATCGGGCCCGGCCGAGGCGGAGAGCGAGCCGCCCACGCCTTCGATCGTCGCCGAGATCTGATCGGCGGTGCGGGACCCGGCGCCCTTGGTGAGGAGACCCGCGACCATCTCGGCGGTGCCGGCCTTGCCGGCGGCGTCGTAGAACGAGCCGCCCGGCACCGCGAGTGTGAGCGAGAGCACCGGCTGCTTCTGGTTCGCGACCACGAGCACGCGCATGCCGTTGGCGAGCACGGTCTCGGCGAACGGCGGGAACTGCGCCGCCTCGAGCGGCATCGGCGCGGGGGGGCGCGTGGGGAACTGCGCGAGCGCCGGCGAGGCGGCCAGCGCGAGCAGGATGAACGGGCGCATCACTTGGCCTCCGGGACGATCACGAGCGTGAGCGAGTTGTCGGGTCGCAGGTAGGTGCCGGCGACGCGGCGCAGGTCGGCGAGGGAGACCGCCTCGTAGCGCGCGGCGTCGGTGTTGACCGCCTCGGGGCCGCCGAGGTACATCGCGGCGAAGTGCACGGCCTCGGTGGTGGCCATCGCGGTCTGCCGGCCGAAGATGGTGCTCGACCGGCGCGCGTTCTTCGCCTTGGTGAGCTCCTCCATGGTGATGCCGTTGGCCGCGGTCGCCATCTGGCGCATCAGCTGCGCGCGGAGCGTGTCGGCCTCGATCCCCTGGTTGGCGATCGCGAGTGCGCCGAAGATCCCCGCGCCGCGCATCGCGCCGAAGGGGTTGTAGAGCGCCTGCGCGACCACCGCGACCTTGCTCTCGCGGACGAGCGCCCGGTTGAGGCGCGAGCTCTCGCCGGCCCCGAGGATGGTGGAGAGGAGCTCGAGCGCGGGATAGTCGGCGTGCGCCGGCGGCACCGAGCGATAGGCGAGGAGCACCGCGGGCAGATTGGCGTTCTTGTCGGTGACGCGCTTCACCTGCTCGCGCCCGGTCGCGGCCTGCGGTGCGCACTGCACCGGCGGCGGCGTCTGGCCGCGCGGGATCCCGCCGAAGTAGTCGCGCACGAGCTGGCGCGCGGTCGCCGGGCGGAAGTCGCCGGCGATCACGAGCGTCGCGTTGTTGGGCGCGTAGTAGAGGTCGAAGAAGGCCTTCACGTCGGTCACGGTCGCCGCGTTCAGGTCGTCCATCGAACCGATGATCGAGTGCGCGTAGGCGAAGCAGGTCTCCCGGTCGAACATCGTCGGGAGCGAGTCGACGAAGACGCCGGTGTACGGCGCATTGTCGAAGCGGAGCCGTCGCTCCTCCTTCACCGCCTCCTGCTGGTTGCGCAGGTTCTCCGGCGTGATCGCGAGCGAACGCATGCGATCGGCCTCGAGCCAGAGCGCGAGGTTGAGCCGGTTGGACGGCAGGGCCTGGTAGTAGTCGGTCTTGTCGGGCTGCGTGGAGCCGTTGAGATAGCCGCCCGCGCGCTCGATGTACGCGTTGTGCTCGGTCTTCTTCACGTTCGCCGAGCCCTGGAACATCATGTGCTCGAAGAGGTGGGCGAAGCCGGTGCGGCCGGCGCGCTCGTTGCGCGAGCCGACGTCGTACCAGACGTTGACGGCGACGACCTGCGCCGAGTGGTCCTCCACGAGGTGGACCTTGAGGCCGTTGGGCAGCGTGAACGACTCCACCTTCACGGGACTCGGCGCCTGCGCCGCGAGGGGCGTGGCCGCGGCGACCGCGGCGAGGGCGAGCGTGAGGAGGAGACCGGGGATCGTACCGCGCGAGCGCATCGCGTGACTCCGGGGTGTGGGGTCCGACAGGAAGGGACGGCCGCTCAGCGGCCGGTGGAACCGAAGCCCCCGGCACGGTCCGTCGAGCGCTGGACCGTGCCAAGGGTGAAGGGGAGCGTCTCGAACCTCGCCAGCACCATCTGCGCGATCCGCTCGCCGTGGCGCACGGTGAGCGGGGCCGTCCCGCCGTTCTTCGCCGGGACGCACCACTCGTCGGGATAGTCCGCGTCGATGGTGCCCGGGCTGTTCACGATCACGAGATCCGTCTTGAGCGACGTGCCGGACCGCGGCCGGACCTGCGCCTCATACCCCTCGGGAAGCCGCGCCCGGAAGCCGAGCGGGAGCAACGCCTTCTCGCCCGGGGCCAGCGTGATGCTCATCCCGCCATCGGTCCGTTCGACCGCACGCTCCTCGACCTGCCCGCCGACGTACACGCGGACCACTCCGCCCTTGAGGCAGAGCGCGAGATCGTGCCCGGCGCTGGCCGCCGTGGCGCGGGCCGGGACGTCCACCCCGCCGTGGAGCGGCTCGAAGATGATCTGGGACATGGGCGGGAAAGCTAATGTCCCACCCGGGAAGGTGGGCGGCCGACACTTCCGGCCACGGTCCGTGTATCATCCTCGCGTGACCCGTCTCCTCCGCCCCCTCGGCCTCGCGGCCCTCCTCTCCCTCGCCGCCTTCCCGGCCAGCGCCCAGGACACCACCCGCGCCGAGCCGATCGTCGAGGCGATCCCCGCCGCACCCCCGCGCGACCCGCGGCTCATCGCGCAGAACGCGCAGGCCGCGTTCGAGCGCTTCCGGCGGCTCAACCTGCCGCCGTACCGCGGTCGCGTGCCGTCCGGACGGCAGTGCCCGGAGCCGGTGGGTCTGAACTGGTGCTACTGGTACGACGAGGACTCCAAGCTCGAGCCCGAGCGCGACACCGTGCGCGCCGCGCGCGAGCAGCTCCTCGCCCTCCTCGACACCCTCGGCCGCGAGAACCCCGGCGACAACTGGATCAGCGGCCAGCAGGTGCGGTACCTGATCGAGGCCGGCCGCCCCGCCGACGGCCTGAAGGTCGTCGAACGCTGCCGGTCGTTCGGCTGGTGGTGCGACGGCCTCGCCGGTCTGACGCTGCACGAGATGGGGCGCTACGCCGACGCCGAGGCGCGATTCGAGAAGGTCCTGGCCCAGATGGCGCCGCGCGAGCGGTGCGGCTGGCTCGACATGACGCCGTACCTCGACGAGGACACGCGGCGCCAGTACATCCGGTACCAGTGCGGCACCGCCGAGCGGGCGGCGTTCGAGGCCCGCGCCTGGTGGTTCGCCCGCACGCGCTACGGCATGCCCGGCAACGACTCGCGCACCGAGCACTTCTCGCGCCTCGTGTACGTCGAGATCCTCCGGGACGCGGCGTCGGCCTACGTGCGCGCCTTCGACGAGTCCGAACGCGAGATGCTCATCCGCTTCGGCTGGTCACGGCAGTGGGCGCAGCACGGCGAGACACGTCCCCCGCCGGGAGACTACATCCGGGCGAATCCGGACGGCAGCCAGCCGACGATGGATCGTTCGATGATGGTGAACGTGATCGGTCAGGAGGCGACACCGGCGCATCGCTTCATCCCCCCCGCCGACGTCCTCACGAGCCCGGCGAGCTCCGACTCGCTCGACTGGGCGGTGCAGCTGCCACCGGTGGTCGCGCGCTACCACCCGATGTATGCCTCGCGCCTGCTCATGCTGGAGCACCAGCAGGGGCTGTTCCGCCGCGGCGACACGGCGATCATCGTGCTCGCCTACGACGTGACCAAGGTCCGGGGGCTCAATGGCGCGAACCTCGAGGCGGCGCTCGTGGTGACGCCGGGGACCACGCCCAACGGGACCGGGACGCGGGTGCGGAACGCGCCACCCAAGGGCACCATCACCGTGCGGGCACCGTGGGGCCCGCTCCTCATGAGCGCCGAGATCGCCGCCGACTCGGCGTCGACGCTCGTCCGGGCGCGGTACGGCATCCGGCCGCCCTTCGCCATCGGCGCGCGCGTGTCGCTCTCCGACCTCCTCTTCTACACGCCGTACGAGGGGTTCCCGGCGAGCGTGGAGGAGGTGCTTCCCCATATGCTCTCCACGCAGAAGGTCCGCGCGGACCAGCCGTTGGGCGTGTACTGGGAGGCCTACAACACCAATCCGGCCGGTGAGCGGATGACGATCTCGCTGGTGGTCGCGCCGGACAACGACGAGGAGCCCGGACGGATGACCCGGGCGGCGCGTGCGTTGCGGCTGGCGCGCGGGACGTCGCCGGTGAGCGTGACGATCAACGACCAGTCGGTCCGCGGCGCGAAGACGTCGCCGCGTGCGGTCCAGCTCGACATCTCGACCCTGACGCCGGGGGACTACCTCGTCCAGCTCGAGGTGGACGTGGCGGGCCAGTACGTGATCCGTGCCGACCGGCGCATCACGGTCGTCCCTTCTCGCTGAGTAGATTGCCGGTCGCCCGCGCCGGGTAGGCGCGGGCACATTCCCCCCGCAGCTCCCCCCACGTGCGTCTCGCGCTCGCCATCACCGCGTCCCTCCTCGTCGCTCCGCTCGTGGTGCGACAGGCCTCCCCTACCCGTCCCTCCCGCGCCGCGGCCGCCGCCCGGCCGGCACAGGACACGCTCCGCCCCCGCCGCGACAGCACCGCCCGTCGCGACTCCGCCGGCCGCCCCGTCCGCACCGCCGAGGAGCGCAGCCTCGCCTCGCGCGATTCGGCGCTCGATGCGCTCTGGCCCGTGAAGGGTCCGGAGCCGCTGCCGGGTTCGATCCTCCCCGAGAAGCGGATCATCGCCTACTACGGGAACCCCCTCAGCCAGCGGATGGGCGTGCTCGGCGAGTATCCGTCGGACCAGATGCTGAAGATGCTCGATGCCGAGGTGGAGGCCTGGGAGAAGGCGGACCCGTCGACGCCGGTGCAGCCGGCGCTGCACCTCATCGCGGTCGTCGCGCAGGGCTCGGCGGGCCGCGACGGGAAGTACCGCCTGCGCATGACGGACTCGCTGATCGAGCGGGTCGCGACCTGGGCCGCCACGAGGAACGCGCTGGTGTTCCTGGACGTGCAGGTGGGCCTCTCGACGCTGCAGGCGGAGTTGCCGCGGCTCGCGGGCTTCCTCGCGCGGCCGAACTTCCATCTGGGGATCGACCCCGAGTTCTCGATGAAGAACGGCGGGCTCCCCGGCCAGCGGATCGGCACCTTCGACGCGGCGGACGTGAACTACGCGACGGAGTTCCTGCAGGGGCTGGTGCAGAACCACAAGATCCCGCCGAAGGTGCTGGTCGTGCACCGGTTCACGCGGCGCGGCGTGACGAACTACCGGAACATCACGCTCCGGCCGGAAGTGCAGATCGTGATGCACATGGATGGCTTCGGCTCGCCGACCTTGAAGCGGAGCACGTTCCGCTCGTTCATCAAGGCGGAGCCGGTGCAGTTCGTGGGCTGGAAGCAGTTCTACAAGAGCCGGAACGACAACCCGCGCACCACGATCGCGGAGATCCTGCGGCTGAATCCCAAGGTGCTCTACATCCAGTACCAGTGACCTGAGCAGTGATGAAGGCGGAAGGGTGAAGGATGAAAGTGAAGGCAGCCTCCCTGATTCGGGGGGCTGCCTTCGTCGTTCACCCTTCATCCTTCCGCCTCCATCCACCCGCCCGCACACCAGACCCTCACTTCACGACAGTAAGCCCCGTCACCCCATCCGACTGCGCGAACATCCGGCCGCTCGGCGTATGGAAGAAGATCCGCCGCTTGCGGTTGTTCACCACCTCGTCGGCGCGGGCGAACTGCATCGCGAGCATCACCTGCCCTTCGGGCTGGACGGGGAAGGTCGCCGCGGGGTAGCTGACGCTCACCTCGTCGGCCTGTTCTTCGACGAGGGCGCTCTCGCGGGTGCGCTTGATGACCGCGTCGGCCTCCTCGCGTGACATCGCGGGCGCTTCGACGCCAGCCGGGGCGGTCGCGGGGCCTGGACGCGCGGGGTCCTCGCCGCCCGTGAACAGCCAGATCAGTCCGACGACGACGATGCCGACCGAACTCCACTTCACGATCGGTGACTGTTTGGTGAACCAGTCACGGACCGGTTCGAGGGGGCCGAGCGAGAAGCCCGATGCCTGCTTGGCCGACTTGGCCGACATCGAGACCGAGGCACGGCCCACTGAGGTCGATTGGCGCGAATGCGCGCCCTCCGGCGGGTACGGCGTGAAGCAATAGGGGCAGACTCGCCGGTTATTGCTCTCCTTGTTGCAGGCAGCGCAGAGCATGGTGTAATAGAACGCCGAAACCTCGCCGTTTCAACGGGTTGCGCGCACTCCGTGAGAGCTCAGGCCGCCTCGAACTCCGCCTTGGCCTGGGCGATCCCCCCGCCGTCGGTCACCCGGGCGTATCCGGCCCGGCCGAGGAGGGCGGCCGCCTGTGCCGAGCGCATGCCGCTCGCACAGTAGACCAGGATCCGGCTCTTGGTCGTGAGCCCGTCGATGCCCTCGAGGCCATTCGGGA
>JBGATT010000183.1:0-6350 GCA_044229035.1 Gemmatimonadaceae bacterium | reverse complement strand
CGCGCCGACAAGCTCGACCTCGCCTCGCGCCTCGCGAACGGGGTCGCGCACGACCTCAACAACCTGCTCACCATCGTCCGCGCGAGCGCGGCCGCGCTGCGTCCCGTGGGTGATGCCTCGGCGATCGGCGCGATCGACGAGGCGACGGCGCGCGGCGCGCGGCTCACGCGACGGCTGCTCGCGATCTCGGGGCGCGACGTGCACGATCCCGTCCTGCAGCCCATCGCCTCGCTCCTCGACGACACCGCGGACCTGATGCGCCGCGTCCTCCCGCCGGGCATCGCGCTCAAGGCCGACCGCGCGACCACGGCGCGACTGCGCGTGGATCGCGATGCGGTCGAACAGGCGCTGTTCAACCTCATCGTCAACGCGCGGGACGCCCTCGGTGACGCGGGCACCATCCGTCTCGCGATCGAGATGCGGCGCGACGGGGGACGGGCGTGGACCCTGCTCACGGTCACCGACGACGGCCCGGGGATGTCCGCCGAGGTCCTCGCCCGGGCGAGCGAGCCCTTCTTCACGACGAAGCCCGCGCACCTCGGCACCGGCCTCGGGCTCGCCATCGTGCGCGACACGATGGCACGGCACGACGGCCGCTTCGTGCTCACGAGCGCGCCTGGGGCCGGTACCCGAGCGGAGCTGTGGTTCCCCACGCCGAGCGAGGAGCTCGACGTCGCGACCGACGCGCCCTCCGCGCGGCGCTCGACGCCGACGCGGACGCATCTGCCGGTGATCGACGGCCGCCACCTGCTGCTGATCGAGGACGAACCGCTGGTGCGCTACGCGACGGAGCGGATCCTCGTCTCCCTCGGCGCGCAGGTGCGATCCGTGACATCGGTCGAGGACGCCCTCCCCTGGCTCGCCGGCGGTGAACCGTACGTCGCGATCGTCAGCGACGTCACGCTGCCCGGCGCGAGCGGTCTCGACCTGCTGCGCACGCTCCGCGCCCAGGGCGTGCGCACGCCCGTGCTGCTCGTCTCCGGCTATTCGGCCGAGACGATCGAACGGGCGATCGGGGCCGACGCCGACGCGGCCTTCCTCGGCAAGCCGTGGGACGTGGAGACGCTCGAGGCCAAGCTGGTGGCGCTGATCAGCGGGGCGCGCCGGTAGGCGGTCGCACCCACCAGTACCGGCTCCCCTCCCCGTCCTGGCGCGTGACGAGGTAGCGCCCCGCGTGCTTCCCCAGCACCGCATCGTCCTCGGCGAGGCGCACGCGGAAGCGCGGCTCTCCCGCCGCGGAGAGGACCAGCCACTCCACCTGCTCCCCCAGCTGGTCCGGCGTGCCGCGGATCCAGATCTCGCCGTCGCGCATCGTCACCAGCGCGGTGACGAGCGGCATGCGCGTGGCCATGCCCTGCGTGAGCTGGCGCGCCGCGGCGTCGCGCATCTCCCCCGGCGGGAAGCCGCGGAGTCGCGACGCGCTCGCCTCCGCGATGTCGCGCTCCAGCGGTTCGCGCGGCACGAGCGCGAAGCCGATCCGCCGCACGAGCGCGCCCGCGGGATCGAAGAGCTCGACGGCGAGCTCCCCGCCGTGCGCGAACACGACCGACCCGTCCTGCCGCAGCGCGAACCAGTCCGCCGGGGTGAAGAGGCCGGGTGGCTGCCGCATCGCCATCAGCGCGTACGCCGGCTGGCGCAGGGCGAGGGTGTGCAGCTGGCGCGCGCTGGGTGCGGCGCTGTCGAGCGCGAAGACGTGCACCGGGAGTGAATCGCCGGGCGTCTTCGGGAGGTCCGTCGAGAGGATGCGCAGTTCGCCGCCGACGAAGCCGAACCCGCCCAACGGCGCGGGCGGCAGCGTGACGAGCGCGGTGGCGGCAGTGGCACCATCGCGCGAGAAGCGCAGCGTGCGACGAGCGGCGATGTCGAGGATGAGCGCGTCGCCGGTGGGCGAGAACCCGAGCAGCCCCGGGATGCGGTACTCGCCCGGTCCGCTGCCCTCGCGTCCGACGCGCACCGCGGAGTCGGTGCCGGCGCGGACGCGGCCGACCTCGGCGCGGCGACCGCTCGCCATGAGCAGCAGCACGTCGCCGTCATCGCCGACCACGGCGTCCGCGCGCGGCGGGGTGAGACACGCCAGCGGATCGGCGCAGAGCGGCGCGACCGGTTCGAGCGTGATGGAGGGGACGGCCTCGTAGGCGGCCGCATCACGGATGTCGGGTGCGACGGTGCGGGCGGGCGGCACGGCCCGATCGCACGCGACGGCGAGCAGGCTCGCCAGCGGGAGGAGTCGGTGGAGGCGCATGGCGCGAATGTCGGCGGCGGGATGCGTGCGGGCAATATCGTTCACCGACACTTAATGCGGCATCCGGGTAATGTTCGGAGTCGGCACGACATAAGCTCCAGCATGCGCATCCTCCTGGTCGGGTTCCTCCTCCTCGCCGTCCTCGGCGGCGTGCTCGCGTACCTCGCGTCCGCCCCGTCGAGTCTCAGGGCGGAGTTCGCGCGTGAGGTCGGCCGCGCGCTCGCCGACCCGAGCCGGGCGTCCGGCGGCACGTCCGACTCCACGCCGCACCTCACCGATGCCGATCTCGCGGGACTCCCGCCGGCGGTGCGCCGCTACATCCAGCTGAGCGGCGCGGTGGGACGTCCTCGCGTGCGGAACTTCCGCGCTCGGTTCCGCGGCCGCATCCGGAGCGGGCCGACCGCCCGATGGATGTCATTCACGGGGGAGCAGGTCAACACGATCGAGCCCGCGTCCCGGCTGTTCTACATGGACGCGCGAATGCTCGGCGTCCCGACGCAGGTCCTCCATCGGTTCGTCGGCCCCTCGGCCACGATGCGCGTGCGCGTCGCCTCGGTGTTCACCGCGGTCGACGCGAAGGGGCCGTCGATGGATGCCGCCGAGACGGTGACGCTGTTCAACGACCTGTGCGTGATGGCACCTGGGGCGCTGATCGACCCGCGCATCGCGTGGCAGGAGATCGACCCGCTCACGGCCGACGCGACGTTCACGCACCTCGGCCGGTCGGTCCGCGCGCGACTGACGTTCACCGCGCAGGGCGAGCTGCGGGACTTCGTGGCCGACGGGCGAGGGGCGCTGTCGCCCGACGGGCGCACGTTCACCCCGATGCGGTGGTCGACGCCGCTGCACGAGTACCGCGACTTCGGGTCCGCGCGGTTGATGTCGCGCGGCGAGGGCGTCTGGCATCCGGCGAGCGGCGAGTACGCCTATCTGCAGTTCGAGCTGCTCGAGATCGCATACAACGTCCGCGAGCGCTGAGCGTCGCTCGCGAGGGGTCAGCACTTCATGACCCACCTGTGAGGGTTCTCCCGGTAGGAAGTCGCCACGGACCGCCGTATAGATGAGGCAGCACCGGAGCGCGCAAGCGCCCCACTGAACGGAACGTTCGACATGCGCCGGGACCACCACGACCCCCGACCCACCGGCTGGCGAGCCACGGCACTCGCGCGCGCCTCCCGTGCCGTCCTCGCCCTGTTCCTCGCGAGCCTCTCGCTCCGCGGCGCCGCGCCGCTCCCAGCACAGTCCGCGAAGTCGGTCGTCACGCCGGCGCCCGACACGGCGGCGCTCGCGCGGCGGCTCACGACCGCAGCGGGGGCCGCACGCATCCCGCTGCTGCTCGCCCTCGCCGATGCGAACAAGGACACGCCCGCGATCGGCCTGCCGTTCGCCGACGAGGCGCTGGCGCTGCTGGCCAAGCATCCTTCGGGGCCCGGCGAGGTCGAGGCGCGCATCGCGCGGAGCTACGCGTTGCAGTCCGGCGGGACCTATCCCGAGGCGCTCACGGAGGCCCTGCGCGCGGAATCGCTCGCGACGCCGCTGGGCGACGCCCGGATGCTCGCGGAGGCGCACTACCAGGTCTCGCTCGTGCAGTGGCGCATGGCGGACTATGCGGCCGCCACCGCGTCGATCGAACGCGCCCGAAAGCTGCTCGAGCCGTACGGCGACTCGCCGGCGCTCGCGCGCACGCTCTCGCACGTCGGCGCGATCCACTACAACCAGAGCGACCTCGCCGCCGCCCTCGACGGGTTCTTCGCCGCCCTGCGCATGAGCGAAGCGCTCGGTGACGAGATCGCCGCCGCCCGCGCGCACAACAACATCGGCCTCGTGTATCTCGAGCTCGGGCGCACGGAGGACGGCTACGCGGCGCTCCGGCGCGCCCTCGCGATCCACGAGCGCCTCGGGCCGCGCCGCAACCTGACGAACACCCTCAACAACGTCGGGCTCGCCCTCATCGAGCTCGGGCGCCCGAGCGCGGCGATCGGGCCGCTCGAGCGCGCGTACGTCCTCGACGTGGAGGACGGGAACCTCTATGGGCAGGCGAAGGACCTGAGCAACATCGGCTTCGCGCACGAGCGGATGCAGGAGCCGTCGGTCGCGCTCGACTACCATCGCCGGGCCCTCGCCCTCCGCGAGCGGATCGGTGACAAGGATGGCGTGGTCCGGTCGCAGGGCGCGCTGGCGGAGGTCCGCATGCGGCTCGGCGACCCGCGCGGTGCGATCCCGCTCTTCGAACGGTCGATCGCGCTCGCGGCGGAGATCAACAGCCGCCGCAGCGAGTCGGACCTGCTCGCGCTGCTGTCGGAGGCGCAGGCCGCGACCGGAGACAGCGGCGCGGCCCTTCGAACCTACCGGCGCTACCACGCCCTCGCGGCCGAGTTGGCGGACAGCGCGAAACAGCGGCTGTCCGCGGAGCTCGGGACGCGCTACGAGGCGCGGCAGCGGCAGGCGGAGCTCGACGCGCTCGCGATCCTGGCCGAGACGCGCCGCGAGCAGCTCGTCTGGTCCGTCGCCATGATGCTCGCGCTTGGCGCGAGCCTCGCGCTGCTCGTGGTGCTGTTCACCAAACGCGTGCGCGCCGAGCGCGCCGTGGCGGAATCGGAGCAGCGGTACCGGGCGCTGTTCCAGACGTCGATGGTGCCGTTCCTGCTGATCGACGCGACGACCCGCACGGTGCTCGAGTGCAACGGCCCGGCGCGCGCTCTCTGCGGCGTCGGCTCCGCGATGGACGCGCTCCCCATCACCGCGATCGACCCGCCTTGGCTCGCCGACGCGCTCGCGCGGCTCCTCGACGGACCGGATGCCGACCACCAGGCCATCGACGCCTCGTGGGAGGATCCCGCGGGACGCGCGCACTGGAGCGAGGTGCGCGGCAGCCAGGTGACCTCGGGCGGCCGCAGCTGCGTGCTCGTGAGCGTGCGGGACACGACCGAGGAGCACCAGCAGGAGGAGGCGCGACAGCGCGATGACAAGCTGCAGTCGCTCGGCGTGCTCGCGGGGGGCATCGCCCACGACTTCAACAACGCGCTGACCGCGATCCTCGGGCACGTGACGCTGGCGCGCGACGCGGAGCCCGACGAACGGGACGAGATGCTCGCCGGCGCGGAGCAGGCCGCGATGGCGGCGAGTCACCTGACGACGCAGTTGCTCGCGTTCGCGAAGGGCGGACAGCCGCTGCGGCGCACGACCGATGTGGGCCGCGTGCTCCGGGATGCGATCTCGCTCGCCGGGGCGGGTTCCCACATGCGCATCGACCTCGAGCTCCCCGAGTCGCTCTGGCATGCCCATCTCGACGCCGGGCAGTTCAGCCAGGTCGTGAGCAACCTCGTGTTGAACGCCGCGCAGGCCACCGGCGAGGGCGGACGGCTGGTCGTGCGCGCGTCGAACGTCACCGAGCATCTCCCGCTCGGCGCCGCCGCGGCGCCCGCGTCAGGCGCGAGCCCCGGAGCGGAGCGGTACGTCCGGATCGACTTCGCCGACAACGGCCGGGGCATCCCCGAGGCGATCCGCCAGCGCGTGTTCGATCCGTACTTCACGACGAAGCGCGGGGGCAACGGACTGGGCCTCGCCACCGCGTTCGCGATCTGCCGCAACCACGGCGGGACGCTCACGTTCACCTCGCGTCTGGGCGAGGGCACGACCTTCAGTGCGTTCTTCCCGGCGTCGAACGAGGTCGCGGCGGAAGCGACGCCCGACCCGGCCCCGCTCGTGCCGGGACATGGATCGATCCTCGTCCTCGACGACGAGCCGCTCGTCCGCTCGGTGCTGCAGCGGATGCTCGGGCAACTCGGCTACCGCGTCGAGACCGTCGCGGAGGGGCGCGCGGCCGTGGAGCGCTTCGCCGAGCGGCGGCAGGCCGGCTCGCCGTTCGACCTGCTCGTCATGGACCTCACCATCCCTGGCGGGATGGGCGGCCGGCAGGCGATGGCGGAGATCCTCCGGATCGACCCGACCGCGCGCGCCATCGTGGCGAGCGGCTACTCCGACGATCCGACGATGGCGCACTATCGCGAAGCGGGCTTCGTCGCGGCCATCACGAAGCCCTTCCAGCGCGACGAACTCGCCCGGACGGTGCAGTCCGCGCTGCACCGCCCGGGCGCCGACGGTGTCA